>NZ_JACUZX010000016.1:0-123364 GCF_014851575.1 Rhizobium sp. RHZ02
CCTACCGACGCTTCGCCGACATCCTCGCGGATGCCTTCGCACGGCTCGGGGCCGACGTGGTTCGCTACACCTTCATCGTAATGGACTTTCACCATCTACTCCTTGCCGGTCTCCCGGCGCACCCTCAATTTGATCTACGGCATCGAACCTCAATCCATCGAAACGGAATTGATCAAGCCAATAGATCACGTTGTCGATGAAAAAGCGCCTCACAGGCTCCCTTTCGAACGCAATCTTCGGGCCCCATGGTGTTGGATCGTCTTTACGAAAGAACTCTGCTGCATAAAGCGGCAGAAAATTCCCCTCTGGTCCGAAGTGGTTGTAAACGACATCAAGAAAGACCATGAGGCCATATCGATGGGCTTCGTCCACAAAGCTTTTGACGTCGTCTGGCGAACCATAGGAATTATGAGGAGCATAGGGATAGACGCCGTCGTATCCCCACCCTCTTGTGCCTGGAAATTGTGCGAGCGGCATGATCTGGACGGCCGAAACACCTAGTTCCGCAAGCCGATGCAGGTGCTTTTCTGCAGCCGCGAACGTTCCTTCGGCTGTAAATGTGCCAATATGAATCTCGTAGATTATGGCCTCCTCCCAGGGACGGCCCTTCCAAGGTACCTTCCAATTGAAGTCGGATCCCCAGAGGCAAGATGGTCCGAGCACCCCGGCGCTTTGCCGCCGTGAGGCCGGGTCCGGAACACGTGTGCCGTCCGCAAGGACAAACCAATAGTCCGCATCGTCGGCCAAGGTTTCCGTAACGGAAACCAGCCATCATCAGCCCGGTCCATTGGTACCTGCCGATCATCGATCGCGACAGAGATTCGCGCCTGCGTCGGCGCCCAAAGCCTGAGGATGGTTGACCCGTCGGGATTGGAGGCTGGTCCCCAAAAAAATTCCCAGTCTTTCATCGCAGCAACCCCTGTCCACCGTCGACGAAGACCGGGCTTCCAGTGATGTGCCGAGAGGACGTGCTCACCAAGAAAAGGATGGAGTCGGCCACATCGCCAGCCCGCCCCGGCTCCCCTCCCGAGATCGGAACGGTACCTTCCGGCCAGATCACCGGTGCCTCCGACTCCTCCCTGTGTCGAACCCCGGTCGAATCTTCGATGTTGGTCTCGATCGCGCCAGGACATACGACATTGATGCGAATTGCATGGCGGGCGAGCTCGAGGGCAAGCTGCTGGGCCATGGCGACTTGGGCGGCTTTGGTCGCGCTATAAGCGGTTGCACCTGGTGTCGTGAATGTGCGCACCCCGTTGATGGAAGAAACGATGACGATCGCTCCTCCCCCTGACTGCTTCAGTAACGGAACCATCTTATTCAGGGTCAAGTAGGTCCCACGTGAGGTCATCGATCGGTGCCCATACGCCATTTATGCCGGCATTTGCGATGACCGCATCGAGGCGTCCGAAACCTTCCAAGATTTTACCTGCCGCGTGCTCCATATCTTGCTCCGACGCGACGTCGCCTGCCATTGCTATTGCCGTCGTCCCGGTTTTTTCAAGGCGCTTCTTGAGTGCATCGAGCGCGCTTGGATCCAGATCGAAAAGGAACAGATCGTAGCCGGCTTGCGCCAGTTTCTCTGCCGTCGCCAGCCCGATCCCCGATCCCGCTCCTGTGACAAGTGCAACGGGCTTAGCCATCTATTGTCCCTCGTCGCGCTCCGTGGGATCGCTCGGAGTCGCTCGGGAGGCGGCAGCGACAGGTTCGAAAGTGGTGGCGTTGCCGTCGGTTCCGAATGCCGTAAGCTGTACCAGGACCTCCTTGGCGCGTCGCACGGCGCTCTCTCCCCCGAGACTGCGGTCATCGGTTACCACCCTGACTGAAACAAGTTCGCCTCCCTCGCCGACAAATTCGACCGTGAGCTTTCCATCGACAACAGAGCCCACATGGGTTTCGAGAAGCTGCATGACGTCCTCCTGCACTGGCGAGAAGGAATGCTTGGGACGAGGCGTTGTTCCCCTTCGATGCCAAACAGATACTGACATCATAAGGGCGCGCGCCTTGCCCGCGCGATCAATGTCGGCAGGGTATCGTGAATACTGAGAGAAGGTGCAGTGCTTCTTAAACTCAGGGCAAGAATTTTGCGACAGTAGTTCTCAGTGTACGGACGCCGAGGTAGGAGCGTTGATCAGGATCGGCTCAGGGCCCGGATATCGAGAAATCAGAAGGGTGACCAGTTCATCCTGGGTGTTATGACCCTGGTGAAAGAGATCTATGGCCGCTTCGCAAAGTACCTCGGAAGCTCTTTCGTCCGGTTTGGCGTTAAAATGCTTGTACCAGGTCTGAACTAACGTGAGAGCATCGCCATATCTGCATCCCGAAGCCATCGCATGAAGGTCAAATTCATTCTCCCGTTGCTTGGTCGGGAGCCATCGTAACTTCCATATATTAGAGGTCAATCATGACGTCGCGTACGGTAACGGACGGTAATAGTAGCCTTCCGATAGACCGAGGTCGGCCCCGAGCGTGCGGTATCGCACCAATTCGGTTTTGCTGGAACCAAACACTCATTTGAGGTTTTTCTTCGAGTATCCGTTGCGGGGAAGAGATAATGACCGCACCCATTTCTCCCGGCTCGATGAGCGAGGAAATTGCCGAGCTCATTCCGGCACTACGGGCGTTTGCCCGTACTTTCTATAGGCATCCCAACGACGCAGATGACCTTGTACAGGAAACACTTGTTAAGGCTCTGTCGAACCTTGATCATTTCAAGGAGGGGACGCGGCTGAAATCGTGGCTCTTCACCATTATGCGCAACAGTTTTTGCACACGGTATCGGATTGCGAAACGGGAGATCGTTGGGATGGCGGACGGTTTGTCGCTAAAGCGAGCCGTCGCGCCCGAACAGGAGTGGAGGGTTCGCGGTCATGAGCTTGAGGTGGCATGTGCAAGTCTGCCGGCCAAGTATCGCAGCGCTTTTGAGTTCATTTTCATTGATGGGCGCAGCTACGAGGAGGCGGCCGATCACTTCCATTGCCCGATCGGCACTATCAAGAGCCGTGTCAATCGCGCGCGACGGCATCTCATGATCGAACTTGAAGTACCGGGCTAATCACTTGGGGATCTGTCGTCAACGCCCGCGCACTTGTGATGGACGATGAAAGGCGTCGGTTGCAGATTTCCAAACCGAAATCCTTTAACGGGATTAGCGCCCTTCCATTGCCAGCAATACCCAGGGAACCAAGTCGGGCCGCGTCGGTTCAAGACTGAGAATGGAGGAAATCATGAAATCGAAACCCGCGACAGACGCGAAGGGGGCCTTCGCACCATCGCAAGCAAAGCGCGAAAGCGACGGCGTTGGAAGTGCCAAGCCCGCAGTGGTCACCGGATCGCAGGATGCCACCGTGAACAAGGTCCCCCCTGGTAGCAAAAAGATCAAGGACTGGAACATCAACTACGACATTTCAGAAGTGAAGCAAGACAACGATCAAGGTTAGCAAAAGGCGCAGTTTACGGAGAACGAGCCATGTCGAACGTCGTCAAAACGGGCCAGGACGAATCTAATAATGCAACCAGTCGAACGACCTTTGGTCGCTCGACGGAGAGTCAGGCCCAGATCCGTGATGCTGCTGCAGTCGAGACGTACTCACCGGACGAGCCGTTGAATGTCTATCGGCTTGAACCGATCGCCGCACCAGATGATCCGCGGTGGGACAATGCCACAAACCATGGCATTGTCATCGTTGCGGCCCGAACCGCTGGCGATGCTCGTATTGTAGCAGCGAGCCGGGAACTCGATTTCATGGAGATTGACGCTGCTCCAGCTGAGGATGTCACCACATCGAACGCAAGTGCCTTTCGAGACGACAAGCTCTATACGGTTGTCGAAATCGAGCGGGGACGTTCGGACCTGAAACGTGGTGTACTAGGCGGCAATGTCTCGGTGAACACAATCATATCGACCCAGACGTGAACTTCCGGCGGCGGTCGGAGGTCCTTATCCTTCGGTCCGGCGTTGAATGGCTGCTGCCACAAGCGGCAGGGCCGCAGTGAGTGCTGATCCGAGCGGTATGGTGCGAAGTAGGCTTGCCAGGACATAGGTACCAACCATTGCTCCCGCCAGTTTCAGCCATGGGTAGTCACCGAGTTGCGCATGCGCGCTCGCATCCGCCCATTCGGCACGTGAACGGATTACAGTCTCAGCTTGCCGTGTAACAACGGAAAGCCTTGCACGAAGATGCTCAACTTCGTCCTGTACTGCTAAAAAATCAGCGTGAACGTCCCCAAAAGTTCGCCGCGAAAGCGCATCAGGTACGACCCGATCATCCGCGTGAGCATCTGCCTCCAGCAAAGCCAAGTGCTCCTGTAAGTCCTCGTCGGTGTCGAACGCGACCGGGCGTCCAGTAGTGTCGGCAGTCATCCTAGTCTCTCCAAATTTTCCGCGCGTCATCGCGAAGCTGGAGGCTTTCCTCACTAACTCACACGAACAGACACGGCGGCGGATTTCCGCCACCGAGCGAGGCTCATTCCAACGAATTTTTCATCGCTTGATCACACGCATTGCGATTGAGACGACAAAAAGAACCAGAAAGATGAAGAATAGGACCTGAGCGATCGATGCGGAAGCGCCAGCGATCCCGCCGAAACCAAGTACACCGGCAATCAATGCGACCACCAAAAATACAAGAGCGTAGTAGAGCATTTCAACCTCCGTCATTTTGACGAGAGGAAAACGGAGCGAAAGGCGATTGGTTCCGAGGCCGGCCAGTAGTGGGTCAGAAAGCTGCCAGCGTGCGGCTCCTGGTGAACGCGAAGTCACCATCATTGGGCTTCGGCGGTTCGGCTGCGGCCAGATATGCATTCACGGGAACAGTCAAAACGAACCAGACACCTGCTCCGAGGATGAACAATTCTCCGGATTGATCGCCTGCGCGAGTAATCATTGGCAGACAGACAGAAATGAGGAGCACGAGCATCCGCACCGACCACTCGGTTTCTCGCTTCCTGATTGCGAGGGCCGCCCTTGCGCGATAGGCGCGTGCGTCATAGTCACCGCGCTTCGGCCCTGCCAGAAGGTTCCAGGCGGGGCGCAATGACAGAAGCATCAAGGTACTTGCCGCAATCAACCAACCAGTTCCTGAGAGGAACCAGCAGCTCACAGCAATCAGGCACGAAATCACGATGAGCTCCCAAGCAGGACCGAGCTCGTCCGGGGAGCGCCGGCTTTTCTCATGCCAGATCTGGAGTGCCCGCGAAGCCCCCTGAAGCATCGGCTGGTCAACGAAACGACTGATAAATTCCATATTGCGCCCTTTGGTCCACGAAACACCAACAACAGGCAATTTCGGCAGGAGCGTGGCGTCGCTGTCAAAACGGTCAGGCGTCAACTGACAAACGCCCGGCGCAGGTGAGGAAAGGACGTCGTGAATCCGGGCGAGATGGCATCGTTTCGTCCCTGTCATCGAGCGGGCAACCGTTGCCAAGTCATCGACAAGTTGGAACCGGCGTGCCGTTACCTTCGCGGCGTTGGACGGTGCACGTTTGGGCGGACACCACTGCGATCGTATTGAGCTGGCCCTCGATTTTTTTTGCCGGATCTGGAACAGGCCGCTCGCCGCGCGCGTTTCGCGAGACATCAAAATCGCCACGACGTTACAGGAAAAACAGCGCCAAATGCACGAGTATCGATTGGCAGACAATGCCCCCAATCCGGATCGCTTCCGGACTGTCTTCCCTTCTCTAAGCCGTTTGGCAGGTCAAAAGCCTGTACGAAGTATCGTCCGCCAAGGACGCAACGCCTGGCGCACTGGCGTTGCTGATGAGGCTACATTTCTGATCGACGGCGAAGCATACTTTTCTGCGCTCGACGACGCGCTTGGGCGAGCGCAGCGCGAGATCTGGATCATTGGTTGGGATTTTAACCCGGATATTCGCCTGCGACCCCATTCAAGCACCGAAACACTTGGCGAACGTCTCTTGTCGCTAGTGGATAACCTCCCGCAACTAAGGGTCAGAATTCTGGTTTGGGGGATGGGTCCTATCTATTCGGGCAAGTCATTGCGGCTGTTTCGACAGAGCCCAATCTCCAGACATCCGCAGATCTCATTGAATTTCGATTTTAAACATCCACTGCGTGCTTGCCACCACCAGAAGCTCGTTTCAATCGACGGAAGTGTCGCCTTCATGGGTGGCATCGACCTGACAGCCAGACGGTGGGACGAATCCGACCACCGGAGTGCAAATCCTCTAAGACTCTCCCCTGACGGTACTCCCTACCCGCCTGTTCACGATGTTCAATGCCTGGTTTCGGGTGAGGTAGCGGGAATGATCCGTGATGTGGCCAGACGACGTTGGAAGAGGGCAACCAGCGAGAATGTGTCTTCCGAGATCGATGCGACGATCATCCGACCAGCTTTGGTGGCCGACATGGTTCAAGCTCCCGCGGCCATCGCCCTGACCGAACCTGGCCTCATTGGCAAACGTGGACGCTATGAGGCACGTCGGCTCACGCGCGATGCCATTGGCGCAGCCAAGAGATACATCTATGTCGAAACTCAATATCTTGCGTCCGGCGGCGTCGGACGGGCGCTTGCAAGGCGATTGAAGGAGCCGAACGGGCCTGAGATCGCGATAATCGTCACAAAGACCTCGCACGGTTGGATCGAGAAGTTCGCCATGGGTAGTAACCGCGACCGCCTGATACGGCGTCTGAAGCGCGCCGATTGGTTCGATCGACTGAAGGTGATGTATGCCGTCACGTCTGACAACAATGGCGGCGAGGAGGAAATCACTGTTCATTCGAAGCTCATTATCATCGACGACCGCTTCGTACGCGTGGGATCCTCCAACCTCAACAATCGTTCAGAAGGCCTGGATACGGAGTGCGATCTCGCACTCGAAGCCGATTGCGCTGCCCATCAGGAGGCCATTACGTCACTTCGCCACCGCCTCATCGCGGAGCACCTGAGCGCGAGCGTTGCCGAGGTCCGTGAGGTGGAGAAGTCGCGATCAATGCTTGGAGCTATCGCTGCGCTGAACACCCGGGAGCGCGGCTTGAGAGAGTACGAGGTCGATCCTGATTGCAGCGCGACGGGCCTTTTGCCGGGGTCCGCGCTTGTCGACCCCCGGCGGCCTTATTGGCCACTACAGAAGTTGCGCTTGAGGCTCGGACGGTTTCTCGCGACCCTTGTCTAGCCGCTTCTTTTTTACGTTGCGGGTTATCAACTCGCTGATTGCGAAAACGGGCAATCCCAACAGCAACGGCACCAGGAAATAAATCACGCGGAATGCCACGAGCCCCCCGATCGATGCAGCGCCTGGAAGCACGGTCGTGACTGTGGCCTCCAGCACACCGAGGCCGCCGGGCACGTGAGCGACAAGAATGGCCACGTTGGCGAGGACGAACGCCGTTGCGCTTTGGACGAAGCTCACCGGCGCCTCGCTTGCCAGGACCTGATGCAGACATGCGGCAACGAAGGTGAAGTTAAGCGTACCAATCGCGATCTGTCCAACTGCAAGTCTGATGTTCGGCATTGTGAAACACCCTTTCCAGAGCCGCAATGGCGAGCGCACCGTGGCGTAAAGAACGACGTAGGCTACCGGCAGTGACAGTACGCCAAGACCGATCCAGAAGGGATTGCTGCTGCTCACACCCAACAGTTTGCTGACATCGGTCGGATTTATGAGACAGACTATGCCTCCGAGTGCAGACAGCCCGAGCATGACCGTTACCCCGCAAAACAAGACGACTTTGGCGACCTCCTCAGCGTCCAGCCCCATCGTGTGTAGTAGCGATATCGAACGGCGCCGCTGCTCAGGGCGGCCACGCCAAGATTATGGCCGATCGCAAGCGCGGTGAAAGAGGCAATCGCTGCTTTCGGATAGGCCAGCGGCCGGCCAACATATCGCAAAGCCATCCAATCGAAGCCCGTGAGGCAAAGATAGGAAAGAGCACAAAATGCAAAGCCGGAAACCAGACGCCAGCGGGGAAACCGGTCAATCGATTGCAGGATCTCGTCAAAGGTATACCGGTTGAAGACCTTGTAGAGCAGGTAGGCCGCAAGCAGCAGGCCGAACACGAGAAAAATATTGAAAAGGATGCGCCTTGTCGACATGAAGGATCCGTCCGTTTGATGTCTTTGTCTTTGGGAACGAAATTGGGCCAGACGGGTTCCGGCTGAATGGCTACACCACCACCCTCATGTCCCCCACGCGACCAACGCGAGATCAAGATTCTCACCTACAACGTTCACAGCTGTGTCGGGACGGACCGCAGAATTGACCTGAACCGGATTGCGGATGTTATTGCGCAATCTCAAGCAGACATCATTGCACTCCAGGAGCTGGACGTCGGCCGAAGAAGAACCGGCGGTGTCGACCAGGCAGCGACTATTGCGACGCTGCTAAAGATGAACGCCCACTTTCACCCGGCACTGCATGTCGAGGAAGAACGCTATGGCGACGCCATTCTGACGGCACTGCCCGTGCGCCTGATAAGGGCGGCACCCCTCCCCTCGATCGGCGAAACGCGCGGCGCAATCTGGGTGCAGGTCGATGTTCACGGGCAACCGCTTAACGTTCTCAATACACACCTAGGGCTTCGCAACCGCGACCGTATCCGGCAGGTCGCAGCGCTGTTCGGCGACGACTGGATTGGACATGCCGAGTTTCGTTCCTCGCCGTCAATCGTCTGCGGAGATCTGAATGCCACACCCTCGACTTCCGCCTACAAACGGCTGTCAATGCACTTTCAAGATGCGCAATTATTGACAACAATAAAGCCTCGACCGACATTTCCTTCGCGCTTTCCCCTTTTGCGTATCGATCATGTCTTCGTATCGCAGGAAATCCGGGTAAGGTTGTCGTCAATTGTATTCGATCCGCTTGCACGTCGAGCCTCAGATCACCTGCCGCTGTTGGTAGGCTTTCGCATCGAATAAGCTTGCGAGGCTTGGGATCGAGTGGCTGGAAAGAGAGGTTTTATGAAGTGATGAGGGAAAATGTCCAAAAAATTGAATTTAGAGTACGTCAATAATTCCGCACTGAAGGCGATGAAGGCTCTTCCGAAGGAGATCGGACCTCCAATTCGCGACGGACCTGCAGCGGGTGCAAGAAGGCAAGGATCCCCTGTCGGATTTTAAACATTGAAGTGGAATCGGACCTGGCGTGATAGAGCTGATCGAGAACGGAAGTCCGGCTTACCGAGCAGTATACTGCGCCAAGTACGATACCGTCTTCGTGCTGCACGCTTTCACCAAAACCACAAACGGGGTCGATAGGGCAGCGATGAAGACGGTGGACGAGCGCTTCAAGGCGATGATGAAAGAGGTTAACGCTCGGAAGAAGCAAAGGAAGATATAAGAGACAACTTAGGCCGCGTTAAGCGGCCTCTGTCATTTCTACATCGCAGACTATTCTGTGATGTTCAAAGGATGGTTTGAAGCGAACGCCGAGGCGGGCCAGATAGCCAATGAGCCTATCAGCGGAGAATAGGTGAACCTTCCCCCGCATCAGCTCGCTAACTCTTGGCTGTGGTATGCCTAGTGCTTCTGCTGCATTTGCTTGTTTCCACCCGCGATCCTGGATTAGATCGACGAGAGCGGAGATCAGGGCAGCCCGGAAGCTCAAATCGGCAGCTTCATCCTTGTCGTCAACGAGTGACTCGAAGACGTTGTCATAGACAAGCCGTTCCATTTGCCTTCCCTTTATACAGGTTTCAGTATATAATCAAGAATGATTGGGGCGTCAAGTTAGTTCCAAATTGTTTTTTTGCGTTTTAGGTCCTATGGTCAGGCGCAATATCCGCCCTGGCGGACTTGGCTCGCCCGCAAGCCCTCTCTTCAGTCCCTGTCATCTTGGCCTACTAGGCACGCCTGACTTGGCAGCTCTGCAGGAGCTGTGCCGAGAGCATAACGCCACGCTGCTGGTCGATTGCGCACATGACCTCGGATGCATCGGCCCAGACGGTCTGGGCATGCTCTATGGTCGGAAAAATCGACGTTCTCTGACCGACCCAGTTTATTGTCGCCTGCGGTCCTGTTGGAAAGAAGCTACTTGTTTGAGGCTCACCGAACCTAGAGCAAGGTCACAACCCCTTTTGGGCGTATTTCGTCTTCAGGCTGTTGTAGGCATCTTGCCTAAACTGCTCGGCGGTTTCTTCGGAAGAAAATACACGCTCTGCAGTGATGTCTCCGTCTCTTATCGACACTTTGTATTGCCCATTGCGGCGGTCGATCACGGCGTCGAATAATGGCTCGATGTCCATTGTCACCTACCAATACATGTCGTTCAACCACCAGCATATGGTACACCCGCCCATAGGTAAGTCCATTGGACAAAGGTCCCTGTAAGGCCCTTTTTCAGGCTATAGAGGACATAGTCGGAGTGAGCGTCGGATGAGAGCGCTCGGGCCTTTGCGAATAGCCCCGAACGGAATGGCGCGCGTAACAAGAAGTGGTGTGCTTTGCGCTAACGACGTCGTTTTCTTTGCTTTTCCGGGTCTTGCGAAGTCGATCGATACATTGCGCAGATCCGACGACCATTGATGATTATCAAAGCGTGTTCATCCTTTCATACCTTCGCGGCCAAACTGCCGGTCGGCATTCTCGAAGGATGGCCAATAGCCATCTGACATGTAATCGGGTGGAAGCGGATCGAGCTTTGACAAAGCGGCGATCACGTACTCAACTTGAACCTTATAATGTTTAAGCGACAGCGGCATCGGGATTCCGGCGACGCGCTCTCGCGCTTCGTATCGCTGAATATCCGCTTTACGAAGACGCCTGTGACCCTCCTGCAAAATCTTGCAAGGCTCTTCTGTCACTCGTTCTTGCTCCTTCTGACGTCCGCCCGCAATTGCCCTGAACAATTCCTTCCTCCTTGTCGCCCTGGTAGAGGTTTGGTGGAAAAATTGATTCACGGCAACCGCCCACCGGTCAGCGCGAAAACAATGCGACAACACAATCGGCCGCTCTGCAAAGAAAAAGCTTTGCCCATTCTCGCATTACGGCGCTTCAAGAACTTTATCGTTGTCTCGCCGTCTCAAACCATTTTATAAGCTTTACATGGTCCAACGAGCCGGCAGCGCCGATCTTCCTCTTCATGGTGGCCGCGTCCCACGATGGCTGGGCGAGCGCATGACACGGCTCGGTGCGGTCATCACCGAGGCAATCGTCATTCACTACGGTCGCGACGAATTGCTCAGCCGCATGGCACACCCGTTCTGGTTCCAGTCTTTCGGTGCAGTCATGGGCATGGATTGGCATTCGTCCGGCATCACGACAAGTGTCATCGGAGCGTTGAAGCGGGGCCTTAATCCGATGGCCGGCGAACTCGGCATTCATGTCTGCGGCGGCCGCGGCAGGCATTCGAGGCAGACTCCTGACGAGCTGATGGCCATCGGCAATCGCGTGGGAATTGATGGCGCCGCTCTTGCGCGCACCAGCAGGCTGGTCGCCAAAGTTGATAGCGCTGCGGTCCAGGATGGTTTCGATCTTTACCTGCACGGCTTCATTGTCACTGATGACGGTAAATGGGTCGTGGTCCAGCAAGGCATGAACGGCGGCAAGAGGCAGGCACGACGGTATCACTGGCATTCGGAGGGTCTCAGGAGCTTTGTGGATTCTCCGCATTCAGCAATCGAAGGACGCGGACAGGGGAATATTGTCAATCTTGCTGACCATCGAGCGGAAAGCTCGAGAAGGAGTCAGCTTGATTTGCTGGGCGTGTTGGGGCCGGATAAAATCCTGCGGGAGGTCATCGCGCTTGAACCGGCGCGGGAAGAGAAAAATGCGGCCCAGCCACTGTTGCCCCACCTCATCATGCCATCCCATCACGACGTGCGTGAGAAGGACGTCGACATGAAACGCCTGCATGGGACACTGGCGGCAGCGGCCGACCGCGGCCCAAAAGATTTTGAAGATCTTCTTCTAATTCCGGGAATCGGTGCACGGACAGTGAATGCCCTGGCAATGGTGGCCGAGGTTGTTCACGGCGCGCCATGTCGCTTCTCGGACCCCGCCCGCTTCTCGCTCGCCCATGGCGGAAAGGATCGCCATCCTTTCCCTGTGCCGGTCAAAGTCTATGACGAAACAATCAAGGTAATGAGGTCCGCCGTCGGCCGGGCAAGGCTTGGCCGCGAAGAGGAATTACAGGCTTTGAGGCGACTCGATGATCAGTCGCGGCAACTGGAACGCTATGTTACAGGGCCAGATCTGAAGGAGATCGTCGCCGGCGAATTCTTGCGGTCGCACGAACGGGGCGGCCGCAGTGTATTCGGGTGGGAGCATCCGACACGGGAAGACAGAGAACACCTGCGCCGCAAGCCTTGATGATTGGGGGTATCGCCCCTGTTTCGAGAAGCGACGAAAAATCCGGCCTCACGCACCCTGAACCGATACCGCCTCAACCTTCCTCGGACCCAGCAGATCACTGTCCGTCTTGCTCAATTGCCGATTTGTCGGAAGGTCAGTTTAGGTATGGGCGGGCGCCCTTCCTGTTGGAAAACTGGTACACCAGCAGCATGCCCTGCTCCAGCAGAAGCTCGGCAGCTGGGAAATCGCGTAGCGCGAGATCGCCGCACAGCCCGCGGATTGTTGAGGCGAGGCACGTTGAATTGGTCACAAACCGTGCATCGCCCAAGGTTTCAGCTTCATCTGCGCTCGCTTCCAAAGCGTCGGCGACCGTCTCCAGCAAGTTGGTTCTTTCAACGAGGGTCATCTCGTCCAGTCTCTTGGAAATCGCATTCATGACAG
Source organism: Rhizobium sp. RHZ02 (assembly GCF_014851575.1). Taxonomy (NCBI): domain Bacteria; kingdom Pseudomonadati; phylum Pseudomonadota; class Alphaproteobacteria; order Hyphomicrobiales; family Rhizobiaceae; genus Rhizobium; species Rhizobium sp. RHZ02. Next base: position 12,696 of record NZ_JACUZX010000016.1, read on the forward strand.
CCTCCTCGCGCGAACAGCTTTAATTCGCGGCGCTTTTTCATGGTGAAGTTATCTGATCGCTAAAAAGGTGGGGGCCCCACTTCAGGAATGCAAATCATAGCTGACAAGCGCTGGTTGCACGGGTCTGCGACGCCCGGCAAGCGCTGCCCGTTCCCCCGGCTCGTCGTAAGTTGAAGAGTTTGATGGACGCGCGCGCTCGTCCTCGTTCCATCCGGATCGCAGCGCTTCGCAGAGGCGAGGACGGAACCTCTGCCCTCGGGATCGGTTAATTCCAAGGCCATATGGATTAACAATTGAGAGGAACCCGAGATGAAAAACCTTATCCTAGCCATCGCAGCCGTGGCTTTTACAATTCCTTCGGGCGGCTGGGCAGCTACGACCCACAAGACGCAGCCCACGCAAAAAGTAGTCATCGTGAAAGAACCGCGCCAGAGACTGGGCACGCTGTCGTGCGAGGTCGCCGGAGGGGTGGGAATGGTTATCGGATCGAACCGTGCGATCAACTGCCGATTTCGCCAACAAGGCGGTTGGGTGGAGCAGTATGCCGGATCGATTGGCAAGCTTGGTCTTGATATCGGCGTAAGTGGCAAGTCCTATTTGAGTTGGGTTGTCGTCAATACAAAGCCGACGCGCGTCGGTGAAGTCGATCTCGCCGGTACCTATGTCGGTGCGTCCGCGAACGCGGCAATCGGTGTTGGCCTTGGTGCTAATGCTCTCGTCGGGGGCAATGCCGAAAACTTTGCGCTTCAGCCTGTCAGCGGACAGACCGGAACCGGGCTGAACGTTGCGGCTGGCGTCTCGCGATTGCAGCTCTCTCTAGTTCGTTGATCGGAACGGATGCGGAAAGCCAGAGTCATCCGAACCGAGATGTGTCACAACCTGGCGACGCCCCGGCGCCGCCAGGCAATGGCATCGGACCTTCCAGCATAGGGCGGCTTAACGAAAGCGGGAATTCGCAGATACGCCGCAAGCGGATGAATGGTTCGCCAAAATGGGCGATCACCTAAGTGAGCGGACCGGGGAGCGCGACTTGCCAACATGCGATCAACGTGAGTGTAGACACAAGCATGACAAGCTTTAAACCTCAGGAACTCCGGGTTTGAAGTGACGTTGTTGCTTAAGGTCAAGGAGTTCACGAATGTCAAACATATCTTCGGCCGACCTTGAAGCAAGAAAAGGCAGTCCAAGCCCGCGCCTTGATGAAGACGAGTTCAGGCGTCGCTTCCTCAATCAGTTCCAGGATCCGGCTTACGAGCCTCTCACACCAGAGCTCACAAAGATCAGTGCTGCGGCTTGGGACGCTTACAAAAATTCCCGCAAGATTCCGAGAACTCGCAAGGCTGGCTGCGAGTTTGCGGACCCGGACTGTGATCTCGCCGCCGATTGGCTTGATGCGCGCCAAGCCATTCACGAAGCCAAGCGCCGGCATGATAACCAGAACGGGCCACATCGCTTGCTCCTCATCAACGGGTCATCCCGTGGCGAGCATACTTGTCCTGGCGAAGTCTCCAAGAGTTTCCGCATGATCCAGACGGCGCGGTCGGTGCTGGAGCAAAACCCGATGGTGACCATCAATGTTCTGGACCTTAGTCGTGTTGCTTCCGAATATGGCCGTCAGATCCATCCCTGCAAAGCTTGCTTTTCGACGTCGGCCGCACTTTGTCATTGGCCGTGCTCCTGCCATCCGAACTATTCGCTCGGACAGGTTCATGACTGGATGAACGAAATCTATCCACTGTGGGTCGAGGCCCATGGCATCATGATCGTGACCCCTGTCAATTGGTATCAGACCTCATCCCCTCTCAAGCTGATGATCGACCGACTTGTCTGCGCAGACGGAGGTAACCCGGATCCAACGACGACCCATGGAAAACACGCAAAAGAGGCCAAGGAGATCGAGATGAAGGGTTGGCACTACCCTCGCCATCTCGAAGGACGCATTTTCTCGGTGATCGTCCACGGAGACACCGAGGGCGCGGAAGGCGTCCGTCGCAGTGTTTCCGACTGGTTGAAATCGATGGCGCTTGTTCCAGCCGGCCCCCTTGCTGAGGTCGATCGCTACATCGGCTACTGGGAGCCCTATGCAACAAATCACGTCGCCTTCGAAAAGGACCAGGCATTCCAAGAAGAGGTTCGCAATGCCGCTCGGACTCTTTTGGAAGCCGTCGTTGCGAAGAGGCAGGGTCATCAGATCGCCGCAGGCTCGCGGTTGAAGCAGGCGCGGGAGAAATAGGACTTGAACTCTTACGCCGTGACGCTGCTTCTGTTCGGTGCCGTCGTGCTTCTCACCGCGTGGCTTCCACTCGTTCTCCGGCGCATTCCGCTGTCGTTGCCCATCTGCTGCATTGGCATCGGAATTTTGTTGGCATGGTCCCCAATTTCTCCACTTCCGCGCATGAACCCCCTTGAGAACGCGGTATGGACCGAGCATTTCACGGAATTCGTCGTGATCGTCGCGTTGATGGGCGCCGGATTGAAGATCGACCGACCGCTTGGATGGCGGCGGTGGATGACTACGTGGCGTCTGCTCGGACTGGCGATGCCCTTGTCGATAGGTGCTATTGCGTTCCTGGGCTGGAGCGTTCTGGGCCTTGGCCTGGCATCAGCCCTCCTTCTGGGGGCGGCGCTTGCCCCGACCGATCCGGTACTTGCGGCTGATGTGCAGGTCGGTCCTCCGAAGACCGGAGAAAAAGATGACATCCGTTTCGCACTGACGTCCGAAGCCGGACTGAATGATGGACTGAGTTTTCCGTTTGTCATGGCCGCGATCGCCATCGCGGCAAGTGGCGGTGACTGGGGCTGGACAGCTCGGTGGTTCGTGGTGGACGTCGTTTGGCGGCTTGCCGCCGGCGTGGCCGTTGGCTGGGCCGTCGGTCGCCTCCTCGGCTTTCTCACTTTCAGGGCCCCTGAAGCTGGCCGGCTCGCCAAAACCGGCGACGGGTTGGCCGCGCTCGGCTTCACCTGTGTGTCGTACGCTGCAACGGAACTCGTTCATGGCTACGGATTTGTGGCCGTCTTTGTAACCGCACTTACCTTTCGTTCCATCGAGCGCAGTAGCGACTATCATGAGGAACTGCATGATTTTGGAGAGCAGATCGAACGGCTCTTAATGATGTTGCTGCTTGTTTGCTTCGGGTCGGCGGTGGCGGAGGGAAAACTGATCTCCTTCGCAGATTGGCGGGTGGTGGTGGTCGCGGGTCTGGTCCTGGCCGTTGTCCGTCCTGTGTGCGGCTGGATTTCCATGCTTGGTTGCCCACACCCCACGGCTGAGAAGTTGATAATCGCTGTCTTCGGCATCCGTGGTCTTGGTTCGATCTACTATCTCGCCTACGCCTCCGGAAAGGTGCAGTTCGAGGCTATCGAGACCGTCTGGTCGACTGTCTTTTTGATCATTCTCGTATCGATTGTACTTCACGGGGTATCGGTAACGCCGGTAATGAAATGGATCGACCGGCGCCGCGGTGTGGACCCGGCCCGGCGGATCGACGGGATGACCGCAATGGGGCGCAATTCACTCGAGCGAGGCGAAGGATCGGGCCGCGCGTGAACTCGTGACTCGGCCCCTCGATTACGCGTCAGCGCGGATTAGCCGAGGCGTTAAAGAACCATCAAACGCTGCACAAAGGGGACTACGTGTCAGGAGGGACGAGGATTGGTTTGCGTTCGGCATCGTCCCAATGGTCTAAACACTTGACTACTATGGCCGTTTTACAACAGGCCGGCTTCAACCACCGTCACATAAGAGAACTCTCATATATCGCGCATTGCCTTCCTACCGCCGGCCCTTCTAGGCTTGACCTCATTCGGGTAGGGGGGGCAGATGCGGCGGATTGAGCTGGCGAAACCGGTGTTAATATCGAGAGTGAACGACATGATTGATCGCATCCTGCAATGCTGGTGCGAAGAGAACGATTATCCAAGGGGAAGTGTTGAAGCGGGCCGAAAGGCAAAAAGCCTGCTCCAGTGGATCGAACTTGGGGTAACCGATGAAGCTGAATTGTCAGACCTGATCCGCAACGACATCGTCATCAACAGTAGATAGTGCATCCACTGCGGTTACGGCAGCATTCTGTTCGCGCAGAACTCTTGGACTGACCTTCAGCGCGGAGGCATGACCTGATTGCTTAAGGAAGGTGTCCGGTTTGCTGCGGTGCAGATCAATACAAAAGCGTTTCAAAGCTTGTATGCCACGCGCCCGCCCTTGGGCAGGACCTGGACCGGTTCGCCAATCGGACCGCCACGCAGCGGAAAGATACCAAGTTTCGAAACGATGACCGAATATCCAGTGTATTGCCGGATTGTATCCCCGTGGGCAAAGCGCAGTTCAGCTGCTAGCCCAAGCTTTTTCCCATCCGACAGCAATACCCAGACCGTCGCGCCGTTATCGTCACCGGCCATTTGTCTCCGGTTCCCATCTGGGCCTATACAGTAAAGGCCGTATCCGTTCGCAACCCAGTCCTCGTCACCATCCCCGTCGACGTCCATCCTGTCGATAAACCTGTCGGAGAGGTCCATTTTAGAGCCGTCGCTGCGCGCGTTGCAAGCATCCTGCCACCGCGCCAGACTGGCAAGCATTGCTGGCGGAAAGACGTTGCTCCATTTACTGACGAATTGGCCGGAATCGATCTTCTGTAGCCTTGCGCCCTTGACCGCATGTGGCGCGGTAGTGACGGGGCGGTCTTGGTTTGTCTTGGTCAGGAATGCCTGAAGTCGCGTACGCAGTTCCGCGTCGTCCCCGCTTGTCGGTTGGCGGAAAAACAACAGGAGAGATCGAGATACTCCCCCGGGCAGGTAAATAGTGCTGATGCGTTTGGGAACCTTCGGAAAGGTCGCACAAGAATCGCCATCCTCGAAGACGTAAAGAACCTGCGTCTCCAACTTGTTCTCTGTATTTGTCCTGGTGCCGTAAGCCGCCCATCCTTTGCCGGACTCGATCGTTTCCAATAGCAATCTTCGTGCCTTTTCCGGGACATCAGCAATTGCTGGCTGCGTATCAGACTGAGATTTGCCGGCGTAAATCGCCCCGTCACCTGAGGGGGAAACATGAAGCGGAGATATCACGAAATTCTCAAATGCTTCCGATACAATCCGCAGGCACTTCGGCGGGGGCGTTTCGTCTGCCAATGCAATGCTGCCCGCCGCGCTGATGCAAAATGCCAGGCTGGCGAGGGTTTGGCTAATTTTCATTCTCCACATCTCAATCCCACCTCTACCGCGCGTCTTCGAACCGTTGTAGCTTTCAAAAGACGGATAATTCAAGTTTTCGCGTTTCCGCAGCGCGAAACGCACGGCGAAGGCAGAAGATTTGAAGGTCCATACAATAAGGAACGGACCAGATACCGACAATGGTAGTCAAGGTCGACTACTCGTTCATGGTCGTCTAAACCGAGATAATTGAAACGCCTCTGTGAAAGTAGCGACAATACCGAAGCCTTGGGAAGACAAGGGCATTCGTGAAACCCCTTAAGACCAAGCCCGTTCTCAACTCGCCGGACTTTCCAAAATCCGACGACAGAACAAGGTGGCGATTAACCCATCATTTTCAACAGCTCAGTGTTGGAGGTTGGCTTGGAGATGAAATCTACGCCGCTTTCAATGCCGCGGGGGAGAGCCTGACGGCGTCCGAGGTCACGATAACTCCGGTTTCGGGCCATCGGACATGCACGGTTTCACAAGACCTAGGCCGTCCATGCTGCGCGGCATATCGATATCAGTAAAAAGCGTGTCGATCTGATTGATTTTGAAGAGGACCAACCCTTCGTCCGCATTCGCTGCCTTCAAAACGCGGTAGCCGGCCTTTTCGAGCAAATCAACAGTATCGTAACGAAGCTTCGCCTTGTCTTCGACAACGAGGATGTTGGTGGCACGATCGCGCCTGACAGGTCTTTCCGTCATGCCTAGGCGATCGAAGACTTCCTGACCGCCGGCAGAGGCGCCGGTCTGCTTGAGGAGAGCTCTCCCTCCAGGACAGCCTGTCGCCAATGAATCTTGTCTTCCCAGTACGGTCGTCCCGCCTGCTCCCAAAGTGCGTATGCGCGGTGAGCGATCCAATCCTGTCTGTTATCGGCCATCATCGTTCGTCCCCTGGTTTTGCAGCCATGACATGCGCGCTACAAAACGGGAGAGACCAGGTCCGGTTCCCGCCTTTTTGATCAAATCTGTCATGCTTGCAAAGCGCTGGAGATCTCGTGCGCGAGTTGATCCTGGGTATATGGCTTCCCAAGCCTGACTGCATCTACCTGCACTCCTGCTGGCAGGTCGGCATAGCCGCTCGCAAGAAGCACGGGCAGGTCGGGAACTAACCGCCGTGCGGCATGTACAAGATCCGCGCCATTCATGCCGGGCATGGAATAGTCGGTGATCAGAAGATCGAACTGCTGATCGCTACCGAGAATTTCGAGCGCCTCCGCTCCCGAATGAGCTTCCACCACTTCATGTCCAAGGTCGGTTACCATATCAGCCGAACTCATCGCGATCAGGATGTCGTCATCAACCAGAAGGATGCGCTTCGGCTGTTTGTCCGGCATGATGACGGGTGATGAGCCCTTTATGTCCATCTGCACGACGTCACCCTCCACGGCTGGGATCAGGAGTTGAGCGGTTGTACCGAAGCCGAGCGTGCTCTCAAGGCTAAAGCTGCCCCCAAGTTGCAGCGCCAGGCCATGGATCATGGAAAGTCCGAGGCCTGTACCCTTCCCGAGTTCCTTGGTGGAAAAGAACGGTTCCACCGCCCTTGCGAGCGTATCCTCGTCCATTCCTTTCCCATTGTCGGCAACGCTCAGAAGGACATAACGACCGGCAGACAGTTCCTTGTCTCCGGGCGCGACATTGATCTCTGCAAGCGCAATCTTGAGCGAACCTCCTTCGGGCATGGCGTCCCGGGCGTTGACCGCAAGGTTGAGCAGGGCAAGTTCAAGCTGATTTGCGTCAGCAAGAACATGCGGCAGGTTCTCGGGCATTTCTTTGTCCAAAATGATCATCGGACCGATAGATCGCCGGAGAAGATCCTCCATGTCTGTAACCAGCTTGCGCAGGTCAACCGCCTTTACCTGCAGGTCCTGGCGCCGTGCGAATGCCAGCAAGCGCTGTGTCAGAGATGCCCCTCTTTTCGCGGCTTGAAGCGCTCCATCGACCAACCTGACCAGACGCGCCTCATTGGTTACCGCCTTGCGGATCAATTCGAGATTTCCGAGTACCACCATCAATAGATTGTTGAAGTCGTGAGCAACGCCCCCTGTCAATTGCCCGATCGCTTCAAGCTTTTGAATCTGGCGAAGTTGCTCTTCCGCCTTTTGGCGCTGCGCGGCCTCGGCCAAAACAATCTCGTGAGCAGCTTCCAACTCGGCGGTTCGGGCCGCGACACGCTCTTCGAGCATTTCATTTAAATGTCGCTGCTGTTCCAGGATCTGGCGGCGCTCAGTGAAGTCGACCGAAACGCCGACCAGCTTGACCGCGACCCCGATCCGGTTGCGCAAGAGCTGTGCCCTGTTCTCCACCCAGTGGATTGAGCGGTCCGGCCAAATAACCCGATACTCGGCCGCGAACCCAACACCCGTTTCGATCGTTGCAGCCAGGGCTTCGTGCATGCCTTTAAGGTCGTCGGGATGGATGCTGGCCTGTAGTCTCGGGTAGGCAAATGGTTCGTTCGGCAATCGGCCGAAGATCGCCTTGCATATTGGGGAAGTCGACAGCTCGTAGGTTACTAGATCCAGTTCCCAGGCGCCGAGCCTGCCTGCCTCGAGGGCAGTTTGCAGTCGCCGTTCCTGTTCGCGAAGCTCCTCGATGCGAGCTCGTGCCTCGTACTGGCGGCGTCTTCCTCGCATTGCGGTTTGGGCAACGCTAATGAAGCTGGTGGCATGAAAGGGCCGCTCGATGAAGCTGACGTTCCCAAGAATTCCTGACAGCCGGCCTGCAGCTGGATTCCGCTCCGAACCACCGCCGCGCTGCGTTAGTACGAGAAATGGCATGTCAGACCAGGAGGCCTGTCGCAGTATCCATTCGGAAAGCGGTTTCATATCCACACTGTGCAACGCCTCTTCTGTCAGCACGACGAAGGCGGTGTCGTCACCAATTGCCCGCAGAAGCGACGACAGATCGGACACGGCATCACTGGGAATTCCCGCCTCCCTGAGAAGGGAGGAAGCAATTTGAGTATCTCTGCCCGAAGGCGCAAGTATAAGGCTGGTTGCGAGCTGATCAGGAATTTTCGCGCTCCTCCCCTTTCGCCTCCGACATCAGAGACTGCTTTTCGCCCAGGAAGGTGGGGACGCCCCCCAGGACACCCTGGAACGCCGACAGCGGTGCTCCCACCGTCAGTCCTCTCTCGCTGATTTCAAATTCACGGATCGTGTCTTCATGCTTTCCGGCGCGTTTCTTGACGACGGAGATCGCCCTGCGAACCTTGCCCAAGGCTTCGAAGTAACGCAGCAGAACGACTGTGTCTGAGAGATATGTAAGATCGACTGGGGTTTTCATATCGCCGACCAGCCCGTGCTGCGCAACTGTCAGAAACGTTGTTGTGCCTTGGCGGTTGAGATACTGAAGCAGTTCGTGCATGTGAAGGATGAGGGCGTTCTCGCCGGGCATGGCTGCCTGATAGCCATTTATGCTGTCGATCACGACGGTCTTGGCATCAAAATCCGCAACGCGGTCGCGCACGCGCTGGGCGAATTCTCCCGGAGAGACCTCGGAAGCATCGAGTTGCTCCAGATGCAGCTTGCCTTCATCCCGCATGCTTTCGAAGTCGAAGCCGAGGGCTTTTGTCCGATCAAGCAAAAGCCCGAGCTCTTCGTCGAAGACAAAAACGGCCGCCCGTTCTCCACGTTTGACTGCCGCATCGACGAACTGCAGTGTAAACAGGCTTTTGCCGGTCCCTGCTGGTCCGATAAGCAAGGTGCTCGATCCACGCTCAACGCCCCCACCGAGAAGACGATCGAGTTCGGCAACACCGCTTCCGACCCTGTCGCGGGTAAAGTCCGTTTTGTGTTCCACGGCCCGCAGTCTCGGGAAGACGCGCACCCCTCCCCTGCAAATGATGAAATCGTGAAAGCCACCGCGAAACGCGCGGCCGCGATATTTCATCACGCGCAGATGCCGGCGTTCGGAGCCATAATCCGGAGCCAGCTGTTCAAGGTGGATAACGCCATGGACGACGCTGTGAACGGTCTTGTCCAGGACATCCGACGTCATGTCGTCGAGCAGCAGCACAGTCGCCCCCGATTGAGCAAAGAAATGCTTGAGAGCAAGGATCTGGCGGCGATATCGAAGCGAACTCTGCGCCAGCAAGCGGATTTCCGAAAGGCTGTCGATGACCACTCTGCTCGGCTTGTGGCGTTCGAAGACCTCAAAGATCATTTTCGTCGTCTCGCCGAGCTCAAGGTCCGACGAGTAGAGAAGACTTTGCTGCTGGTCGGCATTCAGAAGGCTTTCCGGGGGAACAAGTTCGAAGATTTCCAGGCTGTCGTCGATCGTCAGCCCGTGCGACGCTGCGGTGCCGCGCAGTTCCTCCTCGGTTTCGGAGAGAGTAACGTAAAGGCACTTTTCACCTGCTGACGCTCCGTCAAGCAGGAACTGAAGTGCGATTGTCGTCTTTCCCGTTCCCGGCGCGCCTTCGAGGAGAAATACGTGCCTGCGGCTTAAGCCTCCGCATAAGACGTCATCCAGGCCGGGAATTCCGGTTTTAGCCTGCGTCTGTTCGTCGAGCATCCAGATCCTTCCTCCCAAGGGGTTGCAAACTCATTCCGCCGTGCAATTAGCTGGTGTAGGATGGCGCGACAGCAACGTCGTTCCGCCAACCACTTTGCCAGGCCATTCATCTTCATTTTGCCACTGGATATGGTTTCGTATTTTCTCGAGGAAATCGCGAAGATTTCGATCGAGGGACCGAAAACCGGCAATGACAAGTGCGACGGTGCTGGCTGGACTTGCAGCAAACAAAGGGCTCGAACCCGGATTGAGTTTTCCCGGTCCTTCAACCTGTCTGGCGGCTTGGTGAGCCGTGCCGCTGAACGTCGTCGCTACGTCAGCTACCTGTCGGCGCATTTCTTCCGCGTGTTGGCGAAGCGTTCCCATCTCCCGCTCTTCATGGACGTCGCGCTGCTGCGGAATGCCCGTGGATGGCCTGCTCGCCTTGACGACATTGCGGGAAACCGGCATGCCAATTGTATCGCCGTGGGTTTCGACCGTTCTGTTCTCGGCCATCCTTCGCCCCATAACCTCTCACCTTGCATTGAAGCGTCCAAGGGGCTGGCCGGCCGGTATGCCGTGCAAGGCTCGATGCTTACGGCCGGGACGTTAATCGGCTTCTGGTCGCTTACAACGTTTAACTTGAGCCCCGGTTCCACGAGCGGCGGCTCGGTGGCAGATCTGCGACACGAATCTCCTTTCAAGCCGACTCCGCTTTTTCGTCAGCGACGTCCTCGACGCACTCGGCTTTTTCGGCGAGTTTTGCACTCATCTCGCGCAGTTGTTTCTCGTCAAGCTTCTCGATCCCGACAAATTTGTTTTGCGCCTGTGAGGTCAAAATGAGCTCGTCGAGCTTCGCCTGCAGGGCTTTGCCATCTCGGTTCTGAGAGTTCTGCAGCACGAAGACCATCAGAAAAGTTATAATGGTAGTGCCGGTATTGATGACGAGCTGCCAAGTTTCGGAGAAACTGAATATCGGACCAGATGCTGCCCAAACCAAGACAAGTGCGACCGCCATCACGAAGGTGACCGGTTTTCCTGATAACTCAGCAACAGCAGTGGCGAATTTTGAAAAGAAATGGCCTGAGTTCATGACGTTCTCTCGTTTCCTGGCAACAAGTAAACGCAGGCGTCACATTCAGGGTTCCGGTTAGCCGAGATCCTGTACGCTGGGAGACAAAGAAATGACCCAAGGCAAGAAGAACCGACCAAGGACTATCGATCTGGTGGACGACCGGAAGCTGCCTCTGCCCTTTTCAGGCCCCCGGCCTATGCGGTTCTCAGTCAAAATTCGCTTTGAGATCTGATCAATCACCCGGACCTTGTGTCCGGGCGGAAACCAATGACGAATTCAACTACCTTCGCTTGCGACATCTCGCACGGGCGAAGAGTGTGGCGTCCATTTTCTAATCTGTAAAGATTGAAGCTGACGATATCGCTCCCTCCAAGGTCCTCGGCAAACAGCCACTCACGCCGGCCGTCCGCAGACCGCTTCACGGTTACGCTCCAGCGCCGGCCCTTGAAATTGCCTTCAAGGTAGCCGGCTGGCAATTGGGCCAAGGCCACTTCGAAAGCGGGAATGTCGCCGCGCTCTGCGTTCGGCTCCAGGCACTCATTGCATATGCCGCATCCGTCATCGTCTATTTCCCCCGGAGTACGTAATCGATTGCAGCAAAGACAAGTGGTGAAATTACTGAAGCGACTGACTTGTAGGGGTGGAATAATTTCGATCGTCGGATTGGAGGATAGTTTAGTCGTCAACGCATCCATCTCGATGCTCCACTTCGAGGTTTCTTTTCAGATAGGTAATCGGGTCCTTTCCGCAAGATCAGTGCAAATCATCCGAAGGCACCAAGTCGAGAAATGACGCCGTTTGCCGAGTACAAACAGGTTGCTGTGCGTCCTGGCGAGGTGCTCCTCGAGGCCCGCCTGTCGCCCCAAGCTTTCCTATATGCGCGCATCCTGAAATAATCGGAAAAACAATGTGTTTCCGCGCCCCTCCGCAATTATGCTAGCCTTCAAGCGTTGTGGGGGAGTGCAGGATGAGCGACCGCTCAATCGGAATGCTAATTGCTATCGAAATATGTGCACTGTTTTGGATTGCTGCGGCGGTCTTCATATTTGGGGTGCCCTGACTGCGTGAATGCGGCTCAGGCATCACCCCAAGTTGCAAATTTCCAACAATGACTGCGTTCAGCCCGTTTGACGAGCTAACGAAATCGTCCCGCGGCGGGAACTTCTGATCATGCTGGAGCTTTCATTAAGGCACTGGACAGTGGAGATCACAAATGCCTGACCCCAAGGATTCCCCAGCAGTTAAATCCATGCAAAAAGAACAATCGGAGCAAAGACGTCGCGCACGCCAAGGAGGGCTCGATCAGGGATTGGAAGACTCTTTTCCGGCGTCTGATCCCGTTTCAGCTACTACTACAGGCGTCCCCACCGGAAGGACGGACCCGGAGGTTGCTGAACGCGTGAAATCCGAGCCCGACCCATACACGACGGAAAGCACCAATAGCGATCCGCTCCGTCCAGGGTCGATAGGCGAGAATATTCGTGCGCTCCGGCTCGATACAAATCGGCTGGCGAAGTCTGTTTCCGGCGTGGCATCTGACTCAGTTGAAGTAGCGAAGGCTCGAGCCGGCAGTTTGCTTGACGATATAAAGGAAACCGTTCGTGATAGACCGATTACCGCGGTTGCCGTCGTCGCCGCCCTTGCGTTTGTGTTCGGAGCGACGCGGTAACGAGCCGACGTTCTGAGGGCGGGCAACAGTGTTATCGCAGGCGCTCATTTGACCAGACGGGAACTCGGATCACTCGTATCTCTCGGAGTCTTCGCGTGATGGGGTGCCCGTAGTCGCTTCATGGGGGAGAGTGCAACGTCATCCGAAGATAGACTTTTTACTAAAGCCCTCCCACTTAAAGCTCCTAAGCACCCTGTCTAGTGTGCTATTGCCGCAAAGCTCGATGAAGGTCCCCTGGGAGATAGTGATGCGTCACTTTGGAATAGTCGCAGGTGATGACGAGGAGCTGACCCTGTTCGCGAGCGAGCACCTTCAATGGTTCATTGTCCGAGGCGTTTGAACGGATGGATTTCAGGCATCAGGCTTTCACATGTTCAACTTCATAGAGGTCGCAGCCCTTTTCTTGCCGAGAGACGATTGAACCCCGGTTCGGCGAGCTTTTGCCTCGATGCGTGCCATGAGGTGTGCCGTCATCGAGATCACGATTTAGCCAAGCAAAACGCACCTCGTTTGCTCCCACCATATCCCCATGGTTTTTTCCCAAGCATCGATGCTGGAACAACTTGGTCGCTGATCTGTTGCTCAGACACAAACCGAAGTTCGGAGGATTTGCTATGAACGCGAAAGCCCTGTTGCTTGGAACGCTTGTGACCACAATCGTTACCTGGCCATTCCCGGCGCTATACGCGCAAGACCTGGAATTTCGAGTCGGCCCAGGTGGAGTTGGAATTTATGATCGAAACCAAGAGCGGCGCGTAAGAGAGCGCTGCAATCCCGACGACGCTCTTGACCTCGCACGTGACGCAGGATTTAGGAGACCGCAGATTGCCAGGGTAACGTCGAGAAGCGTTGTCGTTGAGGGGTTCACCCGGGCCGGGCCGGACAGAATCGTCTTCGGCAATTCCCGCGGGTGCCCGGAAATCGGCTAGCTCAGCCAGCCGGTCTCATCGCAACAGCGCTTGCGTGGTGTGTACGCTGTCGAACACGGAACTAGCATGGGTTTTGCCAGATCGCGAGTGGGGGTATCCTCTACTCCGAACCGGTGCTCTCAGCGTCCGCGCACCACTAAACAGTCGGCCGTGAAGAACTCGGAAGCTGCTGATTAGACATAGGAATCGAAGGATCTGCAGATCTTCTAATTGCCGGAAACAACCACCGAACGGGCTGTTTCCTTGCAAAATCAGTTTGAGGTTTCCCTGGTTGGCGAAGCGTGATTCACTGGGTTTATCGCGGTGAATCGGAGAGCCAGGAATGGGTAAACCACGCGAACGGCGCCAAACGGGTGAACAGGATTTATTCCGATCCCGGCTCGTCCAGATCATCAACATGAAGCACGAACTTGTGCGTCTGGCGCAGGCTATTGACTGGCCTGTGTTGGAAGCCCGCTTTGGGACGGTCCATTCGGACGGAGCTGGCATGCCGCCATTGCCGACGCGGCTGATGGCGGGGCTGGCCATTCTGAAGCACACGTTCAACCTGTCGGACAAGGCGCTGTGCGAGCGCTGGGTGGAGAGCCCCTACTTTCAGTACCTCTGCGGCGAGGAGTTCTTTCGGCACGAACTATCGTTCGACCGCTCCTCGATGACGCGCTGGCGGCAGCGCATGGGCGAGGAACGGATCGGCGTGCTCTTGCAGGAGAGCCTGGCCGTGGCCGTCAAGACAGGCGCGATGAAACCGCAGGATACGCGGCAGGTGATCGTGGACACGACCGTTCAACCGAAGAACGTCATGTTCCCGACGGATGCCAAGCTTATTCACCGGGCGCGCGAACGGCTGGTGCGGCTGGCGAAGAAAATGGGGCTTGATCTGCGCCAGACCTATATTCGGGTCGGTAAATTCGCCCTGATCCAGCACCAGCGCTACGCTCATGCGAAGCAATTCAAACGGGCCGGCAAGGCGCTGCGCAAGTTGAAGACCTATCTCGGCCGGACCGTTCGCGACGTCGAACGTCAGATCGCCGGCGACGAACAACTCGACGCGATCTTCAAATGGTCGCTCTATCAGGCAAAAACGGTCATCGCGCAGCGGCAACGTCAGCGTGGCCGCAAGATCTACAGCCTGCATGCCGACGAGGTCGAGTGCATTGGTAAAGGCAAGGCGCACAAGCCCTATGAGTTCGGAGTGAAGGTGTCCGTGGCCACAACACTGAACCGTTCAAAGGGCGGGCAGTTCGCCCTGCACGCAGCGGCGCTGCCCGGCAATCCGTACGACGGCCACACGCTCGCGACCGTCATTCCGGATATGGAAAAGATGATTGGCAACGAGCTCTCCCGCATTCTGGCCGATGCTGGATACCGCGGCCATAATGCTCCCGAAAGTCACAAGCTGAGAGTCTTCACCAGTGGCCAGAAGCGCCGTCTCACACCCGCCATCAAGCGCCAGATGCGACGACGATCGGCGGTCGAACCCGTCATTGGACACCTCAAGAGCGAACACAGAATGGACCGGAATTATCTCGCTGGCGAACAGGGGGACGCCGTCAATTCCGTTCTGGCCGCCGCCGGATACAACTTCTCCCTCCTGCTGCGATGGTTCAGGCAACTTTTGTGTCTGTTCGCCGCACTCTTCCTCACGTTCCAGAGCCGACCGATGCCGCAACAACCTGCCTGAAAGCGAGTTCTTCACGATCGACTAAACAAGAGATCACGATGCCTTTATGGGCGGCGGGCGCGGCGAGTTGAGCCTGCAACACGGGCTCCTCGCCGGTGCGCGCCTCGCTATGGCTCGACCGCTTGCGAAATCGCCACGACCAGCTGTGCTTGTGAATAGGGCTTTGGCAATCGCGCGACTGTGCGATCCGCGCCTTGCGGAAGATCTGCATAGCCGGTTGCCAGTACGACTGGCAGGCCAGGCCACTTTTGCTCAATCATCCCTGCCAGCTGGGACCCGGTCGTTTTTGGCATCGCATGATCCGTAATCACGAGGTCGAAATTGCTGTTCTCGGAAAGAATCTTCAGCGCTTCCTCAGCGGATTGGGCAGGCGTCGTCGCATGGCCGAGATCCTCGATCATCAAGACTGCATTCGTCAAGACGAGTTGATCATCATCGACCACGAGAATATTGAGCGGTCTGTTGTAGGTATGGAGAATGGCAACCTTATCTTCTGCTTGATTTGTTTTCGCCACTTCGTGGATGCCTCCGGCCGTTGGAAGCCACAGCTCGGCACACGTGCCCTCGCCTTTGGTTGAGTGAAGGACAAGGCGTCCTCCGCTTTGCGCCATCAAACCCTGGACCATGGACAAGCCCAGTCCTGTTCCTTTGCCGACACCTTTCGTCGTGAAGAATGGTGCCGTTGCGTTTGCCAGTGTTTCGTCGTCCATTCCCTCCCCATTGTCTGTCACTGACAGACAGATATAATCGCCGGGTTTCAACTCGCTGCGATCCCCGGTCGCAACCGAATGCCGCTTTGCCCCTATCGTGATCTCACCGTCCGACGAAACGGCATCGCGGGCATTGAGCGCAAGATTGACGAGTGCATTCTCCAACTGGTTCGGATCGCACTGAACGTTCGGCAGACCAAGGGGAAAATTCGTGTTGATTTCGATTGGGCCAAGCGACCGCCGAAGCATGTCCGTCATGCTTCGGACGAGATCGGGGATGTCAACCGGCTGCAATTCCAGTTCCTGTTTTCGGGAAAAAGCAAGAAGCCGTTGTGTCAGCGATGCTCCGCGCTTGGCGCCCTGTATGGCATTTTTGATCAATCCCGCCACGTCCTGCCCCGCGGCGGCTCGCTTTTCAGCAATCTCAAGGCTGCCGAGAATGGCCATGAGCAAATTGTTGAAGTCATGTGCGACCCCACCCGTTAACTGGCCGACAGCCTCCATTTTCTGAGCCTGAAACAGGTCTCTCTGCGCCTTGGCGAGGGCCTCCTCGACCTGGCGCTTTTCCGTGATGTCGCGAGTCACCTTTGCAAATCCAATGAGTTCTCCGCCCTCGGAGCGGATCGCATCGATGATGACGTTCGCCCAAAATCGCGACCCGTCCTTGCGCAGGCGCCATCCTTCTCGCTCGAACCGACCTTCGCGCTCTGCTATTTCAAGGGCTCGGGCGGGAAGATTTACCGCCTTGTCCTCGTCGGTATAAAACCGTGAAAAGTGCTGACCAATAATTTCTTCGGGCGTGTAGCCTTTGATACGTTGGGCCCCGACGTTCCAGCTCGAAACATATCCCTTGGGACTGAGCATGTAGATCGCGTAATCGGTGACGCCCTGAACGAGTAAGCGAAACTGCTCCTCACTGCGCCTGAGGGCCTCTTCTGCGCGCTTACGCTCTGACAAATCCCTTGTGATCTTGGCAAAGCCAATCAACTGTCCGTTGTCGCGAAGCGGGTCAATCACAACATGTGCCCAAAAGCGCGTGCCGTCCTTTCGAACGCGCCACGCCTCTTCCTCGAACCGCCCCTCCTGCGTGGCCAAATGCAATGCCCGCGCCGGCAGGCCCGCTTCCTGGTCCTCTGGAGTATAGAATCGCGAGAAATGCTCGCCGACAATCTCATCGTCCGTATACCCCTTGAACTTGTTCGCGCCGGTGTTCCAACTCCTGACATACCCATTGGGATCCAGCATGTAGATTGCATAGTCGCTGATAGCGTCCATCAAGGTGCGATAACGGTCTTGAACCACTCCGGGCGATGGACTGATCTCGGGACTCATCCTTTATCCTCGTTACATGTGAGCGAGTGGAACATTATTGCCTTAACTAAAAGATCGTCGTTTGGTTTCCAGCCGCAACTGAAAGTGTTCCGGACGCAAATTGGAAGAAGCAAAGGCAAGCTCGAATAGTGGCGAAGGCTGACGACAGGTTGATCAGTGTCCAGCTGCCATGGTGACGGAACAGGAGGCTTCCCGAGTGTTCGTCAAACCGGGATGTCATTGTGCCAGTGGAGGAAAAATTCAATGGTATCTTTGACCGTATAAGCCACGCACTACTCGGTAGCGCCCGGGACGCGCCTGCAAAGTCGTTTCCCGATACCGCTGCGCCTTCCAATTCTACGAGGTCGGATGAACTGGAAACGCCACCGCCTCCCGGTCCGGGGGCACCAATGTCAGACTAGATTTCCGAACGTCCTCCAATTGTCACCGATCCTGCGACAGGCGAGGCCGCAAGAAAGTCCGGACAACAGCTGGATTGGCGAGAGTGGTTCGTAGACCTCATGAAAGCAATCGGAATGGACGCCAGCATTCAGGAACGAAAGGAGTTGGCGACCGAGCTCGGCTTTAGCGGCGATAAGGATGACAGTGCAACGATGAACATCTTCTTGCACAAGACGCTGATGGGGAGGCTCGCGGAAAACGGCGGTTGAGTACCATCGGAACTTCTCGATTAGAGCGCGCCCACCAAGGGCCGTGCAGCCAGGGCGGAGGCCGTCGGTCGAACCGCCATGCCAAGACGTTTTCAAAACGTTGGAAACCCGAAACGCAATTTCGCCAGCGACAAGGGTCGCAGTTGCGATTGTTGATCCGCTTTTTTTCGGTTTTTGTGAAGGAACAGACCGACAACCTTGGTGTTAGGTGGAACGAGACCGCTATCCATTGTCGGTCTCGCCATTCAACCAAGGAGTAGACGACATGGCATCGCAAGGCGGTTCTCACGAGCAGCACGTTAAGGCCGGCAAACAGAGCCATAAAAATTCTGATACGAAGCAGGCATCAATGACCCGCAATGATCAGGACAGCTCAGATCGCAGCAGCAAGGCAAGCGACCAGCGCTCCAAAGGAGGGCAGGGAAGTCACAAGGGCAAGCACTGACTGATGTCGAAGCCCGCGAACGAGCGGGCTTCACACTTCAGAGCGACCAATCATTCGCCAACTACCCTGACAACCAGCCACATGCTGATTTCGACGGGGTCGCGGCTGTAGCCAAAATTTCGACGTCAAGGTTGGGGCATCGCCATTCGGTCAGGGATGACCGCAGCCGAGAAGTCGCCGTTTCGCACCGTTTCGTACGCAAGCAGACATAGAACCTGGAAGGCACTGCGAGTATAATGTGGCCGCCGGCTATCGGGTACCGGGCAAAGGCCGGTTGGGAGATCAGACGTGCTCTTGCCTCTGGTGGAGCGAGGGATGTGCCTTTCAACTTTCTTGACATGATGGACTACTCAGACCGCGAGTTCGAAGCCCTTGCCCAAGCCGTGAAATCTTGGTGCCAGTCCAACGACATCGACCCCGAAAGCGAGCGCGGCCGTGCGGCGGCCGCCGTGGCGATCGAACTATTCAACCGCAATCCCAACCTGAGCAGCAAGGACTTACAGCAAGCCCTGGCTGCCAGCTCTCCCTGAAGACCGACCGACGCGCCTTGGACTCAAACCAGTCCACGACATGTCCCTTGGACTGGTGCTGTTACGTCCCGTGGAGCCAGCATTCCTGATGACGTCCGATGATGATCGATCTTCACGAGTGGCGGAGGCAATCTGGATATGAACGACCTCGCTGACGCGAACGACACGACCCAGTGACCGCAAAATGGCTGGATGCTTTCTTTTGACGCCGTTTTCCCCTTGCCGGCTTGCCGGAGGAATGTGCTTAAAACGTCGGCAACCTTCCCGGCGACCAACGAAATAGCAGGCGCGGCGATCGCGTAGTCATGTGTTTATAGATTAAGGCATTGCAGGGATGACAGCGCCATCGCGGCTATGCGCCCTGTTCTTCTGAAATCCCTCCCGGCTATTGCTGGGCAGGCCCCACCCCGAAGCCCTGAAGTCTACGGCTGTTGGTGCGTGCCACTGCCCAAGCGGGCTTCGAAGGTCTTGACCTCATCGACCACCCGATCCTTGACCGCATCATGCACGTCGGATGCTGCTGCGAGCGCCTTGTCGTAGGCGTCGGATGCGATGGCTTTCCCCTCGGCAATAGCCTCGCTCGCCTGGGCAGTAACGGCTTCCTTTGCGGTGTCCGATGTCTCACCAAGCAATTCGTCTTCCGTCTCGGTATAAGGGAGCGCGGCGCCGATCGCGGCCCCGACCGCGAAAGCAAGTGCACCGCCAACCAACGGCTGGTCACGGAATTGGGTGAGGATGGCCTGGTTCAGTTTGCCTGCCTGTTCCTGGAATGCGCCAGTTGCGGACGAAGTTTTGTTTGAAAGCGAACTCGCGGCGTCTGACGCACGCGCGGTCATATCGCCCGCAATGCTTTTTGCTTGGTCCCACTTTTGCGAAGCCCAGCCTGACGCCTCGTCCAGCAAGGTGCCGGTTTCGTCCACTATCTGTGTGATATGCTTCCCGGTTCTGTCTGCAAAACCCCTGTAGGCATTTCCTGCATCATCCAAAAAGTGACCAGCGCGTCGCCCCGACTCGTCTGTCAGAGCTTTCACGCGTTTGCCAGTACTGTCACTAAAGTGACTGTAAAGGGCGCCATCGCTGACCTCAGGGGCGCTAATACGCCGAACAGCACCTTCGGCTTGGTAGAGCGGGTATTCAGGTTGAGCAAGCATTTGCGTCGGCTTCTCAATTGTAGGGGACGTCCCCTGCTTTGCCATGAGCCAGGCAAGACTTACCCCGATGAGAGCGACCGGAAGAGGGTTGGCCTTCAGGGCATTGCCGAGATTGCCGACATATTCGCCGCCACCGCTGTTTCTTGCATACGCAAGAACCTCATCGACGATTTGGCCGGGCGACATTCTTTCCTGGATTGCGTCCAGCCGATCCTCGATACGTCGACGATCGAGATCGATCTCGCGCTGGAGTTCGGCGGAATTTTTTTCTGAGGATGCGGCCATTACATTTTCTCCTTTACAACATCGACATCGCGGCGAATCGACGTCGTTGTGCGATCCAGCTTCATATTGGTCGCACGCAATGCGCCAATTCCACGCGAGACCATCGCGCAGGCAATCCCGCCGATAACAATCGCGACGAGCAATGCTGCAATCGCGTTGGCAGTTGGTTGAGCAATGCCTTGGGTAACCAGGAAGGCGGCAAGCCCCTGCAAAATTGCACTCAAAAGAACTCCGACTGCTCCGATTGCGAGAACAAGGCCGACGATCAGAACTTCAATTCCGTTAAGTGCACGCGACAGTTTCTCTGATGCTTCGGTCTTGGCGAGGTCGATTTCCTTGCGTAGCAAACCGGTAACATCGGCAACCAGGCCTCCAACCAGTTCTGACAGCGGCGTTGTATCTTCAGAGGTTCTAGCCATTTGGGCGACCTTCCTTGGTTATGGTGCGTTCAGAAGCGGCTTCGCCCTTGCCAACCTTCGTCGATCGGTTGGCCGTGGCAGTCAGAAAACGGCTGGCTGCGAGACCCGCAAGCGCAGCAGCGCTCAGAAATGCCAGTGGTTGCTTGCGACCGAAGTCCTCCGCCATCGTCGCAACCGCGCCGAGGTCCTTGCCTTCAAGATCCTTCGCAATGCGTTGAACGCTTTTGCCCATCTGCCTTGCATACCGTCCGATCTCACTCTGATCAGAGCCCTCGAGTTCCGAGCCAACCTTCTCCAGAACGCTGGCAATACCGCCTACCTGGTTGGCTACGAAGTTTTTCTGCTGCGAGACTGTTCCCCTTACCTTCTCGATCGCCATATCGGCTCCTTGCCGGACAGCACCCGTCACGGATTCGACATCGTCGGAAACCTTGTCTTTCAAAGTCTCGACGGAGATCTCTCCAACTGCAGGTTGGCTGGGGGATTGGGACACCGCCGCGGGTGTGGCCATCGGCCCCTGCCCGCTTTCTCGTGGGATTGGTTCGTTCGACATGGAAGCCTCCACTTATAGGATCAGATGCCCCCAAACCTTGTCGACCGACGTTTGTTCCGTTCGAAGTGATCGCCAATGCAACGCCGCATTTCCTATGGCCGAATGCGCGGGAAAATTTCGCCATCAAAGGCGAAAGAGAAGCGTCCTGGCTCTTGGGAGTGCAGTGCAACTTGGTGTGATCCATCCCTTCCAACGCAGCGGTCCGCCCCCCTCGTCAAGCAGCGTTGACGCGGCCGGACCTCTCTCCTCGTTGGTCATCGGCACGCGCTCCCCGATATACGCCATCGATCATTGGCACTTTTTGTATGGGTCATTTACTTGAGTCTTGATGCCGCCTTGTCGGCAGCATCGCGATCTGGCCCGTGCCGCATAATGATGCGTTTTGCATCTTCGCTGGAAATCCCGTGCTTCTTCGCGAAGTAGGCAACTTCATAAGGTTCGCTTGCGGAAGCGCGACTGCGGTCAACCTGACCCCGCTTCGATTTGTCGTCTGACATTACTTTCTCCTCTGGTGCGGAGGCGGAACGCACAGAGGAATCCAATGTTCCTGCTGGAAAGGCACTTGCTTGGCCATCCAGCCGAATTCAGTCGGACGGTCGGCAGCCTAGCGCCGGCAAAGGCGCCGCGCAGGCGTTTTTGCCATTGAAACCCTGCTTCTGGCGTTCCTGAACTCGAGCCTTGACACCAGAGCTTCCTGTGTCACCTTGGCCGAAGGGGGAAACGACATGTTGGATATCGGCACGGGATACAATTTCACTCTGATTGAAGGCACTTCGGACGGATGGAACGAGGTTCGGTTCACCGAGCGTGTGGCTGATATCGACGGCCCTCTCCTGAAGCTTGAGTCCGGCCGGATCATCAACGCGCATTCTTCATTGTTCTTTTCGGCGGTCCCCGTGACCATGCTCGCGTCGGCTTCGCCGCCAGAAACGGCTGATGCCGGCACAACAGTCTAACTCGCGCCAATTTCGCCGCTTGTAAAACACGGGCGAAAAGATCTCGCCGCAGAAAATGGACAAGTCGGCCCGCCTCATGCGGCGGCCCTGACGTGACACATGGACGGCTCCAGTGTCACGATCCCGGCAAGCTCAGCAACCGTTCCCACAAGCAACCAAGGCTACCATTCAGGATCATCGAACTTCGCGGCGGCTGAGACCAGAATAGCGATCGGCCGGGCTAGCAACGCCTGTTCGGCCGCCGCCCAGTCCGGCAGGATAAGGATCCCTCCCCTTGCCTTTCCCTCAATCGCAGTGGGCGCCGGCATACAGCCGTCAACGGTGGTCTCTTCACGGAGCTGCGAACGCTCAAGCGCAAGCATCTCGCCCTTGCCGGGCGGGCAACGAGGTTAACTGGTAAAGGGAACAATGTCTGGGGCGTAGCGTTCGAAGCGTGCAAGAGTGTCTTATGAAAGGTTATTCAGATGGGTCGAGGTATTTTACTCTGGCTTCTCGGCATCCCACTGCCGATCGTTATCCTGCTCGTCCTCTTCATGCGGTAGGAGGCCAGAATGTCTCTAAGCGAAAGTAAAGTAACTGACGTTCTCCCGGTCGAGTCTCCCACGTCTGCGCTCGCCTGGGGTCCAATCATCGGCGGCGCCGTTGCTGCGACGGGAATCACACTCATTCTCCTTTTGGTAGGATCGGGAATGGGCTTGACGATGGTGTCGCCGTGGTCTGGCGAAAACAGCTCGGCCGCAACGGTCGGCGTGTCCGCAGCGATCTGGCTCGTTGTTGTTCAGTGGCTATCTGCTGCCCTCGGAGGATATCTTACGGGGCGACTTCGAACGAAGTGGGCTGCGGCTCACACCGACGAAGTTTTCTTTCGTGATACCGCCCACGGCTTTCTCAGTTGGGCTTTGGCAACGCTGTTCGTGGCAGGGTTTCTGGCGTCGTCCTTGACGTCCCTTGCCGGAGCAGGGGCGAGCGCTGTGGGCACTGCTGCCAATACGGCGGGCATCGCAGCGGGGGCCGCTAGCGCGGTTTCGCGTGACGGAACCGACCTTTCAACGTCCTACTTCACCGACGCGCTGCTTCGGCCTCAACAGGTCACCCAGCGGGCGCGTGAAGAGGATGGAGCGGCAAGCGCGGAAATCGCAAGAATTCTGCTGCAGGGAGCGGCGCGGGGCGAGGTGCCAGATAACGACAAAACCTATATCGCCAGCATCGTCGCAGCACGCACCAATCTTTCTGAAGCGGATGCCCGTGCCAGAGTCGACGCAGTTCTGAAGCAGATCGAGGATGCCAAGGTCGCAACTCAAGAAGCCTTGGACAAGACGCGGAAGGCAGCAGCCACCACTGCCCTTGTTGGCGCCCTGTCGCTATTGATTGGAGCCTTCATTTCCTCTGCTGCCGCGGCGTTGGGTGGCAGGCAGCGCGACGAGGAAGAAGACCTGGTCGCCACCCGATATTGACCTTCAATCTCCGTTGGATTCAATTGAGAAAGTGTGCCGCCAGGAACGCTTTCTCGGTACCAGATCGTAAAAGCGCGACTGGTGTCGTCCTGTGAAAAGCTGGACGTTTGCAAACCAATATCGTGTTTCCAACCCGGAGGGATGTGCTGCCGGAGTATCAGCACCGTTTGCTCGCTCGCTCCTGTTGTGTTGGGGTGGACGGCTCCTAACGGCATCGCAATGTGCCAGAATGAGTTCGTTGAAAGCTCAATCGAAGGAAACCGTCCGTGGAAGAGATTATCCGAATTGGCATGGATACGTCAAAGAGCGTTTTCCAATTGCATGGCGTGAACGCAGTCGAGCAACCAGTCCTTCGCAAGAAGCTTTCGCGTAGGGAGATGGTGAAATTCTTCGAGAAAACGCCGCCGACTACCATCGCACTCGAAGCCTGCGGAGGTTCTCATCATTGGGCGAGGCTGTTAGGTTCGTTCGGTCATGAGGTGAAATTGATCGCGCCTCAATTGGCAAAGCCCTATGTAAAACGCGGCAAGAACGACGCGGCGGACGCAGAGGCTTTGTGTGAGGCGATGAGCCGACCCACAATGCGGTTTGTGCCGGTGAAGACTGCGGACCAGCAAGCGGCATTGATGCTGGTCGGTTTGCGAGAGAGACTCATTCGCAATCGAACGCAGCTCGCCAATGCCATCCGCGGCTTTGCCATGGAGTTCGGCATAGCCGCAGCCAAGGGCATGTGCCGCATCGAACCGTTGCTCGAGCGGATTGCGGCTGATCAATCCCTGCCTGCATTGGCCCGCGAGCCTTTTGCCATGCATGGCGTTGAGTATCGCGACTTGCTTGCCGAAACGAAGGCGGTCGAGGAAAAACTGACCGCGTTGCATCGCTCCGATGAATGCAGCAGGCGCCTGGCCCAAATTCCGGGTGTCGGGCCGGTCGGCGCATCGCTTTTGATGATTAAGACCCCAGATCCGCGGCTATTTAGATCTGGTCGAGATTTTGCCGCCTGGATAGGGCTCACACCAAAAGACCATTCGACTGCAGGCAAGGTCAGGCTTGGGGTGATCACCCGTGCCGGTGACGAAATGCTGCGAAGTATATTGGTGGTGGGCGCCACTTCTCTTCTCCAGCACGTCAGAGCAGGTCGAAGCAGGCATGCTTCCCGATGGCTTATCGAGCTCCTGCAACGGAAAAAACCGAAATTGGTGGCCGTGGCGCTGGCCAACAAGATCGCCCGTATTGCTTGGAAGCTCATGGTGAGCGGCGAGACTTACAGGCGTACAGAAGGACAAAGCGCAACAGTTTAATTTAGGAGATTGGCCATCACGGTGAGCAGGGACGTCACCGTGCTGAGCTGATGCTGTGAACTTGCAAGTGAAGAGCAGATGGTGCGATCGATCGATCCAAGACGCGTGACACTCCGTTAATTCCACTGGCCTTTTAAGGTCGTTGCCGTGTTAGGAACGCGCGTTGCGGAAACCATCTTGGCCAGTGGTCATGTGCGACCACACACAAAGGCCGCACATATGGAAGCAAGCGATCCGATCAAAAATATCTGCAGAAAACACTTGCAACAGGGAGCCGTCCACATATGGAATTAGACAGGGAAAGAAAGTCGTGGGCGAGATTATGGGACATGCGGAAAGGCCCGCGGCCAATCAACCGCAGGCCTTGTTGCTTAGTTCGGCAGATGCGTCCATTTGGAGCGGACGTCGGATGCGTTCCTTGAAAGATGAACGTGTGCGTCGACGTGGTCGACCCACTCCAGGGGAATGAGATGGTGATGTTCTCCGTCTGGAGAATCCGACTTCGTAAGTTTGATGCTCTCGCTTCCCTCGAGATAGTCCACCGTTCCGATATGCTGGCCGTCGGCAGATTTGACTTCCATATGGTCTTTGATGTCGCTGGCTGAAATCATGGCTATAATCTCCTTGGTTGGACTCAAGTCTCCAACTCGAGATGGTTGAAATGGTTCCGACCCTTGCAGGGGGATGCTCCAGCCTGTTTCATTTGGATACTCGGAAAATTCACCGCAGGTCCGGATCGGTCGCATCGATCAACCAATCTTCAGTTCGCATGATTTTGACCTGTACCGAGAAGCGATCTCCCAGCAGTTGCAGGGAAGCGTCATGCGTATCGTCCGCGCTGCTGCAAACGGCATCCTTCAGCAAGATCACACGGTATCCGAGGTCGATCGCGCCAAGGGCCGCAGCAAGGACGCATATATCCGTCTCGCCTCCACTCAATACAATGGTCCCGACTTCCTCGCTGCCAAGCGCGGAGTGAAGGCGGCCGTCGACCCAGGGAGAATAGAGAAACTTGTCGAATATGCGGGCCGGTGGAACGAGAGAATGCAAGGACGAAACAAGCTCAATCATTTCCGGCGCTAGCCGATCTGTCGTCATCATCGGCCACTTCTCATAGTAGGCCTTCCACATCCCATCCATGGCTTCCGCATTTCGTGGTGGAATGAATCGTGTGAAAATCGTGCGCTGGGGAAAGCGGGAGGCAACCTCGACCACTTCCGGTGAAACAGTCTTCATCCATGGCACCTGCCAGGGTGTGTCTTCTGCAAACATGCGCTGCATATCAATACAAAGATGAACCCACCGCTCCACCCGCATTCCTATTCGCCCCGCTGTGACTTGAGCCAATGCAAGACAGCGCTTTCCTCCTCGTCCATCCACCTGAGCAACCGCTGGCTGGTCGTCTTGCGTCTGAGCACGTCACCCAGTCGGCCAGCGCGAAAATCGCTGAATACGGCAGGATGGATATAAGAGGACCTGCAGACGCCCCTGGTGTTGACCAGCTTGGCGGCGACCAGATCGATCGCCTCGTTCATCTGCGAAACAACGGCCCGCTCTGAGCTTGCGATATCGAGCGGCGCCAACGCCGCGACCGCCAGGCAGGTGGCCCCCCAGGTTCGAAACTGGCGCGACGTGAATTCGTCACCTGCGACCTCCCTGATATAGGCGTTCACGTCCTGGGAGGAAATCTGCCGGCAATCACCATGCTCGCAAATGTACTTGAACAGCTGCTGACCGGGAAGTTCCTGCAGTCGACGGATGACGTTGGCGATCCGGCGGTCTGAATGGGCGAGGTTCCACTCCTTGCCTGACTTGCCCTTGAAGCGAAATCTTACGGTCGCGCCCTCGATCTTGACATGCCGATTGCGCAGGGTCGTCAATCCGTAGGACTTGTTTGTGTCAGCGTAGCTGGCGTTTCCTATGCGGATATAGAGATTGTCGAGCATCCACACGACGGTTGCGAGTGCCTTGTCAATGGTCAGCCCGCGCGCACGCAGGTCCGTATCAACGCGCTCGCGAATATCGGGAAGCCGCATGCCAAAGTCGGCCAGCCTGTCAAATTTTGCGCGTTCGCGCTCGGCCTGCCACTCAGGATGATATCGGTACTGTTTGCGTCCACGCGCATCAATACCAACCGCCTGCAGATGCGATCGAGCATCGGGCGAAATTATGACATCGCGATAAGCGGGTGGAATCGCCAGGCGGTTCAGGCGGGCGATTTCGTCTTTATCGGTCAGGCGGCGCCCGTCCGCGGCGTAGTAGAGAAAGCCGTTCTTGCCGCACTTGCGCGTAATCCCCGCCTCCAGGCTGGAAAGATAAACAAGGCCAGTGGAAAGTTTGGCTTCCGCAACCACCGCGGCGATCGCATTTTTGGAGAGCATCGTTGTCATGGTCACGAAACACCGAACGAGGATCATGGTTCCTTTCGGGAACATCCGCGCAAGCTTTGAGTTTGGGCAGCGCAAACTCGACATTCGGAGGACACGATGGCTACTCAAAAGACACTGGACGATCTCTTCCTGGACACGCTCAAGGATATCTACTACGCGGAAAAGCAGATCCTGAAGACGCTCCCGAAAATGGCGCGTGCTGCCCAGTCACAGGAAGGCAAAGCTGGGTTTCTCCAACATCGCGACGAGACCCAGGGGCAAATCGAGCGCCTAGAGCAGGTATTTGAGATTATTGGCAAGCCTGCCCGTGGCAAGACCTGTGAGGCGATACAAGGTATTATCTCAGAGGGCGAGGAGATCATTGAAGAATTCACGGGGTCTCCAGCATTGGATGCCGGCCTGATTTCCGCCGCGCAGGCCGTCGAGCACTACGAAATCGCCCGCTATGGCACACTGATCGCCTGGGCCAATCAGCTCGGTCTGAGGGATGCCATCCCGTTGCTGAAGCAGACCCTTGCAGAGGAAGAAGCGACCGACAAGAAACTGACACAGCTCGCCGTGGCAGCAGCCAACGCAAAGGCAGCGTAAGTACGGTTAGCTCGGCCGATTTCGTATGTGGCCGAGCTTTCCTCAAAGCTTTGTAAAACAGGGATGAAAGATGCCATATGTTGCATCCCCGAGCTATTGTGACGACGCGCAAGCGCGAGAGGCAAATCTCATCGAGTGTCTCCTACCCGCAAGGCGGTTTCTGGATGAGACGTCACATGCGTCAGAGACCGAAAGGATTGAGAATCTCGTTGCATCCGCCGTTAGCGCCGGGTGGGAAGAGGACGAGGTTCGCAAAGCACTCAACGCCACAAATGCACACTCACGCCAGGCTTCAACCGATACCCAAGAGTTCGCAACAATTGGATTGGTGCCGACGTCGACGAAGATACCGTAAGGTGCTGTCAAAGCGCTCGTAGGGTTTCCAGCAGTCAGCATGTCTCCAGGACCTGGCCTCGTCTCTCCAGCCCTTACGTGGCCGTCATCAAGCGCGGTGAAGGACCAAGCTTCACTGCCAGGAAGGTTAGGACCATGAAGCGATTTTTCTTCAACATCCGAGAGGGCGACGAACTTATCGAGGATCCAGATGGCACTCTTCTTTCGGATCTCACCAGTGCGATTTCGGAAGCGAATGGCGCTGCTCGAGAACTGCTTGCAGCGGAAATCAGAAATGGTCGGTCGGTCGATGGGCGCAGCATCGAGATTGCCGATGAAACACGCACCGTCGTGGCCGTGATAGCGCTGCGCTCGATCGTGGCGGGCCAATGAGCGTCCCAGCTTTGCCTCAAAAATGCGAGACTGCACAATCCGCCGCCAACAGCCCAAGGGACAATCGCCCGGTCAAAGACGATCGTCAAAAGAGCCGTGCTACGCGAAAAAGAGCCTGAGGGAAGTGGCCAATGCCTGCGGATTTTCCTCAGCGACATGGTGGCCGCTGTCTAGCGGATGCCCCTGCACATCGTTTGCCCAGGAGCGCCAAATCTGCAAAGGGTCTCCGAAATGATCCGCGAGATCATCGAAACGTGACCAAAGGCATAGCAACGGGCACTGGATTTTCCGGCCATGGTTTCGATCCTCGACGTCATGTTTCCAGTCGACAGTCAACCCCGCACGGTAGTCCTCGACCATGCCATGGATGACGACCGGATCCGTAAGCGCCGAAACGACGTCGTCATAGGCTTCCTTGCCCATGAGGCCAGGCTTGATCGCGTCATATCAACCCAAAGGATTGGCATTTATCGCTGCCTCCGGCTTGAGTTCTTGAGAAAAGAAGAACCAGTGATACCAATCGCGGGCAAAACGCCAGTCCATGCGCTCCAGGTGGTCGATGATCGGAATGCTATCGATGACCGCTAGCCTTTGCACCGCCAAAGGATGGTCCATCGCGAGCCGAAATGCGAGTAGCTACCCCGATCGTGCCCGGCAACCGAGAATGTGCGGTATCCCAGGATCCGCATCAATTCCAGACAGTCCATAGCCTTTTCTCTTTTAGACGAGGCATGGCTGTCAGGCGAATCCTGCGGTTGGAAGGATCTCCCGAATCCTCGCAGATCGGGGCAGATGATCGTGTAATATGGAGAAAGAAGGTCTGCCACAGTCGCCCAGGTCATGTGAGTGCGCGGATGTCCATGCAACAGCAGCAAGGGTGGACCGGAGCCGCCGTGGCGGACCCGCAGTTGCCCTGGCCCGACGTCGATTGTCTTTAACTCAAAGCCGCAAAACACGTTCGTTTGGCTCCCTCATTGACCACGTCAGCCGTGACATTGACCGCGTAAAGCAGGTCTACTCCAGCTTCCCGAGAATTGCCCCGACCTACGACACGATACGATGCGGATCTGTCTCGCATGTCGGTGGAACCGATGACCGCAATGAGTGTTGCACTTTGGAGCGCGTGCCGTGTCAACCGGACGCGACAGGGATGGTGAACATGCTGATTTTTCCGGTTTCTCACCATGGCCAACGAATTGGCAGGCGAGCACCCTACCTGTCCGGCAGCGCGCTTGCCATAGCATGATCGACGGAGGGTATCCCGTCAGATCGGCGCTAGGCGTTCCCCGGGTTGCTTGCGCGCGTCTCAACTCTCCTGTTTGCCTTTCAATCGTAGCTTTTCCGAGCCTCATTATTGTACGGTACTGGACCCTTTTCCAGGTTTCCGGAACAGATTGGTTGCCCCACCATTTTTCTGCGGAACAATGACGGAGCCCCTCAAGTGGAAACCCAATTAATTGACCTTCTTCCCGCCCTCAATGCGTTTGCCTTGAAACTCGCGAAGAATTCCGAGGATGCCGATGACCTGGTCCAGCAGACCATTACGAAGGCGCTTGCACACCGGAACCATTTCGAGCCCGGCACGAACCTCAAGTCCTGGACCTTCACCATATTGAAAAATGCGTTCCTCAGCCAAACCCGCTCCTCGCAGCGCAGTCCACTTGGAATAGACGAAGACGCGGCATTGTCCGATGTTCCCGTATCATCATCGCAGGAATGGGCAATGCATTACAGGGATGTCGAAAAGGCAATCGACAATCTCTCGCCCCTTTATCGGGAGGCGCTCATGCTGGTCGCGTCTGGCGCTTCCTACGAAGAAACCGCTCACAGATTGCATTGTGAGATCGGCACCGTAAAAAGCCGTGTCGGCCGTGCCCGATCGCGACTATTGAGCTCCCTCGGCGCAGTCAGTTACGACGAAGCACTGGCAATTTGACGAAGGACACAATGCCCACACTGGGGATCAAGACGCTTTGCCTATCGCAGAGGAAACGATCCCGCGAACGGTAGCCTACTTTACTTTCTCGGTCCTGTTGGACTTGTCACGCCCGTTGGTCCGCTGCCGCCGCCACTTGGCGAGGGACTACGGTCGATCGTGGTCGGTGCTACGGCCGGCGGTACGTTTGATGGCGGCTCTTTCATTTGCGCTTTCGTCGAGGCGGTAGCCGCGGGATCCGTCCTAACGGAAGGCGGCCAGACGAGGTAGCTAAGCAGAGCCACCATGAACACTGCCAGGCCGACAATTCCCGCTCCCCAGATAAGCCAACGCCGCGTCGTGTCCTGTCGAATTGCATCCTCGTCTTGATAGCGTCGATCGGTTTCGTACTTTTTGACGTTCTTGTCGTCACCACCAGTGCTCATGGATGGGTCCTCCTGCGCCCCAACCGCGTTTGCCTGAAATGGTTCCAACTGCCGTTCGAGATGTCTCAATACTACTTTGGCAACAAAACTGCCGGATGGTCCGCACCCGTGTTCTTGAGCAGCCCGGAACCTAAAGAAGCCTCACGTGTTCTCATCTCCAGTCTTCTCCTCAAGGAAATGCCATGCGCCGACCCCCTTCCCGCATCCAGGCCGGTGATTATACGATCCTCGGCGCCACTCCTGACCAGGAAGGTACGAACTTCGCACTCTTCAGCGCTCATGCCGAACGCGTGGAGCTATGCCTTTTTTCCGATGATGGAAGACAAGAAATCGAACGAATTGAGCTTCCCGAGTACACCAACGAGATCTGGCATGGATATATTCCCGGTCTCAAGGCCGGGTCGCTCTACGGCTACCGCGTTGATGGACCGTATGAGCCCGAAAACGGGCATCGGTTCAATGCGAACAAACTGCTGGTTGATCCGTACGCCCGGGAGCTTGTTGGCGAAATCAACTGGGGCCAGGCCCAGTTTGCCTATCAGATGGAGGACCCTGAAAAGGACCTGGCATTCGATGACACCGACAGCGCGGCGGACATGCCGAAATGCCGCGTCGTTGATGCGAAAGCCTATGACTGGAAGGGGGATGCCAAGCCTTCGATCCCGTGGTCATCGACCATCTTCTATGAGTGTCATGTCAAAGGGTTTACGCAATTGCACCCGGCAGTCCCCCGCAATCTTCGGGGAACCTTTGAGGGCCTCGCGGACAAGGACATTATCGCCTACGTCAAGAGCCTTGGCATTACCTCCATCGAACTCTTGCCAATTCACTGGTTTCCCGACGATGCGCATCTCCTCGATAAGGGTTTGAGGAATTTCTGGGGCTACAACACCCTTGGTTTTTTTGCACCGGCCTCGCGCTACTACGGCCCTGACGCCATGGCCGGCTTTCGCGACATGGTCAGGGCCTTCCATGACGCCGACATCGAGGTGATCCTGGATGTCGTGTACAATCATACAGCCGAGGGCAATGAGCTTGGCCCCACGCTCTCGTTCAAGGGGATCGACAATTTCTCTTATTATCGGACGTTGCCGGGCGAGCCTCGCTACTACATCAACGATACCGGTACCGGAAACACGATCAACACGTCGCATCCCCGAGTGCTGCAAATGGTGACGGACTCCCTTCGCTACTGGGCTGAGACCATGCACATCGACGGGTTCCGCTTTGATCTCGGCACCATTTTAGGACGCGAGCCGAAAGGCTTCGACCAGCGTAGCGGGTTCTTCGATGCAATCGGCCAGGACCCGGTGCTTTCAAAGGTGAAACTCGTGGGCGAGCCATGGGACATAGGACCAGGTGGTTATCAAGTCGGTGGCTTTCCACCCGGATGGGCTGAATGGAACGATAAATATCGAGATACGCTTCGCAGTTACTGGCGGGACGAAGACGGGATGACGCAAGACTTCGCCGCCCGTGTGCTCGGTTCCGGCGATATCTACGATCTGCGCGGGCGCAGGCCATGGGCTGGCATCAACTTCATCACGGCGCATGATGGCTTCACGCTCAACGACCTCGTCTCCTATAATGAAAAGCATAATGAAGCGAACGGCGAAGACAACCAGGACGGCCACAACGACAATCAAAGTTTCAATTATGGCGTGGAAGGTCCAACAGGTGATGAAGCGATCAACATGGTGCGCGATCGGCAGAAACGAAACTTTCTGACGACGCTGTTCTTGTCCCATGGGACGCCCATGCTGCTGGCTGGTGATGAGTTCGGCCGGAGCCAGATGGGCAACAATAATGGCTACTGCCAGGATAGCGAGGTGAGCTGGGTGCCCTGGGATAACCTTCCAGCCAGTGCCGAGGAACTACGGGAATTTTCGACGCGGCTGATCAAGCTGCGCCGTCAGCACCCGATCTTCAGGCGCGAGAACTGGCGCGACGGCATGGCTGTCACCTGGTTCAATCCAGTCGGCGGAGTACAGACCGAGGAACATTGGTCCGATCCTGGAAGCACGACCATTGGCCTGAGGCTATCGCAATCCGATTGTTCCGACGAAGGATGGAATGACGTCCTTCTTCTGTTCAATCCTCACGACGGTGACGTGGACTTCAAGCTTCCCGCGGATAAGGATGACTGGATAACAGTCCTGACAACAACCAATCCCGATGCCCGTGAAGAAACGATTGAAGCCGACGAATACCGCCTCTCCCCGCGAAGCGTCGTTGTTTTGAGATCCGGCACCCCCGCGTGATGCGAGAAGTCGGCGCAGAAAGACAGAACGCTAAACTAACCGTTTTTGGCCAAGTGGCTATTGCCGAAATCGATCGGGGCGTCGCCGTGTACCCTTTTTCAGCGCTGCAAGGTTTCGTCGCTCTTCGAGAAAATAGTCGAGATACCCGACCAAGGCGTAGGTGAGGTATCGAGCGCTCGCAACGAGCACTATTATCAATGTGGTGACGATAGCAAACGTCATCGTGATCTCCTATGCGGATGACAAAACCACCAGCGTTGCCGAAGGTTTCCGGCAATCGTCACTGTTTCTTGATGTCGCGGGAATCTTGCTATTTCAGTCGTGGCCCGCCGGTTCAGACAAATCACTCATCGGCCGTCTTTCCCAGCGTATCTGCAACATAGGCACCGCGGGCTCCCATAGGCAACGCGGCGCCGGTCGTCGTATCCCTTGCGGTTTGATGCTCCAGTTCTGCATTCAATTCGCCGCCTACGATCAATATGACAAACGACAGCCAGGTCCAGACAAGGAAACCCATCAGCGCCCCCAAAGTACCATAGGTTGCGTTGTAGTTGGCGAAATGGTCGAGATAGAACGAGAAGCCGGTTGACATTAAAAACCAGGCCAGCGTCACGAGAGCGGCCCCCCAGGTCATCCACCGAAGCTTTGCCGGTTCGCGACTTGGTCCGAACCGGTATACGGCAGTTGTTGCGATCGCCGCAATCAGGAGGAGGAAAGGCCAGCGCAGCAAAAGGACCAGATTTTCCTTGAATTGATCGAGCCACAGATAGGACAACAAGACGGGCATCACCGCGACCAGTCCAATCATCAAGGTTGCAGCAAGCATTGCGCAAAGCGTGAAACAGAGACCAAGCACGTTCAGCCTGATCAGACCGCGCTTTTCCGTTTCCTCATAAGCGATATTCATTGCGTCGAAAATGGCAAGCGTAGCGCTGTGAGTGCTCCATACCGCGACTGCCAGGCCGACAAAGAATGTCAGCCCCAGCGTGCTGCTTCTCGCTTCAACGAGGCTCCTGATCCGATCGGCGATGAGGTCGAACGCGCCTGGCGGCAACAATGCCGAGAGTTCGCGCAAGTGATCAGCCATTGTCGCCGGGTCTGCAACCAAACCATAGATGGCAACAAGGGCGGCGAGCGCGGGAAAAAGCGCCAGGAGGAGATAGAAGGTCACGCCGGCCGCGATGAGTGCCACGCGGTCATCAAGAACCTCATGAACCACGCGCCAAAAGACGTCGCGGAGGCCTTTCATTGGTATGGCCTCTGGAACCTTGGCGTGTCTACCCCTCCCATGATCTTCTGCAGCGGTTTGTACGGCGCCGTTCGCCGCGCTTCGCGTCGTAGTGAGCAGGCCGAAAAGAGCCATCGACAGAATGAGCAGTGTCGTTGTGCTTGAAGATTTCATGGCAGACGCCTCGGGGCCTTTGCGAGTATTGCCACTCGATAACGCACTTACCCGGAAAAGGATGCAGTGAACCGGAAAGTCGAGGCCCGACACTTCATAGGCACTGCCGCCGCAAGTGCCAGTTAGAGGGCGGAACAAAAGATCGCCTCCATTGTTTGGATTCGCGCAACCAAGAAGTGAGTGGACCAACTCACAGAAATCGAATTTATGGAGAGGAAATGGTTTACGGGCCGGCCGCATCTCGGCAGGGACCGGACACTATCTAGAGTCGAAAGGCAAGAATGACTCGTGAGGGAAATCGTGGCCAATAAGGACCTAAATAACCATGGCTTTCCGCTCAACCTGTTCGCCGGCAAAAGAATCTTGGTCGTTGAAGTGGATTACTTTGTGGCGGACGAAGCTCGGCGGCTCCTGGAGGCAGCTGGCGCGAGGATCACGGGGGCGAGCGTCCCGTTTGCTATCAACATGATTGACCCTGAGGCAACCGACGCCGCCATCCTTGATATCAGGTTGGACGTGGAAGCAGCTTTTCTGATTGCGGATCGGTTGTACAGCTTCAGAATTCCATTCGTGTTTGCGACCTCACACGTTGACACCAGCGTTAAGGATAGCTTCGGCGGTTTTCACCTTTGCGAAGACGTCCATGCATTGGGTGATATTGCGCTCGCTCTATTTTCCACAAAGCACCATTAAGCCCCGGACGAGACCCACTCTCGCGGATGATCGGAACTTTTAGGGCACGAACCTGTTTCACCTGATCCGTCGTCTTCCAAGGCACTCGTCATCGCGCACTTAAGGCGGGATGGCGCCGGAGGCTCCGTCATGACTGGAAACCGCAGCAGTAACAGGCTTATTAACAGCCTTTCCGATCACGACTATGATCTGATCTCGACGGGCCTCGAGGAAGTCGATCTTCCCCAAGGCTTCCACCTCGCCACGGCCGGGCAGTCATTCAACCATGTCTATTTTCCCTGCAATGGCATTGCTTCGGTCATTGCAGTGTCTCCCAAGGGCCGGCGGGCAGAGGCAGGAATGGTGGGGCGGGAAGGGTTTACGCCCATAGGAGGGCTTGTAAGGCCAAGTGAGGGCCCATTCGATATTGTCATCCAGGTCGCGGGGCATGGCCTGCGGCTGAAGCTCACGGCGTTGCACGGTCCTGTCAACAGCAGTCCGGCGCTGAGGGACCTTTTGCTTCGTTATCTCGTGGCGTTCAACCATCAAGTTGCTTTTACCGCACTTTCCAATGCATCCCATACGATCGATGTTCGGCTGGCGCGATGGATATTGATGTCGCAGGATCGGATGCAAAGCTCCCAGATCGCCCTGACGCACGACTATCTTTCTCTGATGCTCGCCGTACGAAGGCCCTCGGTCACAATTGCGCTGCACATGTTGGAAGGGCAACGTCTTATTCGATCAGAGCGCGCTTTGGTTGTGGTGCGGGATAGAAGCGGTCTTGAAGACTATGCAGGGGACGCATATGGCGCTCCCGAGCGAGAGTACCGTCGATTGATGGACATAGACCAGGTCAAAACCACACCAAGGGTCGGTGCTGTGGCGCCGCTGATCTAGAGTACGAAATGACGGGCAGCGGTGCATGTAGATCGCACGCGATTGCCATTCCTTTCATCACCTGCAACAGCGCCAACGCCCCTGGCAATTCGGATATAGGTCTGCTTAAATCCACTGTGTCCGTCATTCTTTAAAAACAAGAATTCTACTGTCGAATCCGGTCATAGCGGGTGGCATGCCTGAGGGCCGCACGTGCGATGGCGGCAGAGACCTGTTCTTCGCTTAATGGCTTCATGATCACTTCACTGGATCCAGGCCGGCTCTCAGACCTTCCGGCCCCGGTTACATAGATGACCTCCAGTCGGAACATGTCGATGAGCTTGCGCCCCATAGACGCTCTGGTCGGTCCGTCGGCAAGTTTGAGGGCGACTAGAGCAATGTCTGCGGTGGCTGCGTAGGCGAGAGCCTGCTCCATTCTCTGCAGCGGACCGACGCTTCGATGCCGCGCCGCCTCGACAATGGACTGGAGGTCCTTGGCAAGGACGTAATCGTCTTCAACGATCATGATGCTCATCTTTTTCATTCCTCCCCAACCATATGTAGATCACTGGTCACTTCGCGTCAGCGGTCGACACCGTAGACGTGCCGCAAAAGCGCTGGAGGGCTGTATTCATTAAGCAGACTGCCCCTTTCAATCGTTAGGCCTGGCGCGCCTTTCAATCACCAATAGGGAACTTTGCATGTCCTTTCCCGGTTAGCACATCAGGCGGAGGCGCCAGACTGGTGCGATCATTCCTGCCGGACGGAAAGGAAAGGCCATGGTTTCGCCAGCTCAGTCCTCGGTGACAAACAAGCTGCTGAACATCCTGCCTGAAAGCGACTACGGCCAAATTGCGCAAGATCTTGAATTCCTCAAGCTTTCGCGGGGTACTGTCGTTGCCCATGCAGGGCAGCCCATCGATTACATCTATTTTCTCACGTCAGGTATCGGATCGATTATCGCGTCGACGCCCGAGGGCAACCGGGCCGAAGCAGGAATATTCGGCTCCGATGGCTATGTTCCAACCTCTGCCGTGGCGAGTACGGAAAACAGCCCCCACGAAGTGGTGATACTTCTCGATTCGGAGGCCTATCGCATGGATTATGGGCGTTTTCGCGGATGGATGGACCAAAACCGGAATTTTTCCAAAGTGATGATCCGTTCGATTGAGGCCTTCTCGGTCCAACTGACCTACACCGCCATTTCAAACGCAATCCACGACGTTACCGAGCGACTGGCACGCTGGATTCTAATGTGCCATGACCGTGTGCCGGGCGATGAAATCGGGCTTACGCATGAATTTATCTCCCTGATGCTCTCGGTTCGAAGGCCGAGTGTCACGACCTCATTACACATCCTCGAGGGTAACGGCTTCATCAAGTCGGAGCGGAGCAATATTATCATGCGCAACCGACCTGCAATGGAGGAGTTCGCCCGCGACGCCTATGGCAAGCCGGAAGAGGAATATCGACGGTTGATGAAAAACCTGTTCTGAACGGAGAGCAAAGACGCAAGCGCCTGATCAGAGATCGCCGATCAGGCGTCGGTATTCTTCTTCCGGCTTGCCGTAGGCATTTCCTGCAAACTCTTCCATTCCACGCCTGTCACGGATCATGATCCGTCCGCGCTCGGATCGGATAAACCTTTTGCCCTCGAGTACATGGAGCGCAGTTGTCACGCTCGGTCGCCTAACAGAGAGCATCAAAGAGATAAAGTCGTGGGTCAGGGCGATTTCATCACCGTCAACCCGGTCATGCGACATGAGTAGCCAGCGCGCCAATCGCACGTCAATCTGGTAATTTGCGTTCGACAGGGCAGTGAAGGAGATCTGCGATGCGAACGTCTGGATAAAGCGCGCCAGAAGATTGGCGAAAGCAGGATATTGAGAAATCGCCTGCAGCGCCGCATCTAATGTCATTCTATATCCGTATCCTTCTACCTGCATCAATACCTCGTGGACGCTGATCGTGCCACCGACGCCTGCCGACGTCGGCGAAAAGCCCTCGCGTCCAAACATCCCCGCTTCAGCTCTTTGGCGGCCTGAGGACACTGTAATGACGGAGCCGATCCCCCTGCAGAGGAAGTAGACGTGCTCGATGAGAGTCTCGGCCTTAACAATGACGAAGCCCTGGGGAAGATGAACTGCCTCAAGTGATGGCACAATGGCGCGGAACTCCTCATCAGGAAGGCGGGCCAGGAGCCGATTTTGCATGGTGGATCGATCAGCGACGGACATTGGACTCAGAATGAGAGGGAACACGAACGACAGGATCGTCGCTGCACGATTCAGCTTCACCTGCGCATTGCCGGCTGTATAACATCCTGTTGTTGCCTATGTTTTTGCGTACGCTGGCAGACCGTCGAGATGCAGGTGCCCGGTCAGATAGGCACGCCTGGGCGCCCGTCCTTGGTTTTGAGCCGGCTTGCGCAAGAGCACTTGCCGAGCGATGCCCTGCGACAAAAAACACATAGGCTGTGAAGCATCTCACCAAATCCAGTTTGCATCGGAGCGCGCGCATCGTCTTCCGACGCAATTCTCCTGGCGTGCCAAAGGGAACAACCTTCAAGATTGGAGGTTGTCTCAGTCGAGCACGGAGGAAAAACCGATGAAAGTACGAGAGGTGATGACCACAAAAATCGTCACGGCTGGTCCTGGCGCTCGAATTCGCCGTGTCGCGCAGCTGATGTCGGAAGTGGATACCGGGATAATCCCGATCATTGACGGAGACGCCATTGGTGTCGTGACCGACCGAGACATCGTCATACGAGCCGTGGCCGAGGGAATATCCTGTGATCAACCCGTTTCCAGTATCATGACGTCTGGAATAGAGGGCTGTCTAGAGGAGGACGATCTCCTGGAAGCGGCCGCACGGATGTCGGAGCTTCAGATGCGTCGGCTTGTCGTGTTCGATGCAGCCGGAACCGTTTCCGGGATCCTCTCCCTTGGCGACATCGCAGTCCGACAGGAGGAAATGGCCGGTGTCGCATTGGAGGAAATATCTGATGACACTCACCGGCGGGACTAAGGCCCGAGTTTCAGAAAGCGGCTCTTCCGCGGGCCGTTTCCGGGAAAGTTACAGGGGAGTTCAATGCAGGGTTCAACGAACAGAGACGGTTGGTCGCCAGCCGACGAAGAGGACCTTAAGACGGCAAATCCTCCCTCGCGGGCTCGGTTTGAAAAGACGGGACGCGAACAAGCTCTCCTCTTTGCTCAGGAGGAAATTACGCGGTTGCGGCTCGAGATCGACGAGATCGCACATGCCGTCGACAAGATGGCGACAACGGTTTCGACGCCCGACAGTCGAGTGATCCGGCTCGCCCCCCTGATCCTTTTGACCACGCTCGCAGCCCTTTGTTCCAGGAACAGATAGAGTCAGCCGGCCGGGCCAACGAGAATTGATCTTTGCCAATCTGTGATCGGTAATCGTCGCAGCATGTCCGAACGAAACACATGAATTCTGTTGGTTGCCAGGCACAGCCGAAATCGCGAAGCGAAACCTGCAATTCACTTTTTTCTAAGAGTTGGCTGTCAAACAGAGATCGCGCGATTTGTCTGGCGTTCGCGCCCAAAGGTGTTTCTATGACGCTCAAGCCCGCTCTTATCGGTGTCTGGTTATTGGCTGGTGTCTTGTCGATACTCGTCGCTATCAATCCATTTGGGCGTCATGACATTGACGCGTCCACAACCGCGTCAATTCCCGACCGGTAGATCGGTTGACGCCGGACTGAGCGACGCGTTTGTCCTGGTGAGCGACTATCAATGGCGGCCCGACTGCACGGTCGACCCTTGGGGAGTTTTTGCCTGCTGGAGGGCTTCCTTCAGCTGGGCCTGCGAGAAGGGTTTGGTCAGTCTGATCAGTTCAGTTAGCTCCTGATCGTCGGGCAACTCAGCATAGCCGGATGCCAGTATGATCGGAAGCGACGAGAAGGAGTCGAGTATAATTCGGGAAAGCTCGGCTCCGGTCATACCGGGCATGGAATGATCAGTAATCACAATATCAAAACGCTTTTCTTCCCCAAGAAGCTGCAAGGCCTGCGATGCCGAGGTCACTTCAACGGCGATGTGACCGAGGTCCTCCAGCATCGCCACGGTTCCCATACTGACCAATGGATCGTCGTCCACCACAAGGACAGTAAGCTCTCCTGACAGCGGCGGGGCATCGGAGGCACCGTCAACACGCCCACCCGCAACCGGATCGCTCGACGTGTCGGCAACCGGCAACCAGACACTCACGGATGTCCCAGCCCCCGGCCTGCTTGCCAGCTCGAGCGCCCCGCCGGATTGGGCAGCCAGACCCTGGACCATCGATAGTCCGAGACCGGTGCCTTTTCCTGGCCCCTTCGTCGTGAAAAACGGCTCAGTTGCCCGCGCAAGCGTTGGTTCGTCCATTCCGGGGCCATCGTCCGTGACGCGGATACGCACGTAGCGACCATCGCTTAGTGATCCCGGGTGATCGGCAGCATCTACCTGGAGGATGATGGTGCCCGCCCCATCCATCGCGTCGCGCGCATTGACGAAAAGGTTCAAAAGAGCAAGTTCGAGCTGATTGGCATCGACAAGTATGCTCGGCAGCTCCGGGGCGACGTCTAGTTTGATGTCGATGCCCTGGCCCACGGCCTTGACGAGGAGATCTTCAATGTTGGCAAACAGCTGTTCAAAAT
The DNA here is from genome assembly GCF_014851575.1 of Rhizobium sp. RHZ02. Lineage (NCBI taxonomy): Bacteria > Pseudomonadati > Pseudomonadota > Alphaproteobacteria > Hyphomicrobiales > Rhizobiaceae > Rhizobium > Rhizobium sp. RHZ02. The sequence goes on from NZ_JACUZX010000016.1 coordinate 53,462, forward strand.
CGACAGTGGTCGGCTTCAACTCCTGACGCCTGGCAAAGGCAAGCAGGCGCTGGGTCAGGGCCGAACCGCGTTCGGCAGCCTGAATGGCATTGCCGAGCAGTCGCTCGCTGCGATTGTCCTCGGGCAAGCGCTTCTTCAAGAGGCTCAGACTTCCAAGGATTGCCATCAGAAGGTTGTTGAAATCATGCGCCACACCGCCGGTCAGCTGACCGATCGTGTCGATCTTCTGAGCTTCGAACAATTGCGCGAGAGCCTCCTCACGCTCGCGTGTCCTTTGTTCGATGCGGTGTTCCAGCTCCTCATTCAACCGGCGCAGTTGCTCCGATGAGGCCTCGAGTTCGGCGGTGCGCTGGCTGACCCTTTGTTCCAACTCGCTGTTCAGCCTCTCGAGCTCCTTGGTCTTGCGATAAAGGTCGGTGAAGACCCGCACCTTGGCCCGCAGGACGTCGGGCACGATTGGAACGGAGACGTAGTCGACAGCACCTGCAGCGTATCCTCGCAGCCGATCAGGCTCGGTCATCATGACCGCCGAAACAAAAATGATCGCAGTGTTCTGGTAACGCGGATGTTCGCGGATCATGCTGACAAGCTCGAAGCCGTCCTGTTCGGGCATGCACACATCGGCGAGAATGACCGCTATCTCGTTGCGAAGAAGATGTTCAAGTGCCTCCCTGGCGGACTGAGCTTTGATCAGGTTTTCACCGAGATCCTTGAGGATGACCTCATAGCTCAAGAGCTTCGCCGGTTGATCGTCCACGAGAAGGATGTTCAATCGTTCCAATCCCGCCTCCCTCACCGATGCAGCCACATGCGCAAAGCAGACAGCAATTGCTCGGTATTGACCGGCTTTGCCAGGTAGTCGGAGGCGCCGGCCTCCAGACATTTTTCACGGTCGCCCTTCATCGCCTTTGCGGTCAGCGCCAGGATCGGCAGCCTCTGGAAGCCCGGCCTGGCACGTATCGCCATCATTGTTTCGTAACCGTCCATGCCAGGCATCATGATGTCCATCAAAACGATGGCAACCAACGCTTCCCTTTCCAGAATCTCGATCGCCTCGCTTCCGGTGGTTGCCGTCAGAACCTTCATGCCTCGGCGCTCGAGAACACTGCTGAGAGCAAAGATGTTCCGCGCGTCGTCATCAACAAGCAGCACCGTCTCGCCAACCAGACTTTCGTCTGAACTATGGAGCTGCTGGAGCATCCTCTGCTTTTCGGTCGGTAAGTCAGCAACGACGCGGTGCAGGAAGAGCGCCGTTTCGTCCAACAGCCGTTCGGGCGATTCAACGCCCTTGACGACGACGCTGCGCGCCATGCTGTGCAAACGGCTGTCGTCGTCGGGAGACAGTTCCCGACCGGTGAAGACAACCACGGGAACTTCGGCGATATCGCCATCAGCGTGCATCTTCTCGAGGACGTCAAAGCCGGACATGTCGGGCAGGGTGAGATCGAGAACGACACAATCGGCCGGATCACGCTTCAGGGAAGCCAGGGCGTCGCCACCTGACCCGACGCTTTCAATCTCGATATCGTCATGGCCGAGGAGCGCTGCTACGCTTGCGCGCTCGGCCTCGTTGTCGTCGACGACGAGCAGTCGCCGACGCCGTGACTGCGCATAGGTTTTCAGCCGCGATAGGGCCTCGCCAAGCCCCTCCGACGTGGCCGGCTTTTTGAGGAATGCAAAGGCACCCCGTGTCAACCCATGCTGCCTGTCGTCGTCGAGACTGACAATCTGAACGGGGATGTGCCGCGTTTGGACGTTCTGCTTAAGCTGGCTGAGAACACTCCAGCCGAGCATGTCAGGCAGGAAAATGTCGAGCGACATTGCCGTCGGCTGATATTCCTGCGCCAAAGCCAGCGCTTCACTGCCGCGTTGGGCGACGATAACCTTGAAGCCACGATCGTGGGCAAGATCCATCAGGATACGCGAGTAATGGGGATCGTCTTCGACCACGAGAAGTACCAAATCGGTGGCCGCGACTTCTTCACGATCATCCAGCAAGCGTTCAGCCGGTTTGTCGCCCCGTCTAACGGCCGCGACCTCGGCAAGCTGTACGACATTGGTCCCTTCGGCCACTACCCTTGCCGTCGTTGAACCGGCATAGGTGAGCGGCAGGAAAAGCGTGAATGCACTGCCTGCTCCCGGATTGCTGCGAAGCTGAATTTCTCCGCCAAGCAAATTTGCGAGCTCACGGCTGATGGCAAGTCCAAGGCCCGTGCCACCGTACTTACGGCTCGTCGACGCATCGGCCTGCTGGAATGCCTCAAAGATGATGCGCTGCTTTTCGAGTGCAATGCCAATGCCGGTATCCGTCACCTCAAACGCGATCACCGATGCCGCGGCTTTCAGGGATGGGTGGTCTGGCGACCAGCCATTTTCGACCATGGCGACCTTCAGTGTCACCCCACCCTCGGCAGTGAATTTGAACGCGTTCGACAAGAGGTTCTTCAGAATCTGCTGCAGCCGCTTAGCGTCTGTCATGATGCTGTCGGAAACGTTTGCCGCAATCTCCACGGCGAAAGAAAGTCCTCGATTGTCGGCTTCGTGCCCGAAGGGTCGCGCCATGGCTTCCAGAAGGCTGCTGATCCTTATCTCTTCCGCATCGACCGATACTGTTCCCGACTCGATCTTGGACAGATCGAGAATATCGCTGATCAGGTTCAAAAGATCGGTACCGGCAGCATGGATCGTTTTTGCAAATTCGACCTGTTTGCCCGAAAGGTTGCCTTCCGGATTGTCACCGAGCTGCTGGCCGAGGATCAGGATGGAGTTGAGAGGTGTCCGCAACTCATGCGACATGTTGGCGAGAAACTCGGACTTGTATTTCGATGTCAGGGCAAGCTCCGTGGCCTTTTCTTCAAGCGCCCGGCGCGCCTGCTCGATCTCCTGGTTCTTGCCTTCTACCTCGACGTTTCGCTCCTCGAGTTGCTGTGCCTTTTGTTCGAGCTGCTCGTTTGTCTGCTGCAATTCGCGTTGCTGGGTCTGAAGTTCTCCCGCCAGCTGCTGCGATTGCTTGAGCAAGCCCTCCGTCTGCATCGTCGCCTCAATGGAGTTGAGCACAATACCGATCGAGGTCGTCAATTGATCCAGGAACGACAGTTGCAGCTCGCTGAAGGTCCCGGCAGAGGCCAGTTCAATGACGGCTTTGACCTGACCCTCGAAATGAACCGGAAGGACCACGGCGCTGCGTGGCAATGTTGAAAATACACCCGAACTGATCGGAACGACGTTGCTTGGCAAATCGGTGATGACGATTGCCCTTGCATCACTGGCGCATTGCCCGACAAGGCCCTGCCCCAATTCGAGCCGCTTCGGGTGTTCTGTCTCCAGGCCCTGCGCATAAACGGAAAGAAGCGACAAGACCGGACGATCCGTCTCTGCGTCGACCTGATAGATGACCCCCTGATGCGCCCCGACCAGCGGCGCCAACTCCGAAAGCAGCATTTTTCCAACCACGGTCAGGTCGCGCTGACCCTGCAGCATGTTGGTGAAGCGTGCAAGGTTCGTCTTCAGCCAATCCTGCTCGGTATTGCGCTCGGTGGTGAGACGCAGGTTGTCGATCATCGTGTTGATATTGTCCTTGAGTTCGGCGACCTCGCCTCGCGCGTCGACCTTGATCGAACGCGTCAAATCACCCTTTGTCACGGCCGTGGCCACTTCTGCGATGGCGCGCACCTGTGTTGTCAGGTTGGCGGCAAGGAGATTGACGTTGCCCGTCAGATCCTTCCATGTGCCAGCAGCGCCTGGTACATTCGCCTGGCCGCCAAGGCGGCCCTCGACGCCGACTTCGCGGGCAACGCTCGTCACCTGATCGGCAAAGGTCGCAAGGGTGTTCGTCATATTGTTGATCGTTTCTGCCAGCGCAGCGACCTCGCCTTTTGAAGCCACGGTCAAATTCTGCTTGAGGTCACCGTTTGCCACAGCTGTCACGACCTTGACGATGCCGCGGACCTGTTCGGTGAGATTGGCCCCCATGACGTTGACGGTATCGGTAAGGTCCTTCCAGGTGCCGGCGACACCAGGCACCTGCGCCTGGCCGCCGAGCTTGCCTTCGGTCCCGACCTCGCGCGCCACACGCGTCACCTCGCCGGCAAACGCATTCAGCTGGTCCACCATGGTGTTGATGGTGTTCTTGAGTTCGAGGATTTCGCCCTTCACATCGACAGTGATCTTGCGAGACAGGTCCCCGCGGGCGACAGCAGTCGTCACTTCGGCGATGTTGCGGACCTGGGTGGTCAGGTTGGCTGCCAGAAGGTTGACGTTGTCGGTAAGGTCCTTCCAGGTTCCAGCAACACCTGGCACCACGGCCTGGCCGCCAAGACGGCCATCCGTTCCCACCTCGCGGGCCACGCGCGTAACTTCGCCGGCAAAGGAGCGCAGCTGATCTACCATAGTGTTGAGCGTATCCTTGAGGAGCAGGATCTCGCCGCGAACATCGACCGTAATCTTACGCGACAGATCACCGTTGGCGATCGCCGTTGCAACTTCGGCAATGTTGCGAACCTGGGCGGTCAAATTCCCGGCCATGGAGTTGACGCTGTCGGTAAGGTCCTTCCAGGTGCCGGCGACACCCGCGACCTGGGCCTGTCCGCCGAGCTTGCCCTCGGTTCCGACTTCACGCGCGACACGCGTCACCTCTCCGGCGAAGGCGTTCAACTGGTCCACCATCGTGTTGATGGTGTTCTTGAGCTCCAGGATCTCACCCTTGACGTCGACGGTGATCTTGCGAGACAGGTCGCCTCTTGCGACCGCGGTTGTGACTTCGGCGATATTGCGCACCTGACCGGTCAGATTCGACGCCATGAAGTTGACGTTCTCAGTCAGATCTTTCCAGGTGCCGGCGACACCTGGAACCTGGGCCTGTCCGCCGAGTTTTCCCTCTGTTCCCACTTCACGGGCGACACGCGTGACCTCCGAGGCGAAACGGTTCAGCTGATCGACCATTGTGTTGAGGGTTTCCTTTAGTTCAAGGATTTCCCCGGACACGGAAACGGTAATCTTCTTCGACAGATCGCCATTGGCGATCGCTGTCGAGACCTCGGCGATATTGCGCACCTGCGCCGTCAGGTTGCCAGCCATGGAATTCACACTGTCAGTCAGGTCTTTCCAGGTACCGGCAACGCCAAGCACATTTGCCTGGCCACCGAGCCTTCCTTCCGTTCCGACCTCGCGCGCAACACGAGTGACTTCGCCGGCGAACCCGTTCAGCTGATCTACCATGGTATTCAAGGTTTCCTTCAGCTCGAGAATCTCGCCGGAAACCGGAACGGTGATTTTCTTCGACAGGTCGCCCTGGGCAACGGCGGTCGCCACCTCAGCGATATTGCGCACCTGGCCCGTGAGGTTCGATGCCATGGAGTTGACCGAATCTGTCAGATCCTTCCAGGTTCCTGCGACGTCGCGGACATTGGCCTGGCCCCCGAGCCGGCCTTCGGTACCAACCTCTCTTGCAACGCGGGTTACTTCTGAGGCAAACGCGTTAAGCTGGTCGACCATCGTGTTGATCGTTTCCTTAAGTTCGAGAATCTCGCCCTTGACGTCGACGGTGATCTTTTTGGACAGATCGCCATTGGCGATCGCAGTTGAAACCTCGGCGATGTTTCGGACCTGGGCGGTGAGATTTCCGGCCATCGAGTTGACGTTTTCGGTCAGATCCTTCCAGGTGCCAGCTGCACCGCGGACATTGGCCTGTCCGCCAAGGCGCCCTTCGGTTCCGACCTCACGCGCAACACGGGTTACTTCGGAGGCGAATGCGTTAAGCTGGTCGACCATCGTGTTGATGGTTTCCTTGAGTTCGAGAATTTCGCCCGAAACGGTGACCGTGATCTTTTTCGACAGGTCGCCGCTTGCGATCGCCGTCGAGACCTCGGCGATGTTTCGGACCTGAGCAGTCAGATTCGAGGCCATGGAATTGACGTTGTCGGTCAGATCCTTCCAGGTCCCGGCGACACCATGCACCTGCGCCTGGCCGCCAAGACGGCCCTCGGTTCCCACTTCACGCGCGACGCGCGTGACTTCTCCGGCAAATCCGTTCAGCTGATCCACCATGGTGTTGATGGTTTCCTTCAGCTCCAGGATCTCGCCCGAAACGTCAACGGTGATCTTGCGCGAAAGATCTCCACGCGCCACAGCTGTGGTCACCTGGGCGATATTTCTGACCTGCGCAGTCAGGTTGCCGCACATTGCATTGACGCTGTCGGTCAGGTCCTTCCAGGTCCCGGCGACGCCCGGCACCAGGGCCTGCCCACCAAGCTTTCCTTCGGTGCCGACCTCACGTGCGACACGGGTCACCTCGGAGGCAAAGGAACGCAACTGATCGACCATGGTATTGATCGCTTCCTTCAGCTGCAGAATTTCGCCCCTGACGTCCACTGTGATCTTCTTTGAGAGATCGCCATTGGCGACAGCGATTGTGACATCGGCAATGTTGCGCACCTGGGCCGTCAGGTTCGATGCCATGGAGTTGACGCTCTCGGTCAGATCCTTCCAGACGCCGGTTACCTCCGGCACTTGCGCCTGCCCGCCCAGCTTTCCATCAGTACCGACCTCGCGCGCCACGCGCGTGACCTCGGAGGTAAAGAGGCTCAACTGCTTGATCATGGTATTGACGATGTCGGCCGATCGAAGGAACTCGCCCTTGAGTGGACGGCCCTCGACATCGAGCGGAACAGTCTGCAACAGGTCGCCCTTGGCGATGGCCGTTATAGTGTGGGTGACAGCAGTGGTTGGCCACAAAAGATCATCAATGAGGTGATTGATGGATCCTTCCATTGCCGCCCACGAGCCATCCGACAATCCAAGGCGCACGCGTGTGTTCGTCCTGCCTTCCCACCCGACAACCTCGCCGACGTGATCCAACTGTTGAGCCAGGCGTTGATTTGCCGCGATGATGTCATTGAGGGCATCAGCGATCTTGCCGGTCTTACCAGTCAGATCCGAGCGCATGCGAACGGAAAAGTCACCTCTTCGCGCTGAGAGAAGGACATCGAGCAGCGCAGCGGAATCCTCCGCCGCCAAGGGCGCATCGTCCGCAAGGACATTATGGATTACAGGATCGATCGCGCGCTTATGTTCACCTGAACTGGTCACCACACAGCCTCCCTCAAACCAGCGCTTAACTAGCGCGGCGGAAAGGAAATTCTATGTGCGCTATCAAACCGATAGACTGCATCGGCGCCAAGGAGGCGTATTTCTTGACCTGATGCCGTTGAGCGTACGCTATGGTACAAAGATTTCGGGGTGGGATTGATCAGGAAGCGGCCTTTTGCTGCTTCCAATTGCGATAGGGAAGCAGAAGCATCCCCGGATACCGCTTCTCGATTTCGCTTTCCGTCAGCGCAATTCTCGGCAGGACATCATCGAGATCCGGTTGCTGAGGGTTCTCGCTTGCCTTTTCGAGCAGTTCCATGACAGCAAACAGTTCATCGTCGATCATCGCCGCAAAGCGACGGGCAAGGTCATCGACAGGCGCGGCAAGGATTTTCTCTGACATAGTCGTCCACTCTCGTGATCCGGATCATACGCGCGGCAATACCGCGCGCGTTTCTAGCTGGAGCCGAGCGCGGCCCAAGAAACGATACAAATGTAGAGAAAGAAGAACATGAGCCCCACCCCACGATCAGAATGATCGCAAGCCGGCCAGCTCTTCGCTTGGTCTTTCTTTCGCCTGGCGAATTGGCGGTCGCCTCGATCGGATCTCTTGAACGTTCATCATCAGCTCTTGGCGGAAACGCCTGGTTCGGGCCTAACCCGTGCGGCGGTCCAAAGTTCCGCGGAACTCGGGGTTGCGCCCGGATCGGCGCCATTTTCCTGGCGGCGCCCCGATGCTGGACCCGGGAACAATAGCCACCGGCTGCGGTTTATCAGTCCACGACGTGATGTAAGGCATGGGCAATCGCGCAAGGACGATCAGGCGGAGGCCAGGCCCGTCCATGATCGCGGTTGCCCACCGCCCGCAACTTCGGAGGTTGGCATGATCTCAGGTGAGCAAGTAGGGGCAGCACGAGCACTCTTGCGATGGCGCCCGGAGGACCTAGCTGAAGCTGCGGGAATTTCTGTCGCGATCGTCAATGGAATGGAAGCACAACAGGGTCCCCTTCCTGACACCCCGTCGGTTCGGGCAATCGCCGATGCAATTGCTGCAGCAGGCGTCATGGTGTTTGGCGAAGGATCCGTCGACGGGGGCCCGGGCGTGCGGCTCATGGCAAAATCGTCCGCCGCAATCGACGTCAACGTGACCCAGACTGTCCAGTACAAGGAATTCCTGGAAAACGATACTCCTCCTGGTGTCGGCGGATGAGCTGGAGCTCTCCCGATGGGAACGGTACGTTTTCAAACCTCGCCATTACTTTAGGGATTTCTGATTGACCTATTAAGTCAAAGTCAAGGTGAATAGTCTGGCAACGTTTAGTGAAGGAGCCGACCATGTGTTTGCCGACCTACTGGGCAAGTATGTGCTGTGATGGACAAGAATTACCTGGGGGCCGCAGCCTTGGGTTCGGCACTCCGTAGTAAGCGAGGTCGTGGGACCCTTTAATGACCGGCGAGAGGGTTTCAAAGCCTCGATGAGGCACACATCGACGCCGCGGTGCTCACGCTGGATGAGCTTTGAGCCGAATAGCGGCACATCTCGGCTAGCGTTGAGGCGCCTTGCTGTTGTGCCGCTCCCTGTGTTTCAGGAGTCGGAACTCGCGAATCGCCCGGCAGAAGTTGACTTCGATCAGCTTGCCGGCTTCGATGTGCTGCTGAGCGGCAAGGCGCGAAACAGCGGCGGCGCGCTTTCCCGCCAAAATCATCTCCAAGAGACAATCTTGGCCGATAGATAAGTATCATCCAATGGAGAACGTCAAGGATGGCGAAGATTTCCCAGGAAAAGGGCAGTAACCGTTCGGAGGGCAATGGAGTTATTTTGAAAACTCTCGGGCGTAACCTCACCTACTCACTTATATTCGCGGGTCTTACTGCCGCTGCCACACGCTAATAATAGCGATGATGGATTGACGTTCGCCCGTGTGGTCGGAACCGAAACCTTGCCACGCCTGACGGAGGCTCATGCGCTCTGGAGAAAAAGAGGCTCAATCTCGAACGCTGCCGGTCCCAACCTTCGGCATTGCTGGTCCCTCCGCACCGGCAACGAATGGGGCTGCAACCGCCGCCGAGATTGATTGCGCAATCGCCATCTGGACGTCGAGAATACTTCGGCCCTTAATCTTGACGTCATAGTCGCTCGACCACACGACTGCACCGTCTGCCCCCCGGACCAGGCGTGCGATTGTTCGTACATCATCAGCCTCCAGGCGTATGCTGCCTTGCAGAGTGTATGTCGTGTCGGCCTCATTGGCGTTGGTTTTTGCGCCCTCCGTGATCACGACCAGTTCTTTGGACTTCACGAGATTGACGACGATTTCATTTTTCAGCCCACTCAGGACTTCATTCGAGACCCTCGTTTCTTCGTTGGTCGCAAAGGGCTTGACTAAAATCGTTGCCCTGCCGCCGCCCATGACTGGCTGCTTCGATGTAGTGTTATTTCTTTCGGTGAACGACGCCATCACCACGGCGGCAAGTACAATCATTCCAGCGGTGATCATGATCCAACGAGGCAATCTGCTTTCGCGCTTTGGCGGCTCGGTTGGCGGCTTCTCGGGCAATGACGCGCCTGCGGCACAGACCGTTTGCGCTTCATCTTCAGTCCTGGTGCCACCCTCAATCGCCCGTTTTGCGAAAGTTGGAACGTAACCGCCAGCCGGAACGGCAATCAGTACCTCATCCATTGAGCCGCTCGTCAGATAGTACCGCTCAAGAGCACTACGAAGCTGGCGTGCTGCCATTCGTACGCAAGGATCATTCTGCATATCGAATGAGGCGTCGCGTCCGAAAACGCTGGTTGCAATAGTGAATGCCTTCAGATAGGCGGCGCGTCCTTCGAGTGTCTCGTTCACGATGAACTGCAAAAACCTGTGCCCGCGATCGGGGAGAATGAAGTCTGGGCTCGACAGTATGCGATCCAGATGTTCTCGGACCTCGGCAGGAGAGGGGTGCGAGTGTACGCTTGCGGATTGACTTCTCATCGGGCTCCTTTCGACAAGTGCACAACTAGAAGAATATATAAATGACAGCTTATCGACATGTAATTACATGGCAATTAACTTTATTGAGATGACCCAAAAAAAGCCCCGCTAATTCACGGGTGGGGTTAGAACGGGCACGGAAACAGAACATACCGTAATTTACTTCCGTGGCGGCCCGCGGTTGCTACATTGTTATTGGGTAGACGATCGCCATTGGAGAACGATTGGATGGAGAAGGACGGCTGCCGTGCGACCGCGCAATCTGGATTGCGTCGGTTGATGCTCAAGCTGCCTGCGCAACGCCAACTGCTCCAGAAACTGCCCGCGTCCAGCTCATGGCGGTTTTTTTGCAATCTTATTGAAGCCTACGATGAGGGTTGCGTCGCACTGGAAGCCTTCCGGCGTGACGGTGCTGACCGCTTTTATATCGAGGAGTACGAGACGATGGTCGCTGAATTGGAAGCTGATGTCGTCCGAGACCTCGAGCGGGTTATCATTTGGCCTAACCACTGCCGAGCACGCATGTTGTTGGCTGGGGTCACAGAAAAAGGCCTCCCGATAATTCCAAAGGTGTGGCCGCTAAAGCGCCGCAACGCTGCTTAGCCTTGAATGTGATGATTGCTCTGCGGGCACGGCATTGCGCAGTGTTGATAAGGTAAAATACGCCCGCGTAACCATTTAGTGCACAGTTCCCGAATATCTGTGGGAAAGACGTGAAAGCTAACTCTAACCAAAAGGCTCTTTGCGACGCCGAGGCATAACAGTTCCGTTGTCGCTAGCCGCCGCAAACGCCAAGCTGATTGACTCACATCACGCGGTTTTTCACGAGGAATTGCATGCTAGTCGTATCCATATGCGAAGGTGAAGGTGAGCGTAACTTCGCTTGTACCGGACTAACTTTCGAAGATGAATTTGTGTTCATAGTTTCCTACGGAGTAACCTATCGATTTCGGACTGTCGAAATTATGGAAATTGTCCCGGTCTATAACGCTCAAGCGCGTCAGAGCGTCGGATTTTCTCCATGCAACCCATAACGGCCAAGAGCATATCATGGGGAGCAACCATGGGAGAACGAGATTCTCCGCGAAGCCCTTTCCAAAGCCCAGTCAAAAAAACCGATATCGCGGCCGATCTTGTTGCCGAAGGACGGGTCCCGAACCGACCACCTCGGTCCTTCGTTTGATCTCTCCATTGAGGCGCTCAATCGGGTTCATGCTGTGAAGCTTGGTCCAGTGTTGCTTGGGAAAGGTCATGTAGACGAGCACATCTTCCTCCACACTATCCATGAGGCCAGCAAGTTTCGGCACTTTCGGCCTGATCTGATCGGCGACGTTGCGCCATTGTTGGCTGGCGGCCTCGGGCGTGTCCTGGGCAAAAGCTGTTGCAATGAAAGCGGAGACCACGCGTCGGCCACTCCTGCCGGCATGGGCCAGCGCATTGCGCATGAAGTGAACCCGGCATCTTTGCCAAGTGGCGGAAAAGCCGCTCTCTCGGCCAGGACAAAGGCAACCTTGCGATTCGCGCGACCTGGCCCAGAGTTGCGATTAGGGCTCGACAGTCGTGGGTTGGTGTTCAGAGATGCCAACCTCATAACGCGCGCTCGTGCGCCTACCGACGGGCATCGTATGAGCCGCCATTGGGTTTTGCTGCAGCCTCTGCGAGCTTTTCACGAGCAAGGCGCAGGAGTTCTTCTCCGTCGCGTGTGCCTTGTTGCCACAGCGATGTTAGTAGAATCGCGATTTCAGCGACTGCTCTTCGGTCTCGCTCGACACCGTTCTCGCGGCACAACGTCTTCAGCGCGAGTTTGATGGTGGAGGAATCAGGAACCATTTGCAGGTCTATGCCCATCGGTTGCTTGCCTCCCGAGAGCTCCAGCATCGCGATAGTTCTATGGACATCGCCCTCACGATTAGACCTACTAGTTTTCTCGGCCCACACTGTGCTCGTACGCAAAAGGACTTTCCTGGTCGGCGGGACCGGGAAAGCCCTTGATCTTTCGCCGCGCGGGTCTCGGGCTGTGCGACTCGGATCAACCAGAGATTGCCTGATATTATTCGCCGAAGAAATCAGACTGAAGCCTGAATCTCGTTTGGACTTTGGTCTGACGAGTGGAAGGCGCTATCCTTCGGCCAATTGAGTGTAGCGGCGCAAAGTCACGGTCTAGGGACCGACGTTACCACTCCCCGCACGATAGGGTTGCCATCCACTTTTATTTTGCAAACTGCCTCTGCTCTCTCACCTGGCCGGTTTCGCTCTTTCAAGGTGACGGCGACTTGCTTTTGTTCTTCCTTGCTAGGGGGATAGCAAAACGACCATGCGTCGCTGAGATAGAATGGAACGTCCGACGGCAGCCCCAAATAGCGTCGAGTTTCTCTCTCGTTGGGTACATCAACCATGATCGCACGGAATCCGCTTGGGTAGGAAAGTGAAAATGCACCCTCGGGCATCGGTGGTCTTGTGAAGTACCCCGCGCGGTATTCGTAATATGCCAGATAAGCTGCGCCTGCGACGATAGCCGTAACTATAACCCGGTCTTTCCACTTCCCCATCTGCCCCGCCCAATTTCCCCGCGCAGCTTTCAACAAAGCGACGAGCGCCCCACGGCCTACGTCTTGATTCCATTATATTCAAGAAGGCGATCATAGTACTTCTCGGCCCTTCGCATAGCCCGGCATTCCTCAAAGGCAGAACGAAACCCCGCGAATTTTCGGGGCCTTTGAGGTGGAATTAAGAGGACGCACCAGAGCAGGCGCAAGAGCTTCGCTAGCGTAGAAGCCGCGTTCGTCAACAAAGAGCCCCGGCGGGTGCAGGCGATCGGGACACGCTGCGAGGCTACAGCCCTAGGCGAGCCGGAATACTACGCTTGCATCAAGCGCCGCCGCAAGGAATGCGGACTGGGCTTCTCCCTGGGTTGCAGTGCCTGCCACGGTAGGAGCGCAGGCCTGCATTGCCGAGAAGAAGGCGAGGCCGTTTGTCACCGGCCAATTCGTAAAGAGCATATCAAGGGCTTCTTCTGCCGATGCAACAGTATGCAGCATGCGGTTGCGTTCAACGACTAAGACCAGCCAACCCGGTGTCGACACAAGGTCTCCGATTCCGCTTTACAGGGATACGCACTGATGGATAGCGCGGTCACTCTTTATAAACCCCGCCCGTGACATGTTGTTCCCATTATTCCACGGGAAGACGAAGCAGGAGCAATTCCAGCAACTCTCGGGGCGCGAGCGTCGAATTCGACGACATAAGCTCTATGGCGACATTTGCGGCGGCTTGCGCCTGGATGCTTTCAGGATCGGTTCTCTTCCGGTAGGGAGTTGTTGCCGTAAGGGGCAAGGGCGTCCGCAGCGGACGTCGATCCGCCTTATCGGTATTTGGTGCACGAGGACCGAAATGCCCAATGAGGTCGGACGGGTAGAGGGCATTAGTCGTGCCGGTGCAAGCGGGCTGCAAGGGACTGCGGATCTTCTGGAGCCACGCCCGCCGCCCTGTTCGGCGAGGAGGACGGCGACTGCCGAGGCGCGCCGGCCGCGTGTGACTTATCTCCTCACCGTCCTTTATCCGGCATTGCGCTTTTCATAAAATGCCATGAATTCTTCGAACGGGAGGGCCTTTGAGTATAGCCAACCTTGTCCGAACTGAATGCCGGAATGACGCAGGCTCGTTACCTGCTCCACTGTCTCGATCCCTTCCGCGACCATCTTGAGTTTCAGGCTATGGGTCATCTCGATGATAAGGTGTCACCAGGCTTGTCGCGGCATTCCGGCCGATAGCATCTACGAAGGACCTGTCGATCTTGAGCACCGACGTTCGGCGGCTGGTCACCGGAGATTGTCGGTCGCCGGCCCCCAGTCACGGTCGATGGCTCAGGGGCACGCGGCGTAGTCGCAGTGGCAAGTTACGAGGCCGGGAAATCCGACGGCCACTCCGCCATGCCGTCCGAACGAACCTGGGCAACCCTGCGATACGTGTAACAAACACGATGCTACTTGTATAAGAGGTCTTGTGGTGCTCTCCTTCGGCCGCTGTCCTATCGTTGGGAGAAGACCATGCCGAACATGATGAAAGCAGCGGTTGTCCTCGATTTCAATAAGCCACTGGTTATTGAGCAAATGCCGATACCAGACCCTGCGGATGATCAGATACTGGTGCGTTTCGCTGCGACAGGCGTCTGCCATACCGATCTTCACGCCGCTCGTGGGGATTGGCCCGTCAAACCAAGTCCACCGTTCATCCCAGGCCACGAAGGCGTTGGATATGTCGCCAAGGCCGGTCGTTCGGTGAAGCGGTTGAAGGAGGGCGACCGGGTCGGCGTTCCGTGGCTCCATACTGCTTGCGGATACTGCTCTCATTGCCGGACGGGTTGGGAAACGTTGTGCGGAAGCCAGCAGAACACGGGCTATTCTGTCAATGGCTCCTTTGCCGAGTACGGCCTCGCGGACCCCGACTTTGTCGGCATCCTCCCTGACAAACTCGATTTCGGCCCGGCAGCGCCGGTCCTGTGTGCTGGCGTTACCGTGTACAAGGGCCTCAAGGAAACCGAAGTGAACCCTGGCGAGTGGGTAATGATCTCAGGCATCGGTGGCCTTGGACACATGGCCGTCCAATATGCAAAAGCGATGGGAATGCACGTCGTTGCCGTCGACGTTTCCGAAAGCAAGCTCACTCTTGCGAGCCAACTTGGGGCGGATGTGACGGTCGATGCACGGGAACCCGATGCAGTTGCCAGGGTCCAAAAGGAAGTCGGCGGGGTGCATGGCGCGTTGGTGACTGCTGTGTCTCCGGAGGCTATGGAGCAGGCTTTCCACATGCTGCGTTCCAAAGGGACGATGTCGCTCGTCGGACTGCCGCCGTCCATGATCAGCCTTCCCGTCTTCGACACGGTTCTCAAACGCATCACGGTGAGAGGCTCGATCGTCGGCACACGCCAGGACCTTGAGGAATCTATCGGCTTTGCCGCCGACGGGAAGGTGGCGTCCCACTTCAGTTGGGACAAGCTTGAGAACATCAACGACATTTTCGCGCGCATGGAGGAAGGCAAGATCGACGGCCGGGTCGTCATCGACCTCCAGTAGCCCGTTAGCGAACACAAGGAGAAGTGCAATGCAGGGCTCCATGACCAGACGCACGCTTATGCAGTTCGCAGGCGCAGCCGCCACAGTCGCGACGACATCAAACCTGCTCATGTCCGCGGCACGTGCAGACACGATCAGCGGGGACATGTACTGGGAACTCGTCCGCCACCAGTTCATCTTCCCGGACACAGCAATTCCGATGAACAGCGCGAACCTTTGCCCGTCCTTCGAGTCTGTGGCATCAAAGGTGGCAGAATTGACCCGCGTCGTGGACTACGACGTTTCGTTGAATAACCGGGCGCAGTTCAACGACCGGCTCTCCAGTTCCCGAATGAAGGTCGCGGCCCAGATCGGAGCCGATCCGGATGAAATCGCCCTGGTTCGAAACACCTCCGAGGCTAACAGCGTCATCACCAACGGTCTCGACTTCAAGTCGGGAGACGAGGTAGTCATTTGGGATCAGAACCACGTCACGAACAACGAGGCGTGGGATATCCGGGCCAGGCGGTTTGGCCTGAAGGTCGTGCGCGTGGCATTGCCGCGACTACCCGAGAGTGACGAACAAATCGTCGAGCTGTTCTCCAAGGCCTGCACCGACCGAACGAAGGCCGTCAGCTTCACCGAATGCTCCAACGTGAGCGGACTGAAGCTTCCGGCCAAGAAAATTGTGGTGATGGCTCGCGAGAAGGGCATTCATTGTCATGTCGACGGGGCTCAGAGCTGGGGCGCGTCAGCGCTCAACCTCCACGACATGGGATGCGACACCTTCTCGGCCAGCGCGCACAAGTGGTTCATGGGTCCGAAGGAGGTCGGTATCCTCTATGTGCGCAAAGGACGCGCCGGCGGAATATGGCCAAACACGATCGGCTACACTGGAGAGATTAAGGTCGAACTCGACCTCGACAACGCAAAGAAGTTTGAAACGCTCGGACAACGCGATGATGCAGCCATCGCAGCGATCGCGGACACTGCGGATATTCACACTCAGATCGGCCCGCGGCGTGTAGAAGCCCGCATAGCGGAACTCGCGAGCCAACTAAAGCAGGGATTAAAGGATCTCGGGGCTACCCTTGTCACTCCGGAAAATCCGGCGATGAGCGGCGGGGTTGTTGTGATAGAGGTTCCGAAGCAAAACCAAAAAACGGTGGTCGACACCCTTTATTCAAAATTCGGGATAGCAGCCTCTTCCAGCGGCGGGTTACGACTTTGCCCCCACATTTACAATACACAGGCCCACATCCAACGTGCTCTCGACGGAGTAGCCTCGATGCGTGACCTTATAAAAACCTGACGGATAGCGGCATCTACTTACCCTCAGTACACCGGACATGATCCAGCAGCACTACGGCGGTTTTTGCCACAGGACAAGGCGGCGTTGGCAGCGCGCATTTTAAACGAGGTTTGGCAAGCGGCCTAATGAGAGTCGCTGTGCTGCAAAACGGGTGGCAGCGGGTCGGTTAGCTCCAGCTAGCCGATCGCGCTCGCTCCGCACGACCTTAGTACTCGGTCTTGAAGGGAATCGAACCGGCGTCACTCAAGTCAACCGACGGGAACACCTGGAAATCAATCTTTCTGGCGTAGGCTCTCTTGTGGAACTCGCCAAAAGCCGGCCCAGCGTCATCACCTTCCCCAGACGGCGGTGCCCGTGGGCAAGGTCAGATTGACTGCCGCCACCGATAGACAAGTGAAACGAATCTGTTGGAATGGCGGTCAGCGCGGCTCTCGACGCCGACCCGAATTCTTCGGCGCAGGCCGTCGAGCATTGCGAAATCGCTCGCTTGTATGGGGCATTGTCAAGCCTGCTCCTATTTCATTTTCTCATCATCTCCTTGTTCGGCCGATTGGCGACCATCTCCTCGTCCCGACCTATTTTCGCGATCGCCGCGGCGCGCAGTGACAGTCAAGGGTGGAGGGCCGCCAGGCACTCCATCGCGCAGCGACTTGTCCTTGACGGTCGCGAGCACGGCGGCAGGCCGTTTGGGTCGGGCGAGACCTGAGCAAACAAGGCAATTCCGAGGGGAGCTCGCCATCAGGCGCGGCAAATGCGCCACAAGCTTGTATGCGGTTGATCCTCGCGGATCGCAAACCATGATGCAGGCATACGCATCATTGGGCGAAGCTCCGGGGCGGCGGGCCCATTCTACAGCGCGGCTTGAGAAGCCATGTGAGTGATCGGGTTCACCACCACCTCGGATTCTTGTCAGCAGACCTTTTCCGGCCCGCCGGATCGGCTGTCTCCCTCCTCTGGCGTCAGGCAGCGCGCAAAACGAAGCCGCTCGGAATCTCACCAGTCGTGACCAATCTCCACAGGGCTATCAACAGTTTGCGCGCCAGCGCCACGATCATTGTCTTGCGCGTGCCGCCGCGACCATCGGCGGTGCGGGCCGTAAACCACTCGGCAAGGGCGCTGTCCTTCTGGAATTGCAGAAAGCGCCACGCCAGCAGGATCATGCCGTAGCGAACGCGCGCATTGCCGGCCCGGGCCAATCCCTTCTCGCGCCGGCGCTTGCCGCTCTCGTCCGGCGCCCCGGTGAGACCCGCGTACCGGGCGACGGCCCTTCGATCGCGTAAGCCGCGCGACAAAATCTCATGGACCAGCATGTCTGCCGTCTCGATGCCGACCCCGATGACCCGCGCGAGGAGACGCACCATGGCATGCGCGCCTTGCTCTGCCGCAGGTGCGGTGGGAGCAGTGGCGAGCCGGCGCAAGCGCTCGCGTTCGATCTCGCGGATCTGTTCGAAGAGCAACCGCATTCGCGCAAAATTGCGTCTCAGTTCGGCGCGCGTGTTCTCTGGCAGCAAAGTGCCGTCCACGATGCGCAGAGAGTCCAGCTTGTTGGCATTGCGTAAAATGGGTTTGAAGGCGCGAATGCCGAAGCGAGCGAGGGTCGCCTTGATGCGGTTCACAATCCGCGATCGCTCGCGCACCAGGCTGTCCCGCTCGCGGTTCGGCCGCCGTGCGTCCTCCTCATCGACTGTGGGAATCACGGCCATACTGCAGTGGCGCTTCTCGCCGCGCAGCCAGCCAAGAAAGGCGCGCATCAAAAGCTCGGTGTCGAGACGATCGGTCTTGGCACGCCGGTGTTCGCGCGACACCGCAACGCTCGAGGGATGGATCACCTGCGCCTCGACGGCTCGGCCCTGCAGCCAGCGCGCCAGCCAGAAGCCGTCGCGTCCGGCCTCGTAGGCAACCGTGATCCGCTTGATCAGTTGTCCCGAATGCTCGGCCTCGTTCCGCCAGCTATGCAACAGCTTCAGCAGTTCCTCCGGATCAGCATCAAGTTTCTTGAGTGGCCGGCGCTCAAGTCCTGGAACAATCGCTGCGACGAGCCACTTCGATAGGCTCATCTCGACCACGACGACCAACGTAGTATCCTGGTCGAAGGCGGCGAGGGACCGGGTCGCGTCAAATGATTCCGACAATGAGGGTGCTCCTTTTGGTTTTTTCGACCGCCGAAGGATGACACACCCTCGCCGCTCCCCCCATAGCATCTACAGTACTCTGATCGCATGGGCGGACCAGCTCGGTCTGAAGATGCCGTGCCATTTCTGCAATCACCTCTTGCCGAAGAAGAGGCCACCGACAAGAAGCTCATGCAGCTTGCTCAAAGTCGGCAAGCAGGACGCAAAGGCCGTCCTCGGGCGGCCTTTGCGCTTGAATGGAATGGCTGGTTCCAACGCTATTTGGTCGGGCTTGAACCGACGACGTTAGTGAATCGATGCGGACGTCGGCGCGTTCACCTTCGTCGAACAGATCCCAACGTATGTTCCGATGAGGGAGGCCGCGATGGCGTCAACCGTCAGGTATCCGTCGTGATAAAGGTCGATCGCCGCGTTGCAGAGGACCTGGGAGGCATGATTTTCAGGTGACTCTGCGTAGAAACGGTACCAAGCTTGGACAGCTTCCGACATCAATCGGAAGCCAGTTTCGTGCTTTTCCATGAACATC
Organism: Rhizobium sp. RHZ02; assembly: GCF_014851575.1. Lineage (NCBI taxonomy): Bacteria > Pseudomonadati > Pseudomonadota > Alphaproteobacteria > Hyphomicrobiales > Rhizobiaceae > Rhizobium > Rhizobium sp. RHZ02. The sequence goes on from NZ_JACUZX010000016.1 coordinate 72,547, forward strand.
TCCTTGCGCAGAAAGTAAGCTTCTGCGCAACGGTGTCAACTTCGCCGGCTGTCCGCCTTGGCCCACGAATTATGTCACATTCCCTTACTGTTATTTGACCGCAATTATTATTTTCTGTGAGTTTTATCTCCCGATAATATTTCTCGCCAGCTTCTATCAACCAACGACAATCGGTGCTATTCAGGCCGCATCAAGCGCTGCGCCCGCAGAAAGATCCCTTGACATACCGCCGCTTCGCGACCGCGTCGTCCTCCGACGCGCCGAAGATGATAACCCGATACGAGGCCGGGATTTGCGATACCGCATAGGAAAAGTCTCAGGAAAGGCGGTGATGTCACTGATCACGCCTCATGACAAAAGCGGAAAGCTCGATTTCAATTGAGAGGATCGAACCAATGGCCAAAGGACAAATTGCGAAGCAACCGCGAGACGCGGAAGCCCAAGCAGGAAAACGCGCCGGTGAGGGTTGAGGCGACCTTCGCCAATCAGATGAAGGACGCCACGAAAAGCCGCCTGCAGGGCTGCAAGCACAAGAGATGAAGCCAAAAGGAAGCGCGCCAAGCGGCCGCGCAGCAATTATCAAGCGAGCGTCCCTACGACAACGTTCCGAACCTCAGGAGATCCAGCAGCGATGAGCTCTTTTCATCCAATCTATCGCTTCGACTACCCGCTTTTCCTCATCAAATCCGCCGTTGTGATAGCACTTGCCTTCTCTTCATTCATTGCCATTGGTGGAACTATTCTTTGACCAGGCCCCTCCACCGCGATCAAAGCCCACCCCTGTCCGATGAAAAGGCTTGGCTCAAAATCCTCGCCATGTATCGCCAGCCGCATCTCAGACGCAGCGTTTTCGAACTTGCAGTAACGGCCATTCCATTTGCGTTCTGCTGGGCTGGTGCCTTGGCGGCGGTTCACTACGGCTACTGGGCCGGGCTCGTTCTGATTGTTCCCGCAGCCGCCTTTCTGCTTCGCTTGTTCATGATCCAGCACGATTGCGGCCACGGCTCCTTCTTTGCGCGTCGCCGTATCGACGACTGGACGGGCCGCGTGATCGGCGTCCTGACGCTTACGCCCTATGATTACTGGCGCCGGGCGCATGCGGAGCATCATGCCTTGGCGGGAAATCTCGAGGGGCGCGGCGTTGGCGATATAACAACGCTGACGGTGTTGGAGTATGACCGCCGTTCCTGGATCGGTCGGCTCAGCTATCGCCTGTATAGGCATCCGGCAATCATGTTTGGCATCGGCCCCGCATGGCTGTTCCTGTTCAAGCAGCGGCTTCCCTTCGGCATGATGCGATCCGGTTCCTTGCCTTGGATATCCACCATGGCGACAAATCTGGCGATCGCGCTCATCTCCACGATATTGATATGGGCAATCGGAATCCTGCCCTTCCTGCTGGTGCATCTGCCCGTCGCCCTATTGGCCGCAACCGCGGGCATCTGGCTCTTCTACGTGCAACATCAGTTTGAAGAAACCCATTGGTCGAGAGAACCGGAATGGCAATTCCCACATGCGGCCCTTCATGGTGCATCGCACTACGACCTGCCGTTGGCTCTTCGCTGGATCACGGGCAACATCGGTATCCATCACGTTCACCACCTGTCGAGTAGGGTCCCCTATTACAGGCTTCCGGAAGTATTGAGAGACCACCCGGCATTGGCCGGTATTGGCCGCATCACCATGATGCAGAGCCTGCGCTGTGTAAAACTGGTTTTGTGGGATGAGCACAGGCGACGCCTGATCTCGTTTCGCGACGCCGCGCAGCTGCGTCAGCCACAGTAGTCTCGTTCGTCAAACAGCAATCTGGCGTTCGGAGCAGTTTAGCCGTCAGATTGTGGCACCGAAGGCTGACCCCTCGTTATATGAGCGTAAGCCTTTGATCTACAGACAGAAAATTGAAATTGGGAAGGGTCAGGATCCTGGCCGATGATGACCCCTCCAATGGCCGACGAACGTTCGGCGAGGTTGTCACCTTTAAGCTGGGGCATGGTCGCGCTGGGGATGAAGAAACAATCTGGGTTCAAAAGGAGGATGTCGCCGAATGGCGAAGCACCAGTTCCACGCGATAGCAGGGCTACTAGCCTCCGGTTCCGTCGCCTGACCTGCGCTGCCCCTCGATACATCTCAAAAATGTAATGTATCGCGCCGTTAATGCGCCCCCGTCGCCCATTGCCCGGTGCACGTCTAAGGCTAATCGCGAAAAGAACCTTAGACCTGCCAGCTAGAAACCAAATTTAGCCCGCGCGGTCTGACAAGCATCATCACCAGGAACACAAGCTCGGCAAACATCCGGCCGAACTTCATAGACAAGGCATGCCGTGCTTATGCCTACTTCACCCGCCAGCGCGGAACATCGCGAGCCTTCGCAGCGCATCCCGCCTTGGTCAGCTGCCACATAGTAGCCGGGGACCAAATCCAGATCGTCATCGGCTTCCGTGGTGAACCTGGGCCACTCGGATGAGTATGAGCAGCACGCTCCGCAGCTTTGGCAACCGACTTCGTCGATAAACGCCACGCTCGCCCTCGTCGCGCGAGGGAGATTTCTGTGCTTCACTTGTGCTTCAGAAGCCAAAGCTTGCCCGCCATGGTAATTCCGTGAGGCGAATGCGCCGCACCATCGGATCGATCGAGAGTGCGAAGGAGGTCAAGTTCCGTAAGCCGCTCCACCGTCGCCGTTGTGACCGACTTCACCTTGATTGGACGCTCTTTGAACCGGTCTGACTTCGCGAAAGTGATGGTAGCGTTAAGATGTGTCCAGGACTTGCCATCTTGGGAATGCAAGTCGCCATCCTTCGCAAGCTTCAAGGCTTTAACGTGAGACGGCGTCAACTCCACCGAAATGGCTTGGGAATTTGCGCTGAATTTCTCTTTTGTAATCAGAAACGGTCTCCTTTAATTTCCTTGGCTCCGAGATCCTTGTAATTTCGCCCTTAGCTTTAGCGTGCCTAAACCGCAGCATGGAACCGGACATAAATCCGGCTCCACTGTGCTTCCATCTCATCTCCATGCCAGTACATCCGTGGTCAGGGAGGCGAAAGGTTAGGCTGCCCGCGTTCTAAGTCTTACTTTTTCTGGACTGCTCTACGACAGGCTGCGCCAGTCTGAGCGCCCTGAGCTTTTGCGTTTTCTTGTCGCGTTCCGCCACTTCGGCTTCGAGAATATTGCGAACTGTCGCATTCATCTGCGTCGCTTTCGCGTCGGCAGAAAGTTTGGCAGGGTTGAAAAACGCGTCTTTCGTGATGGTCATGATCTCACTCCCATTAAGGCTACCTCTCCAGCAGGCGATCAGGCTTTGCGGGAATTTCTACGGCTACCGTCGGACTTGCCTTTGGCAGATGATGTCTTCGCATCGTACGATTGCCCGAAATTCGTTCCGCCAAGGTGACCGCCGCCACTGGTGTTCTTCACCTGACGGAGGGCCCGCTGGATTTGCTGGTCGGCATTTGTCTTTTTCATTCGATCACTATCTCTGAAAACGAGGAAAGGAAGGGAGTTCCGACTTTTGAAATGTTCGGTCGATGCCAGTAGATCCCTGGCAAAAGACCGATGGTTTCTTTAGGCGGCTTGGAGGTTTTCAGCGGCGCTCTTGCCCGAACGGGTATCCTCGACGACGTCGAAGCTGAGCTTCTGGCCTTCAGACAGGAAACTCATCCCTGAGCGCTCGACGGCGGAAATGTGAACGAAGATGTCCTTGCTGCCGTCCGTAGGCTGGATAAAGCCGAAGCCTTTAGTAGTGTTGAAAAACTTAACGATACCTGTGTTCATGACGATTATCCTTTTCAATCGCACGAGTAGTTGCTGCCCGACGAAAGCCGTCGGCAGTCAATGATCGATGTCTGTAAGAAAAGGTTCGCCAGCTGCGTCATATAACGCAAAGCAAAGCTCAAAAAGCAAAAGTCGATGCCCTATATATAATGAGCAATACGTCGTAATCAAGACGAGTGACCCCGCCCCCAATTTCTCTGTGATGTTCGAAAGCCTTCGGCGGCTTCAAAGGAAAACGTAGACGTGCTTTTTGATCCCACGCTGCGACGAGATCACTGAATTTCCTTGAAGGAGCGCAATCCAGCTCCTGCCAAAGCCTATGCGGCGCAATTCGGCCAAGACGTAATTCGGGTGCCCTTGTACCTCCCCTGGTTGGGGCGCAGGCCAAATCCGGCGTCGAGAGTGTGACGGGCGATACCGGGGTTTGCTTTTTCGCTCTGGCCGCTATCGGCGATCATTCCAAGTGCGCCGCACGGTATTCATCCGCCAGCCGGCCCTAGGCCGTCACCTCGATTTCGAGGGAAGTACAGTTGACGGTCGGACGCGTTTCGCTCGGTTATCGTCTACGACGCTGGCCCCTGGCGATCTGGCGCAGCATACTTTGACCCGCCGTAAGCATCTCGACGTGGAAGGTTGCGAGCGCCGCGATGAGTGAGAGGACGGCACCCGCAAACAACAAATCATCATCAAAAATCTCGCTGAAAATTGACCGCACTCGTTCGGGTATCAACGGAATTCTTGCAACAGAGCCCTAATTTTGCTCCCGACCGGCTTTTCTGCCGAACCGCGCACCTCCGCGTGGAGGAAGACGGCGCTCAGTCGGCCGATCATCGAAAAGTTATTATCAGTCTAAAGCAAAATGAAAACCAGGACGGTGACACCGGTAAACATCCCAAACCCGAGCCCGATCTTGTTGGCCTTGGCTTGTGCCCTACGCTGCATGATTCGGCGTTGCGCTGTCTTGATCTGCCCATTCACCAATTGCTCCGCCTCGTCGTATCGCCGCCTCTGCTCCTTAGCCAGTTCCTCGCGGACTTCCGGCGTGTCCTCCGGTATCAATTTGATACGTGCCGTGTAGCCCAGGACTTTGCGACATTCGACGTCGGCAAGAGCCTCTCTCATGGTGTCAAAGACGCCTTCGATCACGTAATCGACCATTATAAAGTATTTCATGGCTCCGTCCCCTGCCCCCGCTACATCTTAGACCTCCGCTGGCTCCTGAGCCACTATGCGCTTGGAGTGGTCTGCGAACGCGAGGGACAGACCAGCCAGAAAGTTCCGGGAAACACCGCCCGTCGTAATCGAAAAATTCCCTGTTCAGCTCGCTGGAATTTGCTATGTCTCTACAGGTACGACAGGAACAACGATCCTTCGATGGGACTTCCGACATGGACCAAGAAATCCATCCTGCCGCGATTGAGCACCTGCCAGTCTTCATCACCGCACCTGGGCAGACCGACTATCTTTTCGTGGCGGTCGCTATCTTTCTCCTGGTCATGGTCCTCGTTATTGGCAATCTCTATTTTCAGCTACATGCGCTTCCAGAGCGAATGGCGCATAAGACCAGCAAGATCCAGCTGGAAATCGTGGCGGTGCTGGGTTTGATCTCGTTGTTCACGCACAACCATCTTTTCTGGATTGCCGGTCTCTTGCTGGCTTTCATCGAATTTCCGGACTTCTCGACACCGCTCTACTCCATTGCCCGGTCGCTCGGGAAACTGTCCGGTCGTGACGTCCAGTCGACAGGAGACCCAGCGCTGGTTCGAGAAGAGCCGATCGTGTCAGAATCGAAGGTGGACTCCCACGGAGAGGGCAACTGAGCCATGTTCGAACTGATCCTGTGTTCCCTGCTGACGATCGTTCCAGACTATCTCTACCGACGCTATGGCCAAGGAAAGCGGATCGGCCGCGAAATCACACTCTATAGCGTGTGGTACGAGCTGCGCTGGGGCATTTCTGCTTGTCTCCTGCTGACGATTTCGCTGATCACCATGATCTTCTACTTCCATCCATCGACGTCGAATGTCACCGCCATATTCCGCACCGTAACAATTCTGCCGGAAACAGGCGGGCGCGTGGAAGAGGTATATGTCGGGATCAACCAGAAGGTCCAGGCCGGGGACCCGCTGTTCAGGCTCAACAGTGACGCCCAGAAGGCCGCGCTCGATGCGTCCAGGCGCAAGATTGCCGAAGTCGACGCCGCAATGAAAGTGGCTCAGAGCGAGCTTGCAAGCGCCGACGGCGAAATCAAGCAAGCCCAGGGAGACTACCAAACGGCCGTCGACGAATACGAGATGAAGAAGCAGCTCTTGAAGAACGACGCCGTGGCCAGGCGCGAGGTTGAGCGGCTTGAAACCAACATCGACAGTCGAAAGGGTGCGCTCGATTCAGACATCGCCAAAAAGCAGACCTTGCAAACGCAGATCGAAGAACTTCTGCCGGCTCAAAAGGCGAGCGCTGAGGCGGCCGAAAAACAGGCGCAGGTCGATCTCGACAAGACCGTCGTCAGGGCCGGCGTCACCGGGACGGTGCAGCAATTTACGCTGCGTCGCGGCGACGTGGTCAACCCGCTGCTGCGTCCCGCCGGCATCCTGGTCCCAGAAAGTGCGGGCAAAAACGTGCTGATCGCCGGCTTCGGGCAGATCGAGGCGCAGGTGTTGAAGACGGGAATGATCGCCGAGGCGACTTGCATCGGCCGGCCGTTCACCATCATTCCGATGGTTGTAACCGAGGTTCAGGACGTCATCGCCGCAGGTCAATATCGGCCGACAGACCAACTGCTCGACGTCCGGCAGGTATCGCAGCCTGGGACCCTGACCGTCTTCATGGAGCCACTCTTTACCGGCGGCCTCAACGGCGTTCCCCCGGGAAGCAGTTGCATCGCCAACGCCTACACGAATAACCACGACGCGCTTGCCGACAAGAACATCGGCACCTTGCGCTGGATCTTCCTGCATGTCGTGGACACTGTCGGGCTCGTCCACGCGATGATATTACGGCTGCAAGCCCTGTTGCTGCCTGTACAGACCCTTGTCCTGCAGGGCCATTAAGTCTCATCGATCCCATGCCGGAGCGGCAGAAAATCGGCGGTGCTGCTGACCGCCTGCCGCCCGGCTAAGGATGCCAGACGAGGAATCCGTTCGACCTGTAGCTTGGGATGGGCCAACTCCGGCGGGCTTGGAGAGCATTTAAAGAACCGGGCAAGAGCGTAGCCGAATTATCAACCGCAGGAACAAACCGTTAAACGATGCGCCGACAAGGCGGCGCCGGTAGTGCGCACAATCAAACTGTGTGGCCGCGGCAGGAGCGGGCGAGCGAAGGCTCTCGGCACTCCTTTCCTCAGTGGCGGCGAACCTTTTTTAACAAAGACCGTTTCCATCTCACGGACAAGGATCCGCCGATCCGCAGCTCTGTATGGGAGTTTTGAAATGGCAGGCAAGTCACTGGCCGATTTATCCGAAAAGATGCGCAAGATCGACTTTTGCATGATGTCGACGAAGACATCGAGCGGAGTAATCGCAAATCGCCCCATGAGCAACAATGGAGACACCGAGTATGATGGCGATAGCTATTTCTTTTCGTATGACAACACCTCAAAAATCACTGACATCGATCGCGATCCTTGCGTGACGCTCGCCTTTTGCGAAGCGCCCAGCATGCTCGGCAGGCCCGGCATGTTCATCTCGATTGAGGGCAAAGCGTCACTTGTCCGCGATCGCAGCATGTTCGATGACCACTGGGTGAAAGATCTGGAACGCTGGTTTCCACAAGGCGTTGAGACCCCGGGACTTCTTCTGATCAAGGTCCAAGCGGACCGGCTGAAATATTGGGATGGCGAAGACAACGGTGTCATCGAGGCGTGACTGAGACTTAGCTCCGACAGAGGCTTCGCCCTTCGTTATCGGTTCCCATCTGGAAGAGCGGGCTATTGCATCCACACTCTTTCTACTCGGCACAAGGGAAGAAGAATGGATGACAGAACTGACCTGTTCGACACTTCCGCTCTTCAGTGGCATCGACGCCAGTGCCTAGTTCCACCTGTTCGAAATTTCCGGACACGTTTCCACCGGGGACTTAATGCTTTTGAGCAAATGGACCGCATCTGCGGGTAAGCGTATATTAGGAATGTGGAAACATGGAAAAGACAAAGGTAAAGGCCTAACTCCAATCATGCGGATCCCCGCCGCAGAGGAGTTCTCTTCAGAAGTGCAAGGGGAGGTTCTCGCCCTCTCGTGAACCTCCCTCCTACTTCCACAACATGCAGACCGAGCGCCTGAAACGATTGAGATCCTGCTCATATGGGCATCTGGACGCGCTTGAAACTTTCGGCCATAACGCTAATTCTCGAGATGCAGCGTTCTGCTGTCAGGTCCACACGTCTGTAGGTCCATGCAAAAAAGCCCGACGACCCCGTCCGTCGGGCTTTGCTTTTTCAATTTTCTCACAGAGGGCGCGTAAGCGACATTTGCAACCTTGAACCACTTCGATCTCGCTACTTTACCACCATACCGTTACTCGGCATCGGCCAAGTGGGCCTGGCACTGTTGCAAAGGTCTCGGCGCGCAGTTCAGTCGAAAGACGGCTAGCGCAGGCGCCGTGGAGAAAATCATGAAGAACGCCACGACAACTACTCCGGCTGGTTTGGCCGTCCTCGATGGAGCCTATTCCGGATCTCGCGGAGCGGGGGTGGGCCTTACGCAGTCTGCTGACGCGTTGATCGACGCGGCTGCCGAAGATACTAGTCAGCGTAAGGAACTTCTGACGAACGACGTTCCTCCCGGCGCGGGTGGCTAATGGACCGTGTCGATTTCTCCGTCGTGAATGCTGTCCTTAAGACGATCTGTCGCGAGGAAGGAATTGCTAGGGACAGGAAAGCAGTACTTCAGATCGCCACATTGCTGTTGGCACTTTGGAAGCAAGGCGAGCACGAAAGAGCCGCGCTGGAACGCGTTGCGCGGGAAAAACTGGCAGAGGCTTCGATCATCCTCCCCGATACAGATACGGAACAATCAAGTCTGGATCGGGTTTAGCCATATACGGGTCCCCCAAGATCGCGGAGGCGGTGATGTGGGCAATCTTGATTGGCGCAGCTCTTGTTGTCGCCGGAACACTCGTCCTTTCCGGCCAACGCTTGATAGACGGCTGAGTGATCCGCATCGAACGTTGCAGGGTGGCCGCACGCTCGAACCCCGAGGCCAGTATCTCCAAAAAACTGGCCAGCATTGGCACTGATTGCGATTGGGGCGTTCATTCCGGCTTTTGCTGGGTACTGGTGACGGCTTGACCGCGTCGTGCGGCGGCAGCATGCTCCGGAAGCTGTACTTGACGCTTCTTCGCAAAGGTTTACATTCAACCCATCATGTCTCTGACGGCTGACCACGGATGTACTGGCAGTTGTTGTTGAGACAGATTACGAGAGGTCGGCGCCGAGGGAGGTGCCGGCCTTTTTGTTTGCACGCCTGACAGGTGCCTTATGGACGCTAAAGGCGCCCGAGCTCCTGATTTGCCAATGACAACCAGTATTTGACGCCGTAAATGATTGCTCTATCGTCGAAATTGTATGCAGGGTGATGAAGGTAGGCACTGTCTCCATTCCCGACGAGAATGATGGCGCCCGGGCGTTGCTCAAGCATGTATGCGAAGTCTTCAGCCCCCATCGATGGCGCATAGGCCGTCTCGACACGACCCGCCCCTACGACGTTGGCGGCAGCCGACACGGCCACGCGGGTCTTCTCCTCGTCGTTGACGGTGACCGGATATCCTGGAATCCAGGTGATCTCGGCCTCCGTTTCGAAGAGCTTGGCTGCCATCCCCACGATATCGCGGAAGCGTTGCTCGACTGCGTTGCGCGTTTCAGGCTGCATTGTTCGAATAGTACCCCCTATCTTAACCGATGCAGGAATCACGTTAAGAGCCTGGTCGTTGCCGCCGTTCATGAAGGTGACCGATACGACAACCGGATCGAAGGGATCGGTAAACCGGGACGCAATCGACTGCAGCGCGGTGATCATATGCGCACTTACCAATACCGGGTCCCGGGTGAGGTTCGGGGATGCCGCATGCCCACCCTTGCCGTTGATCGTCACCAGGAACCGGTCGGCGCCTGCCATGAAAGGACCGCTGCGTATGGCGAATGAACCAACATCGACGCCTGGCTCATTATGCATACCGTAGACTTCTTCGATCCCGAAGCGCTCCAGGAGACCTTCCTCAATCATGACGCGGGCACCGCCACCGCCTTCCTCGGCGGGCTGGAAGATCAACACGATCGCACCTGGAAAATCGCGGCTTGCGGCCAGGCACTTCGCCGCAGCAAGCAGCATTGCAGTGTGGCCGTCATGACCGCAGGCATGCATGCGGTTCGGCACTTTTGATGCGTAAGGCAGATTGGTTTGCTCCGACATGGGAAGAGCATCCATGTCGCAGCGAAAGCCAAGCGTTTTGCCCGGACCTCTTGAGCCGTTGATGACGGCCACGACACCCGACTTCGCGATCCCCGTGACAACCTCATCGCAACCGAACTCATGTAGTTTCTTTGCAACGAAGGCCGCCGTCTCAGGCAGATCGAAAAGCAGTTCCGGGTTTTGATGTATGTGTCGGCGCCAAGTCTTTGCCTCTTCGGCGACAGCTTCGATGTCCAGTTTCACGTTCGGCTTCCTTCGTGATTTCCCCGGCGTTCTGTCACAAGAAACGCTCGCATTTCAAGCGACAAGCCGCGGCTCTCTGTATTGCTTAGCTGGCAAGGGCGAGCCATTGCGTCGAGAGAGGGTGCCTCCTCCACGCCCATGCGACTGAAGCCTCGACACCGGAAGCACTGATCGGAACGTCTCGGGGAACCCCGCACATTGACCGCTAACTGGCCACCTTCCAATTGATCACGGTGACATCGGAATCTGTCGAAAGACAGGGATGGGCGGGCTGGAGTTGCTTGACCAGTGTATTGACGTTGGAAAAACCACTTTGGCTGAGCTCGTCCGAACTCAGTGCCGAGATCGATTTTCTCTGGACGGAAACGACGTACACCGGGGTCGTTGGCCAACATCCACTCGCGGATCTGATCTCGAGGGGCCCCGGCTTGACCGTGCAGTATCCAACGCGAACCGCAATCGTCTTGGTGCCGTTTTCAACGGACGCCATGTGATTGTCCGCGACAATCATGTTTTGCATCATGCCTCCGATTATCTCTACCTCGGACCAAAGCCAGGGAACGCAGACCTGACGGGAGATGCAAAATAAGCAAACGGGAATGTGAGGCAAACGCAAAAGCCGAATAGCTGCTATGCGCGCCTTCCAGATTGACTATTGGAACGTGCCGGGAAACTCCTGCCGTCTGTCTTTTGCCGCCGATACACTCGGTCAGGCAGCGACGTCGCCCCAGGCTCTGGCGCCATCCCATCGCTCAATGAACGTGGACAGTTCGGGCGCTGTCACGGGTTTGCTGAAATAGTAACCTTGGACCTGGTCGCAACCCTCTTGCCTCAGGAATTCCGCTTGCTCCGGTGTCTCGACGCCTTCGGCTGTCGTAACCATGTTCAAGCTCTGCCCCAGGCCGATCACGGATTTCACAATGGCCCCGGACTTGTCCTTGCTGTCCATGTCGCCGATGAAGGATTTGTCTATCTTGATCTTGTCGAACGGAAACGAATTCAGATAGCCCAGTGACGAATAACCGGTTCCAAAATCGTCCATGGCGATCTTCACGCCAAGGTTCTTCAGACCGTTCAGGATCTCGAGTGCAGCCGACGCATCATTGATCAGCACGCTTTCTGTGATTTCAAGTTCGAGCCGTTCAGGCGCCAAACCGGTCCGCACCAGAACCTGGCGGACGGTTTCAACCAACTCCCTGTTTCGGAACTGGACCGGGGAGAGATTGACCGCAACTCGAAGGTTTTGCCAATCGAGCACCTGGCGGCAGGCCGTCTCGAGCACCCACTCGCCGATCGAAACGATGAGGCCAGTCTCTTCGGCCAATGGTATGAAATCGGCAGGCGATACCAAGCCGCGTGCTGGATGACGCCACCTTACGAGCGCTTCCACGGCAGCAACTTGACGCTTCCCGAGATCGATGAGGGGCTGATAGTGGACTTCCAGCTCGTCCTTTAGAACCGCCTGTCTGAGGTCGTATTCCAGTGCCTTGCGCTGCTGGAGTTCGGCGTCCATTTGCGCTTCGAATATCCGGTAGGTGGCACGCCCGCTCTGCTTGGCTCTGTAAAGAGCAATGTCGGCATTCTTCAACAGGCGCTCGGGATCGGTCTCTGTGGCGTCTGCAATGGCAATGCCGATGCTGACACCAACGTGCAGATCCTGCCCTTCGATCGTAAAGGGTGCGCGCACCACATCGATCAGCTTTCGGCTAAGCTCCTCTGCTTCAAGGGGTTGAGCAACGCCCATTTGAATGATTGCAAACTCGTCGCCACCGAGACGGGTGACCGTATCGTGCTTGCGCACGCATCCGAGCAGACGGTTCGACAACTGCTGGAGAAGCAGGTCCCCTGCCCCATGTCCGAGCGTATCATTCACTTCCTTGAAGTGATCGAGGTCGAGACAGATGATTGCCACGCGTGCAGTCTGTTCCGCGGTCGCTGCCAGTGCGATGTTCAGCCGTTCGTGAAAGAGCGCTCGGTTGGGTAGACCCGTGAGTGCGTCATGATGGGCAAGATGGCTGGCTCGCTCCTGTGCTTCCACCTCCTCGGTGATATCAGTCGCCGTTCCTCTAAAACCCAGGAACTCCCCTGACGAAGCAACGATCGGGCGCCCCGCCAGCCGGCAAATGCGCCCATTGCCGTTGGCGTCCCGATAAGCACAACGCAGATCCCGGAAGGCGCGCTGATCGCTGCTACCTGCCATCAGTTGCCTCCAGCCATCTGCATCCGTATCACGCGAGAAGAATTGTTCGAACGTCTTGCCGAGAATGGCTTGTGGCGAAAGTCCCGTGACGTCGCTGAAGCGCGTCGAGAAGTAGACCAGTCGGAGATCATTATCGCTCTCCCAAATCCAGTCGGAGGAAGCTTCAGCAACATCCTTGAACCTGGTTTCACTCTCTTTGAGCGTCTGTGCATATGCTTCGACAGTTTTCGCCGAGGCCTCCAGAGCCGAGGTCGAACGGCGAGCATTTCTGACCACCAGAACGGCAAATGCCGCGAGCACGACAAGGGCGATGCCGAGTGGTGGCAAGATGAAGCGAAGGAGCTGCTCGCCAGGTTTCGGCGGAGACCAGGAGATCGTTCCGAGGAAAACGCGATCCTGAGTCAGGAGTGGGATCGAGGCCTCGGCATCGTCCACTCGATCAAGCGAGATTTTCAAATCGGACAGCAGGTAGTCGCGCCCCATCCGATCGAGAAACTTCTGGTCCAGTCGTTCGGCGAAAACCAACATGGTGAGGTCTCTTGGCTTTACGTTCGAACGGTCAATGGAGGGCGGAAGTATTCCATTTGCCGCCACCACATAGATATCGCTCCCGGACTTGATCAAGCTTGTCGTTGGGTCGGCCTGAATGGAGGCGACATTCAGAAGATCCCGAAGTCCGCGTGGCATCACTTTCAGCGCGTCGACGTCCTTCGGCTCTCCATCGATCAGCCCATAGATCGTCCGGTTGCCTGGAGCGACGGCGAATACCAGTTCGTAGCCGAGGTCCTTGTAAATGTTCGGCCCGATATTCCCGTCCGTCGCGGCCCAGGCACTGTTGCCACTCCTGCTGATGTTTTCGTAGACATCCTGACGAATGGTATAGTTGCGCAGATCCCGTCCGACCTCTCGGGCCTTTACTTGGAGTGCGGTTGTCGCAAGTCTCGTGGATGCTTCGACTTCCAGCTTGTTTTGTTGGCGTGCCGACAAGACAAGGACGACGGTTACGACCAAGATTGCGACAACCATGACTGCTGCCATGGGATAGACGATCCGTCGAATGAAATCTCGACCGGAAAAATTAGCCACATCATTGCCCAGACCGTGCATGCCATCCTCGCTCAGGTTGAGCGACACGCTACGGCACAAGTACAAATGACGGGTTAAAAATAGTTATGCTTTTTCAGTACCGCAGTTGCCCGCTATATGTCTGAACGATGCTAAATGTAGAAGGGAGTGCCCGCGTATCCGAACGCTTGAAACCAAGTACAGCATTCAAGCTACAGCGAACTTAGTTGCAAAGTGCTGCACGCGGGGACCGGCCCACTGGAGCTTGTGGGACAAGACCGGGCCGATAGGGGATAGTTGGGTTGCGACAGTAACGTCCGCGTTGAACCAACCTATTCGCACGGGCGACCTTGTAACCGGCGACGATCGCCGGCCAAGTTCGGCTGTCACGTTCCGGGTCAACCCTCGGATCTGACGCGCTTTTGCTGACGTGGGATCCGTAAGTCGCGCCTATCCATCGCGGCAACCGGACATCGAGCGCAACTCGTCTGTGCATGTTGCGCTTGATGACGTTCAGGCACCGGATCCTTGCTTAACATCATAGCGTTTCGAACAGCGTCAATGAGCTTTTCGAGACCGCTGGATCCAACCGCGCAGTTCTTAGCCGCTACAAGCCAGGCCCTCGTTGAAGAGGCTGCGCGCTCAAACGGCGAGCGTGCGATATCGCTAAAATTTCAGTCTGGCGCCTGCGAGCACAGCATAACTGTCTTGGACACTTGCGACTTCGTCGTCGTACGAATAAGTGCGTGCACCGACAAAAAGTTCGGTCTGCCAATAATCGAGATTCTGTACGACTTGCACACCGTAGGAATCGCTATCCGTTCCCTTGCCCTTGATGTCCCGACCAAAATAGGCGTCGACGGAGAAGGCTGTCTTGCCGACTTCAAATATATCCGTCTGGTAACCAACCTTGGCATAGCCGTAGTGTCCATCGATGGACTCCTTGTCCGAGTAGCCGGCTGCAAGGGTAAGGCTCAGGCCCGTTGGCTGATGTAACAGTGAAACCGAGGCGTCGTAGATCGAATTGCCATCGCCCGGCCTCGAAAACGCCAATGCGCCGCTGATTTTGACGTCCTCGATCGTTTGGTCGTAGCGCAACGCAATGTCCCACACGGCGACGTCAGACGGCTCAGGTACGGCTTGCGTCCCAAAGGACGACGACACGCTGAATCCGCCGTAGGATGGGGTGTCGTAGCGGAATCGCAATTTTCGACCGAGACCATCGTAGTTTGTGAAGGCGTCTTTGACGCGTATTGAAGAGAGCGTTCCATCATCAAACCTGAGGAACGGTCCGCCGGCCATGTCCGAGATAAGCGAATAGCCGACGACCGAGGTGCCGGACAAATCGACTTCGGCGCTGCCATCGGACGCCATGCTACCCTGGCCGAACCAGAACTTCCCGTATTCCTTCGACTCCATATAGACTTCTGCTTTTCGCAGAAGCTGTGCCTCCCAATCGTAGTCGCCCTTGTTGAGCTGATTGACGTTCGTTGTCGAATAGGGCGTCCATTCCCATTCGAGATTTCCGCCCACCGACCAGTTGTTCTCCATCTTGGAGTAAAAGCGAAAGCCGGCGCGTGTCGAAGAGTTGCCGTTGTCGACGGGGAAGTAATTGTCAGTCGAACCGCCGTCGTCGTAAACCAGCAAGCCTTTGTTGATCTGGCCGTAAAATTCCAGGTAGGCGGTGTCATCCCCGAGCCGCAGTTTCGGAATCCAACGCTCATCCGCCTTGCTCGTCTCAGAGGGTTTCTGAGTCGGTTTCGCGACCTCCTGCCCTACCGCGATCCCGGCCGGCAGACACAATGCGAGGAGAGAGTAGATTGGCGCATGCACGGCACTGTATTTAACTCGTCGCATCACGTGTCCCCCGGGGCGTTCCGTCAGCATGGGATAAGTGTCAACGTTGCACGCGAGGGACGCCAAATGCCAATCTACTGATTCGTCTTCCACATCGCAATCACGCCGTAGCTGTCGGGCTCGACTTTCCCAATTCGATCCACCTGAGCGAAGAACGCAGGAAGACACAAGCCATTTCCGGTATGATACCGTAAACTACGATGCCTCTATCAGTTGTGGGTCCGCGCTATGCGAATCCTGTGACCGGCGCGACGGCGGGAAGGATATCCCGCCAGCGATTTCAGGCATGCGACTGGGACAGGCGGCAGCGCCGCATCCACCGAGGATGCAGAGCAATGCATTTTTATTCTTGTCGGCCACGAAAAATCTGTTTTACATGAGCGCCTCGCTGCTTGGCTTTCGGGGGATGCCGATGAGGTGGACGCGCAGGGATATTCTGCTTGGCGGTTTGGCTTCGGTCGGAACCTTGGCGGCGGTCGAGAAGCCGACTTTAGCTGCGGCCGCTTCATATTTTTCCGGAACCAGTATCGACAACGGTGTGACGTTCCGAAGCACGAACTTTGCTAAGATCGACAGGAAGTGGCACCGCCAGGTTGTCAAATATTTCAGCAGCGAGCCGATTGGTACGGTTGTTGTCGATACGACGCATCATTTTCTCTACCTGATCATGGAGAACAAGACGGCCATTCGTTATGGCGTCGGTGTCGGCCGCGAGGGCTTCAAATGGTACGGCCGAGCCACGATCGACCAGAAGGCGCTTTGGCCACGCTGGACGCCGCCGCCGGAGATGCGTCAACGCCACCCCGAGCTGCCCGAGTCGGTAGATGGAGGTTCACCGAAGAACCCACTTGGGCCGCGCGCGATGTATTTGCTTCGCGACGGCGTCGATACCGGCTATCGTTTCCACGGTACTCTGGAGCCAGGCAGTATCGGCAAGGATGCCTCCAGCGGCTGCATTCGCATGTTCAACGAAGATGCAATCGATCTTTATCAGCGGTGCCCCATCGGCACCGCGGTACAGGTCCTGCCCCACATTGCCGATCAAGCTCAAAATGCCGCGCAGACGAACCAAGCGGTTCCGGTCGAATGAGGAATATCACCCTGATGTCTGTATTAACCGGATGTTCTAGGCCTCTCGTCGCTGCGGCCATGCTCTTGACGCTTGTCGCCTGCAGCACCACCGATATCGCCGAGGTGGAGGAGCCTGCCGTGGCGCCGATGACCGGACAGACCAACGATCCGGCGCCCGGCTTCGAGAACGTCGCGGCCGGAAGCGAACAGGACTTCATTCTGAATGTCGGCCGACGGACCTATTTTACGCAGGACTCGGCCACGCTTGATACCGTCGCCAAGGCAACGTTGGATAAGCAGGCAACCTGGCTCAACAGCAACCCGCAATGGCTGGTCAAGCTGCAGGGATTTGCCGACGATTCCGGATCTGGTTCAGCAATGACGACACTTTCACAGCGACGCGCCGATGCAGTGATGGCCTATCTGGTTTCGAAGGGCGTGGACGCCAACCGCGTATGGGCCAAGGGCTACGGCAACGATCGCGAAGTCCGCGACTGCACGAGCCGCTCGTGCAAGGTGCAAAACCGGCGCGTTGTATCCAATCTTCGTACTCAGCGCGACTCGGTCTGACCGCAGTATCGCGCCCAGTTCGCATTGGCCGCGGCACGCGTGAAGGCCGTTGACACGCCGCTATGGGCTGGTCATGGATAAATGGCTGAACCTATGCAACTTCACCATCGCCCGTTTCGGCAAGGGATCCTATTTATTTGCGGCAGAGCTGGTAGACATGGCGATTCTTGGTAAGATCACACATGTTACGACCTACAGGTATGCCAAGCCTGTTACCTTCGGCACGCACCGAGCAATATTTTTGCCGCGACGTGGCGCCTGGGCGCGTCTGCTCGGTTGGTCAGCGAGAACGAGCGTTCCCTCAAAGATTCACTGGATCAGCGATCCCCGTTCCAACACTGTGACCGTGATGGAGTTCAGCGAGGCCGGCGCCGAACTGACGTTTACGTTTGAGGTTCAAGGTGTCTTTTTCGGAGTAAAGGGAGTGGAGGCCTTCCCCTTGGAACCGCGCGCCGACGAAATCCCGGTGCAATATACCCCCGATGAATGGACCGATCTCGCGGGCTATTTGCGTCCGCATACCGAAGATCCTGATGGAAGCGTAGCCGCCTGGACCAAGCGCTTCGTCGCGCGCGACCAGGACCAAACCATCGACGTGTTGCGTCGGATGCTGAACACTTTCCAGGATGACTTCACCTACTGTGCGAGAGAAACAGAAGGAACCCAGTCACCTGGCGAAACGCTTCGCACCAAATCAGGATCATGCCGTGACTATGCCTGGTTGATGATAGAGGCATTGCGCCGGCTCGGGATCGCCTCCCGCTTTGTATCAGGTTACTTGTACGACGCGGCGTTGGACGGCGGCGCGGTCGGAACAACGGGCGCCGGCGCCACACACGCCTGGCTGCAGGTATTTCTCCCCGGTGCAGGATGGCTAGATTACGACCCGACGAACCAGATCACCGCGGGTTTCAATCTGATCCCGGTGGCAGTCGCCCGACATCCAGCTCAGGCAATACCATTGGAAGGCTCATGGTTTGGAGAAGCCAAAGACTATCTGGGCATGACGGTCGACGTCGCCGTCAACAAGATTGGTGAGATCCCGGATTTGTCCGAAGTCAGAGACTAGTTCGATCCATGCGCATTGTCCCGTTGTAATTCGGGGTGGCCCGCGCAAGCCAGTTGCGCAAGAAAGCTCTCTGTCCTTTTCAGCACGCTGCAATCTATGCGTCGTTCTACTGAAAAACGGTCAGCCTGGCCGCGCACATTCATTGGATCTGTGCCATGGCAAAGACCGTCACAGGTGCGACTGTCTGACTTCACAGAAGAATACCCTGTTCGGTCCTAATCAAACAACATGACACCACCGAGCAGCCACAGCTCGTGAGAACTTCCGTTCTACCGGAACATCTGTGACTTACCGCAACAGCTGGCCTGGGACGGCCGCTGTTGGCATGATCAGGACGAGATCGTCAGAGCGGCGCCGGAGCAGAACGGGCAAAGTTTGTTGCCACACGAGGGGGTCGCGGCAGTCATCTGGCGTGCGTCAGATTTCTTGGGGCAGGCCTCAACCGTCATTCCACGTTCGACGTTACCCTGCCGCCTGAGCCGCGCGTACTGAGGTCGAAAGGTCACAGTCATACACGGCGCAAAACGCTTTCGCTCCAAAGGATATTTCCAAGCTTCACAATCAGGTCGACCTGTACAATGATGAAGCCACTGCTGGGGATCCCTTAACGCGTATGCCGGAGAAGCGCAGTATGACGAAATGGAATGCATCATCGAAGTACCGTCGCATATCTTTTCCTTCTCCCCGCAAACAATCTCTTCCCCCCCTAGTCAGCATCCTTAGCTTCTTCATAACTCTGCCGGCGTTCGCGGATTGCGAACCGGCAAGCCCCACTTCCGGTCAAACGGTGACCTGCACGGGCAATCCTTCCGGCTACAGCAGCACCGCCAGCCTTGGCACGCTCACGGTCGATATCCTCACCGGTACCAACTTCAACGGTCCGCTCACCCTTTCCAATATCGGCACTCTTGGCGTGACCACCGCAGGAAACCTGCAGAGCGTCACGCTCGACAACAACGGTTTCATCACCTTCGTAAATTCCGGGAACATCAATAACGGTCTGGTGATCACCGGCAATGGCACCTACTCGGTAACCAACAACGCCAAGGCCTCCATCAACTCGGTCTTTTCGTTCACCGGCAACAGCAACAACACGATCACCAACAACGGCACACTGAACCCGGGCATCACGGTCAATGGCAACGGCACGACGACGATCCTGAACAGTGCAGGCGCCTTCATCAACAATGGAGTCTACATCAACGGCGCAAGCCAGACCCGCATCGACAACTACGGCACCATCCAGAGCAATACGCTGCTCGGCACCGGTAACGACACCATCGTCAATTACAATCCGGGGGTACTCAATGGCACGGTCGATCAGGGCGCCGGCAATGATCTCTTTCAAATGCTGGGCGGCCGGGTGAACACATCGGTCAACCAATCCGCAGGCACAGACCGCTTCGAGTTGTCGGGCGGCGAAGTCACGGGCTTTCTCAATGCAGGAGCCAACGACGATTCGATGCTCTGGACCGGCGGTCTGATCGGCGGCATCGACATGGGTGATGCTAACGATGTGGCGGTGTTCCAGGGGCTCACCGATACACAGTTGAAGACGATCCAGATCAATGGCGGCCAGGGTAACGATACGCTGACCTGGCAGGGTACTCAGGGCAGCAACCCGAATCGATTGATCAACTGGGAACTGATCTCGCTCGAGCAGGGCTCGACTCTCAAGATGAACAACAATCTTGTCCTCGGTGATAGCGGTACCGGCAGCGGCGCACTGAGGATCGACTCGACCAGCGTGCTGAACGGCAGCGGCTTCCAGTCTACGATTTCGCCAGCAACCGCAGGCGGACTTGTGACTGTAACCAACGCCGGTGTGATCGACCTCACAACCGGTTCGAACTCCACCTCGGACTCGCTGAAGATTGTCGGCAACTACGTCGGCAATTCTGGCCAGTTGTGGCTCCAGAGCGCGCTCGGCAACGACAGCTCGCCGGCAGACAAGCTCGTGATCGATTCAGGAACGGCGTCTGGATTGACTGGAATTGTTGCAACGAATGTCGGCGGCGCCGGTGACGAGACAGATCGAGGGATCTTGGTTGTCGAGGCGATCAATGGGGCCACGACCGCGAACGGATCATTCTTTCTAAGTCGCCGCGTCAGCGCGGGGATCTACGAATATCTGCTGTACAAGGGCTCGTCAGTGCCGGGCACGGATAACAACTGGTATCTGCGCAGCGAGTCGGGTGACAACGGTGGCAACGGCGGTGGTGGCGACAACGGCGGTGGCGACAACGGAGGGAACGGTGGCGACGGTGGAGACGGTGGAGACGGTGGAGACGAACTTGACGGAGATGGCGGCGATCCGGGAAGCTTCGATCCCGGTCCGACGATCCGACCCGAAGTTCCGATCATGACGGTCGTTCCAGCAGTGTCACGCGGCCTACTCAGGACGACGCTCGGCACCTTCCACGAGCGCCACGGCGAGCAGGATTGGATGGCCCGTGAGCAGGCTGGCAACGCAGTCTGGACGCGCGTCTTTGGCGAGAGCTACGATCAGGATCTAACCCGCCTACTCGACGAAACGTACGATGGGCAGGCCTTTGGCTTCGAAATTGGGGCGCCGTTCTACGAGCGCGAGGGCAAGGGCGTGCTGGATACGTTCGGCGTCTTTGCCGGCTATTCTCGTGCGTGGGGCGACATCACGGCGGACGCGCTCAATCTCAACAGCATCCACGTCGGCGATCTTTCGATCGACAGCTATAGCATTGCCGCTTATTGGACCCGAACCTGGGACAATGGTAGCTACATCGACGGCGTCCTGATGAATTCATGGCTGGATACCGACACCCACTCGATAGGCGCGTATGACAGCAGCTTCAACGGCGATGCAGTGACAGCGTCACTGGAAACGGGGACCAGGTTCAAAGCCACCGATCACTGGGATATCGAGCCGCAAGCGCAAATCATCTGGCAGTACCTGAATTTCGACCAGGCCCACGATCCGGGCGGCACAATCAGCTATGACGACAACGACGCCTTTACCGGTCGGCTCGGCGTGCGCCTGCAGGGCAGTTACGACTACGATGGCAAGCCGGTCTCGCCTTTCTTGCTCGCCAACCTCTGGCACGAGTTCGAAACGACCGATGTCGTTACTTTCAACACAATCCCGGTCGATGCCACTCGCAAGGCGACAATGCTGGAACTGGGCGGGGGTGCGACGGCGGATCTCTCCGAGAACGTGCGGGTCTATGCCAATGCATCCTATTATTTCAACCTTGGGGGCGAAGACTTCAGCGCCGTTTCCGGGCGGGTTGGGTTGAGGATCGTCTGGTAGCGGCTGATCAACATGACACGACTGGATGAAATTTCCCCGTGTTGCCGCCGCAAGCTGCCGTGGATGCCACTGTGCGCGAGTAAACGGGCGAGCGGCAACAATTTCCATTCCGGCCAGACCGGACACCTTGCGTTGACCCGTCGAGCGGGAAAGAACGGACAAACTTGTCTCATGTCCCGCCACGCTGCGGCGTCAGGTATATTTCGATCAGATCGCGGATGCGTCGCCGATCAACCTAGCGGGGATAGCCTGCCCGAGTACCCGACAGACGCCTGTGATACATATGTGTCGAGGCATACAGGAAAGGACCCGATCCTTATCCTGCCCGATGCGCTGCGTCGGCCTGAAGGCCAGGCTATCATCTCGAAAACGCGTTCGGTGGCGGGACGAAAGCTCCGCAAGCCGATCGCTCTCCAACGGCCGACTGACTTTGCAAAGTGCGATGCGGCAGCATATTGTTGCAATGCATCAATCGTGTTTAAATCCAGCTCCGGACAAGGAGGTGGCCTTGCAGCAGTCAGCAACCGGGAAAGAAGATTCGCACAGGATTCTCGTGGTAGAGGCAGACGCAATCCTGCGCACGGCGATAGTTGCAGCTATCGGGGTCGCGGGCTTTCGCGCGATTGAAGCTGAAACTGGCGACGGAGCCTTGCGTTGTCTCGATCGCCACGGTGATATCGCACTGGTGTTCACCGCGATCAACATTCCTGGCAATGTGGACGGTGTCGCCTTGGCAGTTCAAATTCACCGTCACTGGCCGGACATTGCGATCGTCATCACATCAGGGATCGTAAGCCTCAGGCAATCGAGCCTTCCTCGCCGCTGTCGTTTCCTGAAGAAACCCTACCGCCCAGATGATGCCATCGTCTGCTTCAGGCTGCTGTTGGAACTGGAAGAGATCCCAGACTTTGGGCTTCAGTCGCGTCATGCTGACGTCATTGGCCTGGAAACGAATTGACTTCCAAGGGCCCATTGGCGGGGCCGACGTCGAGTTTTGGCTGGATACTAAAATGCCTTGCCTTGCTTCCACCGCATCGATCTTGCCTGCGCCTTGATCCATTCCCAACTGAAGCCGTGAAGCGGACCTCTCGTTTGTCAAACTCGCTTCACGATCGCCCGCTAGGAGGAAGCCAGAGGTGACATTTGATGACCAAGCCGTGGACTTACAGTCGTGGACCGATTGCGGCCAACGAGTCCGATCTTGCCAAGGCAGGAGACATCAACGCGCTGCTGCGCCAGCCCATTGATGTTTTGCCTGCGATGATCGGCGATCCGATCAAACCGTTTGCAGTCGGTCTCTGGAACGAAGTCCGTCTACTGTTGAAGCCGGATATCTCCGTAACGACGCTCAGGAAAGCGACCGGAGCCTACATCCACTCGAAGCGATATTTCTTTGCGACTGCGCAACCGGACTCAATGCGTTTTGATCTCCAGGGCAAGCCGATCGAACCTGTCTCCACTGCCGATCGTCTGTCCGCTCAGGCACGCTATCAGCGTATCAAACGATCCGATTTGCAGTTCGACCCTGACGCCGACATCGCTCCCTCTCTCCCCTCGAAGGTAGACCGTATCCGTGCCGGTTTGCTCGCCAGGCGGCCAACTTAGCCACTGTATCGGTGAAGCTCCGCTCTTGCAGCATCGAACCGACCTTGATGAGTAAGCGGGGCAAAATCGGTGGCAGCACGTTTGTCGCTGAAGACGACGGTGATTGTAGGGATGTACTGCCTCCGAACTAATTGGAGGGAAACATGTTTGCAACTGCGGCTACATGACAGACACGGCGGCAAGTCGTCGAGGCGCGGCGCGTCGGATGCACGAGCATTCGCACTGCTCACGTAGTGCTTCTTGATTAATTGCAGGACATCCCAAAACGCTCTATTTTCCCTTGCAGGGTGCCTCGACGAGACGAGACGGGACTGGGCATGCCAGGCCGGACCGCTTCCGCACCAATCCCAGATGCTGTTCGATGATACGATCAGGAGGAGAGGTACGATGGGCGAAACGACGCCGGACAACATCATGCAGCTCGGCATGGGGTTCTGGGCCTCCAAAGCCATGCTCAGCGCGGTCGAGCTCGGCGTCTTCACCGCGCTCGCGGCCGGCCCGGCCGACCTCAGCGACCTGCAGGCCAGGCTGCAACTGCATCCCCGCGCGGCCCGCGACTTCTTCGACACCCTGGTGGCCCTGAAGCTGCTCGAACGCGAGGACGGCCGCTATCGCAATGCCCCTGATACAGACCTCTTCCTCGACAAAGGCAAGCCCTCCTATATTGGCGGCATCCTCGAAATGGCCAATACCCGGCTCTACGGTTTCTGGGGCTCGCTGACCGAAGCCCTGCGCACCGGAGAGCCGCAGAATGAAGCCAAGCACAGCGAAGACTTCTTCGCCGCGATCTATGCGGAGCCGGCGCGGCTGCGTGGGTTCCTCGAAGCGATGAGCGGGATCAGCGCCGGTGCGGCACAGGCGATCGCCGCCCGGTTCGACTGGTCGAAATACACGACCTTCGTCGATGTGGGCGCGGCGCAGGGCATGGTGCCGGTGGTGATCGCGCAAGCGCATCCGCATCTTCAGGCCATCGGCTTCGACCTGCCCGCCGTACAGCCGATATTCGACGAGTTCGTCGCCCGACAGGGTCTCGCTGACCGCATCCGCTTCCAAAGCGGCAACTTCTTTGACGGCCCGATGCCGAATGCGGATGTGATCTTGATGGGGCACATCCTGCACGACTGGGATCTTGCCGAGAAGAGGATGCTCTTGGAAAAGGCCTTTGCCGCGCTGCCGAACGGCGGGGCCGTGATCGTCTACGATGCCGTCATCGATGACGAGCGCCGCTTGAACGCTTTCGGCCTTCTGATGAGCCTGAACATGCTGATCGAGACCCCCGGCGGGTTCGACTACACCGGCGGCGACTGCCAGGCATGGATGCACGACGCCGGTTTCGTGGCGACGCGCGTCGAGCCGTTGCAGGGGCCGGACTCGATGGTGATAGGCTTCAAGCCTGACTGAGCGCAAACCGCGACCGTGGCCGGTGGTCCGCAAGATCGACCAAAGATGTCGATCGCCTGGCGTGCCGGGGGGCAAAATCGGTGGCAGCAGTTTCGGTGAGCGAGCATAGAAGTGTGCATAACCCGGCGTTTTGAGTCTAGATCGATAGCCCGGGAATTCTCCTGCAGGGCAAATGCATCGCCTCGAACGCCCATTTAGAGGCGTGATAGAATCCGATGATCGGGCTTGCGACGAGGCCTGCCACACTGGAAACGCCGATGATATGGCCGCTCCCCTGCTTGCGCAGCAATGGCGGAGCTGCCCGGATCACGCGTAGCGTGCCGAAGAAGCTGGTTTCAAATTCCGCCTTGATGTCGGCTTCCGCCGTTTCCTCGACTGCACCCACAAGCGCATAGCCGGCATTGTTCAAGACGATGTCCAATCTGCCGAGATGGCCATCCGCGCGGTCGATCGCGCTGCGAACCTGATCGGAGTCGGTTACATCTAGGGCGAGCGGCAGAACCGCGTCGCCATACCGAATGGCGAGATCGGCGATACTTTCGAGCGAGCGTGCCGTGGCAGCGACTTTGTCGCCGCGGTAGAGGGCAGCTTCCGCCCAGATGCGACCGAAACCGCGGGAGGCGCCAAAGGGTTTTTACTGTTCAATACTGGAGGATGGTTTCGCCGTTCGCTGCGAGGAGTGGAGCGTGTCCACTTCCGTCTGTATCAATGCAATGAAAGGATCGCTGGCGCGTCCCGCCCGTTCAATTCGCGCCATTGCAGCGGTGTCAGCCCTTCCCAGTCGCGAAACGCACGATAGAAGGAGCTGCGGTCCTGATAGCCCAGCAGACATGCAACCTCGTCAATGTCGGTGGCCGGATTGGACAGGAGCTGGCGTCCGAGGTCCTGGCGCGCTTCCGACAGCAGCTCACGGAATGTCTTGCCCTCGTCGGTGATGCGGCGCTGGAGTGTTCTTTCGCTCATGTTGAGGTCCTGGGCGACCTGCGACAGCTCGGGCCGTCCACTTGCCAAGCTTCGTTTCAGCACGACCTTGACCTGGTCGCCGATGGAACTGCGGGCCTGCAGTTCACCCATAGCAGCGGCAAGCGCAGGCGTCAGAATATCCAGGAGTTCGGGGTTGTGCCCCGGAAACGGCCGGTCGAGATCGGAGGATTTCAGAACAAGTTTGTTTCGGGTAGCACCGTACTTGATCGGACATCCGAAGAAGGCTTGATGGAGATCGCTCTTCGGCCCCGCACTCATGAACTCGACGCGAAGAGGCGCTAGCGGCTGCCCGGTCCCGCGACGGCCGAGCTCAACCAAGAAAGCAAAGGCGACGTCGGTGGCGATACCCGGTTCCGGCTCGCTGGCGTATATCCAGTCGCTGGTGATCGAGACTTCGCCTTTCTCTTCGTCAAAACTTAACTGCTCGGGGGTGCAGAGCCGTTTAAAGCGCGCGACACGGTAGAGACCATCGCGATAATCCCTGGCATGAAAGGCCGCCAGGGTGGACGGTGGATGGACGGTTGTATCGGCTTCGCGGACCAGCCGAAGCCCAAGGGCAGGCTCCGGCGCCAGTTCCTCGAGCGCCCGGAAAATCGCGAAATACTGCGCCGTCGTCACCATGCCCTTTTCGCTAAGGTGCAGCGTGGCGGGAAGCCGGGCCTGACGCAGAACCGCGGATGGCGGCAGGCCGATCCTTTCGACCGCACGCCAGAATGCCAGGGGAACCTTGCATTTATCCGCCGGTATTGCCGTCATCCGGGTTGGCCTTTTCGCAGTACTCATAAAGGATGCCGGGTTCGATTGCCCGAAATTCTATCGCATCTGGCTCATGATGATACGATCGAACATACGGTCACCAAGCCATTTGCGGATAGCGATCATCGGTTTCGCGTATTTGCCGGCAACATAGCGCGTACGTGGCTTTCTTTTGCTGACGGCCGTGGAGACGACATCAGCGATCACCTTCGGATCCGTGCCGCGACCATGACCATAAGTCGCCTTGGTGGTCTTTGCGACGGCCTGCGAGACCTTGGCATAGGCGCCGGCGCCCGAGCGCTTGACCAGGCCGTCGGCAACCACATCGCCGAAGCCGGTCTCGATCAGACCCGGCTCCACGATCACCACATTGATGCCGAAGGGTGCCAGTTCCAGCCGCAGGCTGTCCGACCAGCCTTCGAGGGCATGCTTGGTGGCATGATACCAGGCGCCGAGCAACGTATAGATCTTGCCGCCCATCGAGGTGATGTTGACAATGGTGCCCGCCCCCCTTTGGCGCATCGCCGGCAAGAGAAGCTGGGTCAGGCGAGCCGGGCCGAAGACGTTGACCTCGAACTGGTATCTAGCCTCGTCGAGCAGAATGTCCTCGACCGGCCCGTAAAGGCCGAAACCGGCATTGTTGACCAGGACATCGACACCGCCACTTTCCGTCAGAATTGTGCTGACGGCAGCCTGGATCTCGTTGTCGTCGGAAATATCCATCTGCAAGGCACGCGCGCCGATTTTCTCCAGATCTGTCATCTTGGCGACGCTTCGTGCGGCCACGTAGACCCTGAAGCCGTCGGCGATGAGGCGCTTGGCAATTTCCTTGCCCATGCCGGAGGATGCACCGGTTACAAGTGCTGTTTTCTTGCGGTTGTCGATCATGTTTGCCTCTCTGTTCGTGAAATCACAGATAGGGCCTCGCCAGCATAAGGTCATTGACGGAACATGCCATCACTGTTGCATATTGCGCCAATGGCATCGATGGCGCCAAGAAAATTGCCGTTCGGAGGAACAGCACCATTCTTAGTCGAGAGACAAGCCAGCAGCGGTTCCGTCTCATCCCAGGAAGGCAGGTCGGTTATACTCAACAAATCGGGCGGGTGCCGCCTCATGCGGCATCCGCCCGACGCCGAACCGGCGAGTTCTCACCATGTGCGGGGGCGCTACTTATGTTGGAAACCCGTCGGCTGAGCTCATGTCCGCAATCACAGAGTTAGCCGCCCACGCGGTGGAAGGCCGCGTTTGTCCGAGTGCGGAGATACCGATATAACCGCGGAGATTCATTTTGCCGCCCTGCATGGTAATCTGGCAATTATAGGTGCGGCCCGAGGAGCCATCATAGAGCGCGCCGCCGGTCCAGCTCCCATCATTCCAATGAAGACCGGTGATGAAGATGACATTCTTCATGGAACGGGAGCGCAAGGCCGGATCAGGGTTTTTGGCGTCCTTCTTGAAAGTAACGTTGTCTGCTTCCATCAATTGATTGCCATAAAGCAGGCGCGCCCGGAACTCCGTTCCTTCCTTAAACATATCCAGTTTTACGCTGCCGTCGTTGGCCTGCCATGTTCCGACGATAGCGTCGGCCGGAGAAGCCTGCTGCGTATGGGCCGCCGGCACCGCGGCCAGTCCGATTGTTGCCACTGCCAGGAATATGGCAGATCGCCTTGAGACCTTTGACACGTTCATAAGGTGAAACCTTTTCAATAAATCGATGTTGATGCATCCGCACAGGAAAGACGAGGACCTTCGTTCCGGCTGCCATCTCTGTCGCGACCACAGTACCGGCCGATTTGCATCGGCCTGGGGCAGTCCGATGTTGTTTGTTGTCGTCGGACGCGAGGAAGACTAATGGCCTGCCGGGCACTCAGCAGTGACCGAGCACGTCAATCCAGTTGCGCAGTCCGCCAATGAGCTATTTACCAGGCCGGCGGGTGGTAATCCGATAGACCGGGGCCGGTGGGAGGTTCCGAAAGGTTCGGTCCACCTGCGTTGCGTTCAGATCAAGATGATCAAGAACTGACTGGGGGACAGGACACTTGCTCATGTAAGTGAACTGGTAGAATGCGCCGCCGGGCCGCAGGTGCCGGAAAGCTCCTTCGAGGATCTCCATCACCTTGCCTGCCGGCATGGTCAGTAGCGGAAGGCCGCTAACGACGGCGCCCACCGACGTCTCTGGTGGAAATTTAAGATCTTGCAGACGTGCAGCGTCCATCGACAGTACCCGGGCACCTGGAAAGCGGCCCTTGAGGCGTTCAACAAACTCTTGACTGTACTCGACCAAAGTGAGGTGTTGGGGCCTGACGCCGCGTTCGATCATCTTGGTCGTAAACACGCCGGTACCCGGCCCGAGTTCGATGACATGCCCCGTTTGTGGTGTGATCTCCCGCGTAATGATCTCGGCAAGCGCCCGTCCTAACGGTACGATGGCGGCTATCTGAAACGGTCGCGCGACCCAAGCCCGAAAGAAAGCCAAGCTATCGCTCTGCATCTCGCCTCCTGCGAATGTGGCGGAAACGGAATGCGGTTTGAATGAGTGTGCCGCTACCGACCTGCTGCCGCTTCCAAAGCTGTTCGACAAAGCCTCGATGTCACCGATCCAAAACGGATCGATCATCACCGAGGGCGCGGAAAAGGTATTAATTGGCTGCAGGGTTTGCAGTGGCAGGGTATGCCAATCGAGTGGCAGATTCTGCCAACCAACTTCATCGAGCGCTTTCGTCAACCGCGTGGACCGCCAGATAAGGCAACAACCAACCGGGAGAGTGCGTCATGACCCGGCATGGCAAATCCATTCATATGGTCTGCTCAAAAACAGAGCGGGCCAACGGGAGGGCCTGCGCCAGTCCCAATGGCGACGGCTATCAGCGGGGTAAACGTGCTCTCAATCACCACGAAAATCTCGGCAATCACACCTGCAAACACCACTCTCGGCTTGCTGGGACCGACAAGCGCCGCTGCCATCAGCGGCCCACCGGCAGATCCGATTCACAGAACCCCATAGCCAGAGAATGCCGACCGCGGGTTCCTGTATGGGAGGCCTTCGTATGCCTGACGGCACTCGAAACCTAAACGTTATCGGACATTTCTTTCTTCTTTAGACAGGCCACCGAATCAGGCCGAAATCGCCCTCGATCGGTGGAAATTTGCGCTTTCACCCGCCGGAAAACAGGTATATATGGCTAGACAGTCTAGCTAGTTTGGAGCAAAGCAATGGAATGGCAACTGCAGGACGCCAAGAACCATTTCTCGAAAGTGGTGCAGAAGGCACGACACGAGGGGCCGCAGATCGTCACGCTTCGTGGAGAGCGCACTGCCGTGGTGCTGTCCGCCCACGACTATGACGCTCTGCGCGCCGGCCGACCGACGCTGGTCGACGATCTGCTTGGCGGTCCCGCTTGGGACGATGAGCTCGCCGATGCGGTCGAGGCGCGCGCCAAGACGCCAAGCCGCGACGTGGCCTTCTGATGTATCTGGTTGACACCAACATCGTTTCGGAGGCGCGACGCGGCACGCCGCAGGCGGTTGCTTGGCTGCGCTCGGTAGACCCGCTTAGCATCCATCTGAGCGCGCTGACCCTCGGCGAAATCATGCGCGGCATTGCGCTGAAACAGAAGTCGGATCCGAAGGCCGCCGCTCACCTCGCCGAATGGCTGCGCAAGCTGCGCCACGACCATGGCGACCGCATCCTGCCGGTGACCGACCAGATCGCCGTCGAATGGGGCCGCATCGCCGCGATCCGGCCGCGTGGCGATATTGACGGGTTGATCGCCGCGACCGCCATCGTCCACGACCTGATCCTCGTCACGCGCAACGTCAAGGATTTTGAAGACACGGACGCATCTGTGATCAATCCCTGGGAGACACCCGCGTGAGCGGCTCAGCGACGGGCTCGGAACCGCAAGAAGTCGATCTCTCCCACCCGGGTGGTGTAACGGTCGACGCTAATCCTGGTGGCACTGCACTCCCCTCCCTTGTTCCAGAAACGAGCGCCGCCTTGCCGGCGCGCCTCGAGCGCCTCGCCGATCGGGCCAGCGGTTATGTCGAGGCCTCCAGCTCCGCCAACACTCGCAAGGCCCACGCCTCGGACTGGAAGCATTTTACCGCCTAGTGCCGCCGGCAGAACCTTACTCCCCTCCCCGGATCCCCAGGTCGTCGGCCTCAAGATAACCGCCTGCGCGTCAGGCGCCACATCGGCCGACCGCAAGCCCAACTCGGTCACAACAATCGAACTCCGTCTCTCTTCGCTGTCCTGGAACTACGCCCAGCGTGGCGGCGAGAATCTCGATCACAAGCACCGCGCCATCGCCACGGTCATGGCTGGCATCCGCAACACCCATGCTGCCCCTCCCCGGCAGAAGGAAGCCGTGCTTCTGGAAGACTTGCTCGCCATGGTCGACACCCTCGACCGCGCTACATTGCGGGGCTTGCACGATCGCGCCATGCTGCTCATCAGCTTTGCCGGCGGCCTGCGCCGCTCGGAGATCGTCGGACTGGACCTTGGTCGCGACCACACGGAAGACGGCCGCGGCTTGATCGAGATCCTCGACAAGGGCCTGCTCGTCACCCTGCGCGGCAAGACCGGCTGGCGAGAGGTCGAGATCGGCCACGGCTCGTCCGACACGACCTGCCCGGTCGTTGCCGTCGAGACCTGGATCAAGTTCGCCCGGATCGCCAGAGGTCCGCTCTTCCGCCGGGTCCTGGGCTAGGGCAAGGACGTTGGGCCGGACCGATTGAATGACCGGGAGGTGGCACGTCTCGTCAAGAAGGCGACACTTGCCGCCGGTGTTCGCGGAGATCCGGCCGAGATATTCTCGGGCCATTCGCTGCGTGCCGGCCTTGCGTCCTCGGCCGAATTAGACGAGCGTTACGTCCAGAAGCAACTCGGCCATGCCAGTGCGGAAATGACCCGCAAATATCAGCGCCGCCGCGATCGCTTCCGGATCAATCTCACCAGGGCGTCGGGGCTTTGAAGGCCCCACCCCTATTGGTGTTGCGACATCGTTAGGTAAAGTTCACGCGTCTGATTTTCAGCTCAGCGCTCCAATTGAAATCGGGAAGTAAAAGCCACACTTGGTGGGCGGTTCTGGACTGGCGTGACGTGGTCGTGAGCATTTTCTGGTCGGGTCTAACATCCTTGACATTCCAAGAAGTCGCGCTGATTGCGGAAGTAAACCAAGTGTTCTTTTCCGTTGCTGGTTGGTGGCCAAACTCCAGGTATACGTTGATGACTTCGGCGAAAGGGCAAAAGCGCTGCCTTTTGGACGTCATTCGTGGTTCGTGATGATGCTTTGTCTCGATGCAATAGGCAGGCTTCTACGTGATTGTGCGAGCGCGGCCCTCTGCGCCTGAATTCGCGCGCAACAGGGCCATCAGCATCGGCGTGGGCGAAAATGCTTTCTGGCGAGCGCGTCGGGTCAAATCCCTCAGATAACCGCCGGCCGAGTTGATGTGGCGAGCGCGCTCAAGGATACAGGCGAGAGTGATGGCAGTGTTTTCCGGTCCCATCACATGGCAGGCATCCTCGAAGGTGGCGGAGCTGACGCCGAGCATCGATCTGACGACGGCCGATGCGGCCATCAGGTCCCGCCAGGTGGCAATGGTTCCTCCTGGTCCGTAGGCGCCAATGTCTGTGCACGCCCTGAGCACCATGCTCAGTGGCACGTTCTCTGCGTGGCTTCGCGCAGGTCCGTGATGGGCATCTGGTTCGCAAGCGAGAGGTTTGCGGTCACGTTCAGATTCAATATGAGATTCAGTATTAGAACTCTGTGTGTGGTGCTCACTGTGAGCATCATTGGTGCTTGGATTATCGGAATCTGAGTGGAATTTCAGGATATTGATGACTTCGGACAACAGAAGGCCCATATCGTTCAGAACACGATTGATGGTCTCAAGGCTGGCCGAGTGGTTCAGTGGTTTCAGCAGGTCGGTGCAGGCTTCGCTGATGCTGTCCCAATCGCCACTGACACCTTCCTCGGCGGCCATGGCGATGAGCTTGCGAACATCGCGCCGGCAGATTGTAAGCTTCTCCCTGGCTCTGCGGATCGCTGCTCGTTCTGCGACAACCTGGTTGGCAAACGCTGCAAGCTCGTCTGCGCGCGCAAGCAGCGGAGACAGATCGAACCCGAAGGCACTTTCGATCTCCCCTCCCCTGCCCCGGTGGGCGTAGCGCTTGCCGTTCGCACTGTCCTTGCGCAGGATGAGACCTGCCTCGACGAGGAAAGCGAGATGCCTGCGAAGCGTTGCTCCGGCGATACCATGGGCGCGAAGCGAAAGCTGCGCATTCGAAGGGAAGACGACAAGCTGTGCGTCCTGCCTTAGCTCATTTTCCGGGTGGAAACTCAAGAGGGCATCGAGGACGGCCAGACTTCGGTCCTTGAGGTCAAGCATCACCTTGGCCTCGGAGACGTCGCGGAAGATCTTCCACTTGTTTGCTGATTTGCCTTGCCTGATTTCGGAAACGATTGTCTGGCGTTTCACGAGCGCAAGCGTCATCGGCCGCCGCCCAAAGGGCGTCGTTATGTGTTCACCGTGCATTTTCCTTCACCTTTCAGAAGGCAAAAGAAAATTGCTCACCAAAACGGTGCCAAAGACTCTTGACTGCGATTCGAGGAAATGCGATTCTCTAAGTGTCTAGTTCAGAGGAAGGCTTCCACGGCGGCAACGTTGAGGGGGCCTTTTTCTTTTGCTGTTCAGTCTCCCGTTTGCTGTTTTTCGGTTGATCTTGAATACTGCTCGAAGAGGCTGTCCATATTGCTGGAGAGCCACAGGCCGAAGGATTTGCCCTTCGGATTTCCAAACTCCATCACAAGGCCGTTGGCCTTGGGCTTTGCCGTCACGCTGACAGACTGATCTACCGGAGCCCAGGCGGAAACGGCGGGCTTCTGCTTGGACGGACGACCTGACTTGCTTGAGCTTTTCAGGGCCGTGAGAAGGTAAAGAAATCTCGCGTCGTCGCTCGTGAGGGCGGCAAAGCCGTCCTCCTTCACCGCCTGGCACGCTCGCTGGGCCACAGACGGATTGAGAACGAGTTTCTTCAATTCCTCCCACCGATCTCGGCCGACGCCCTTGGCAGCCCCCAGAGCGTCCAGCACGCTGTCAGGAACGACTTCTGCAACGGAAAGCATGCGCGACAAAAGGCTGTCATCGACGGTAAGCGCTGACTTAAGGACGTCGCGGGACATTCCGCTTCGCTGCAGCTTGCTGGCAAAGATCGCCTTTTCGATAAAGGTCAGATCGGCGCGGGCCGTATTTTCCTGGCCTTGGGCGATAACGTGCTCGATATCGGCAAGCGGTTTGACGACGGCACGTACCTTCAAACCAATCTCGCGTGCAGCACGCGCACGACGATGGCCGAACACAATCATGTATCGGCCGTCATCGGTTGGATGCGGCCGCACGAGGATTGGGGTGGATTGGCCTGAGAGCCGAATGGCCTCCCGAAGACTGGTATATGCCTCGTCGTCGTCGCCAATCCGATCGGCAACGAAAGAACCATCGAGATCGCCTGGATCGAGCGATATGACGGTCTCGCCGTCAAGCACCCGCATGGAGGTCTCGGCAAGCTCGTCAAGGGACTGGATCATCGAGCGTGACGCCCCTCGTCGCGTATAGGAGGCGCGTGCTTCAGACGCAGTGACGGCGGCGCGGTCGACATCGTCGCCCAGCGTCGCCGTTACGCTCGCAAAGAGGTTCTTTCTAGCCATTTCCATCTCCGCCTTTGGTATTCATCTCCCTGAAAGCAATCGACTTTCTGATCGTTTGCACGGCTGTCAAAAACGTCACTTCCGTCCCCACGCGCCGTGGATCAAGGAAACAATCTCTCCATTGACCGCATTCAGGCTCTCTACCGCTCGTTCATAGGTGGAGCGGGTAAACTGCGACTTCTCAATTTCGTACAAGGTTTGCTTGGTGATGCCGGCATCCGAGATCGCGGTGGACTTCAGCATCTGGTTCTTCAACATGCGTTTGTTAAACAGTGCCTGGAGAAAACCGACCATCTGCGCCTGCGGCTGGTCCATCGGCTCATAACGCGTTACCAGGTAACGGAACCATTTCAGCTTGACCGAGGCCCCTGCCCCCTTGATCGATTCAAGGATGCCGCCAAGCATCAACAGGAACTGGCTCATTGACATGACATCGAGCATCTGCGGATGGACGGTGATAAGAACCGCCGTCGAAGCGCTGAGCGCCGTCAACGTGAGATAGCCGAGCTGCGGCGGGCAGTCGATGACGACGACATCGTAGTCAGCATCGACTTCCTTAAGGGCTTGCGAAATGCGGGTGAAGAATAGCTTGCCTTCCTGCTGGCTCTTGGATGAGGCGGCAAGAGGCGTCTCATACTCGTATTCCTGCAGTTCGAGATTTGCTGGAACGATGTCGAGGCCTGGGAAGTTTGTGGGCCGGATCAGCTCCTTGATCGACTTGCGCTCGCTGTCGTAGCGGAGAGCCTCGTAGAAGGATGGATTGCGGTCGAGCTCCGGCTGGATGCCATGGAGCGACGTGAATGATGCCTGCGGATCGAGATCGACGGCAAGCACGCGGTGGCCGGTTAGCGCGAGATATTGCGCGAGATGGGCTGCGGACGTCGTCTTGCCCGAACCGCCCTTGAAGTTGACGACGGAGATGACCTGCAGCTCTTCGCCATTGCGGCGATGCGGCACATACTTCTTGAAATCCGATCGGCCATGCTTGTCGAGATAGCGACGCAGTTCCATCATCTGCTCGGCGGTGTACGAGCGACGGCCAGAGCCCGACAGCTGAGGCGCAGGGCCCTTGCCTTCGAGATGGAGCTTCTTGATATGGTTCTGGGTGACGCCGAGGTACTCGGCAACCTCGGCCAACGAGAAGTGCCTGAGGCCCTTCATAGCGTTCGGTGGGTACTGTTCCAGCCGAAGCATGTTCAGCTTGTCGGAGATGAGTTCGCCTTGTTCAAGGATTTCCTTGTCAAACTCAAGGTCTTCGATGAAGACTGGTGCCATGTTCATATCTTGCCATTTTCCGGAATAACGCTTTTCTCAAGCGATTTGCATCTTAAGCGTGATTTAGATGCGATTCTCTGAATGGCGCAAGAAGTTTTTAGTTAACAAAGGCTTAATATGCCCGGTTCTCTGGCAGAAACGCCTTCCAATGGCGAAGTGCGCACGGCAGAGCCGCTAAAAGCGAATCAACCTGCTGATTTTGCGAGATATTTTTGGTGTTTGCACGGCTGTCAAAAGATTCGCGGCCGCACAGTTCAAGAAATCGGTGTTGTCCACTGAAAATTGTTTAGAGAGCAATTCGGCGCGACCCGGCGCGGCGTCCATGCGATCGACAATTCCTGTGCAGGGACCTCCGCCGCTAACCCTAAACCGGTCGCCCATCAGAGCTTCGGATCAACACCAGGGCATTGAAGGACACCGGATGGCGAAGTCTCAAACTACGCCATCCTTCCAAAAGCGGGACCGGCAGATCAGTTGTTATTGTCCGCGCAAGTGTCTTCGGCATTTTCTGTGTTGCTGTTACCGCCCTGGGTCTGCAACGAATTCTTTCCTTTGATCGACTTGCAGTTTTCCTTGTTGACGTTCTGGGTCGTGCTGCCGGTGGTCGACCTATCAACCTTCGTCATCTTCATGGGTTTGGTCGTGCTTGTGGCGGCACCATGGTTCTTGTCCATGGTGGAGCCCGCCGGAGCCGGGTTTGACTGTGCAAAGGCCGAACTGGCAAGTCCGATGGCCAGGAGCGACGTGGCGACTAATTTCAGATGCATGACTGCCTCCATAAAACCGCTGCGTGAATGCAACTAACTTTGAAACGGAGGTGAAAAGCCGTTGTTCCGAGATCCGATCGACAAACCGATGCGGCACTCTCGTGATCACAGCGATTGGGGCGCCCCGTGGCGCGAATCGTCAGCGCCTTTGATTCAGGACGACCTTCGCAGTAATTGCCCGTCGCAATTGTTGTCAGGATGGGTTGAGGTCCTGGAGGATGGAGAAATTTGCACAGCTGGCGTCTACATTTCCGATCCGGATCAGATGCTCGGACCTTGCCGTCAGAAATGCTAGTCGCACGGCCTTTGCATTCTTGGCACGAATCAAGAGTTCTTGGTGTGCGAAGAGAAGTCCCGAGCGGCCTGAAAGCTCGAATGCGACGTGCTCGCTATGGCCATCATCAGCAATTGTAATCGTCGCCAGGCCGGATTGCATTATGAGTTCCCCTCTGATTCCGGGCCAGCATCGTCGACTTCGTTGGAGGCTACAACGGGTTGCGGCAGGCAACCCACAGGATCGTGGTGCACCTCAAACGGCACCATATACCGATGGATCAAGGACGGAAGCAGCTGGGGCCAATTGGGGAAGCAAGGAAGGCGGCCAAGACTTCGATGCCGTCTACGGACGCGTCCGCGTTCACGTCGAGCGAGAGGCCGGCTAGCAGACTTCGAATTGGCAGGTTAAAGGGATCCCAGTGTCGGATCGGAAGAAGCGTCTTTCGACGCTTAATCGAGCGTCATCTTGTGGTCCTAGAGCAGGCGGGCGGCGCGCCCGCTGCTCCGCGAGGCGTTGTTGTAGTACCTCGACGCCTGTTGGACGGATCGATGCCGCGAGTGCTCCATCGCCTCAGGGAGCGGAACGCCGCGATTGGCGGCTTCGGTCAAATACCCCGCCCGCAATCCGTGCGAGGAGAAATCCCGAGGCTCCAACCCAGCCATCGCCACCCTTTGCTTGACGATATCGTTGACTGCCTTCGGATCGAGCGGACGGCGCGAAACATTGCCCCAGCGATCGATAGCCCGGAAAATCGATCCCTTGTTGATGCTGGCGGCGTCGAGCCAAGCGTTCAACGCCTCCACCGGCTGGCCAGTGAGATAGACGACCTCATCCTGCTCAGCACCAGATGTTTTCGTGCGCCCGAGATGGATGGCGAGCGAGGGCAGGGGAGGGCCGTCGTCGACCTCGATTGCGGGCTCGACCGTGAGCTGCTCCTTGCGCAGCCCGGCAATTTCGCTGCGCCGGCGGCCGCCTGAGGCGAAGGCCACCATCAGGATGGCCCGATCCCTGATATCGCGCAGGCTGCCGCCGCTGCAGGTCGCCAACAGTCTGGCCAGCACGTCGGCTGTCACCGCTTTCGCGCT
The DNA here is from genome assembly GCF_014851575.1 of Rhizobium sp. RHZ02. NCBI lineage: Bacteria > Pseudomonadati > Pseudomonadota > Alphaproteobacteria > Hyphomicrobiales > Rhizobiaceae > Rhizobium > Rhizobium sp. RHZ02. The sequence goes on from NZ_JACUZX010000016.1 coordinate 109,939, forward strand.
CTTGCGCATTCTCGGGCGCGGTGCGGCGCGCACCGCCAGCCGGATTGCCGATTTGAGGGCAGGGGAGGCGAAGACCCCCGTCAATCCCCGCCATTTGGTCAGCGTCGACCAGGTGGCCAACCGGCGGCGCACCGTGTCGGGGGCATGTGGCCCGCCTGATCTCAAAAAGCCCTGATCGCGGAGCCTCTGCTCGGTGGCCGGCGGCATACCATGGCCCGGTTCAGTTTTGCGCTGCTGCGGATCCCACAGATGGTGGGCGACGAATTTCAGCAGCAAGGCTTCCGGCGCCGGCCAGGGCAAAGGGCTGCCTGTGGCCGCCAGCGACCAGGCCTGCAGCTAGGCGAGGTCGGACGTCAGCGCCCGCAGCGTATTCTCGCCCATGCCCGCATTGACAAGATGGCGGAGGGTTTCGACATCCTGATCGGTGAGCAGCTCGGCCAGTTCATCGCGGCGCCCGATCGGCAACGCCGCAGCGATGGTATCGAGTTCTCTTGCGCGTTTTTCGATCAAGCTTGGCGACTCGCTGCTCATGCCGGCAGTCCGTTCTCGTCATAGAGGTCGTCGTGGTTTGAGGTCAGGTCATTGCTCGTCGGGCGACCCTCTGCTGCCAGTGCCAGAAAGTCATCGATCGTGCCATGGTCCGCCGTCCGCACAGCCATGATGACCGCAACGGGATTCCCCACACGACAGACGACAACCTCGTCGCCGCGCAAGGCAGGGTCTATCAATTCTTCAAGCCGTTCCGCTGCCTCGGCAACTTCAACGCAGATCTTCATCGTTATTACCTTTACCAGACACGTTCATGCAAAATCGGGTCGAACGCGCGCCTTCAGTGAAAGCCGATCGCTGCCGATCGTCCACCAGTAGACCGCGTGACTATCGAGAAGATCCTTCATGCCGTGGCCTTGGAACCGGCGGAGTCGCCCTGCCACACGCCGAGGTCGTCATTCCAGTCGCCGCCGTCGATGGCGTCCTGTTCGGCATCGCTTTCGTCGAACAGGTCATCCGGCAGGCGCCGCTGGCGCAACAGTCCGGACGAGCGCTTGCCGCCGTCGGCCGGGCCGATCCGCGCGCAGACCTCATTGTCGCGCATGATGACAATTTCCTCACCTGGTTGGCGCGTTCAGGGACTTCGGCAAATTTCTTGCGTGCTTCGCTGATCTTGTACGTGGCCTGCGCCCTTGCTGGCCTCCAGTATGTCTGGTTCGCTACCATAGCATGCTCTACCGGGCGTACAATCGCCATATACGCGTGGTGATCGGAAATGCGTCTCAGCTGGAAATAGCGCCATCGAGAAATCGCTTGATATATGCGACTGGGTGGCAATGCTGGAAGCAAAGGAGCTGACGTCATGAGCGTAAAATCATCGATTTCGCTAACCGAGTACCAGGATTCCTTTGCGCGATCGCTCGTCGACACGGGACGGTATTCGAGCTTGAGTTCGGTTATTCAGCAAGGGTTGGAGCTTCTTCGACAGAAGACGGAGACTGAGTCCGCTGAGACGGAAGCCATGAAGGAGCTGATTCACCGGCGGCTAAGCGGAGCGTCTATGTCTGAAGTGGCAATGGCAGGCGCGGTCGACGATATGATCGTGCGTAAGCAGAGAGCTCTTCGTGTGGAGTCTTGAATATTCCGTCGAAGCGGAGCGCGATTTTGAACTGATCTTCGATCATCTCTTCGCCGCTTACTGCGATCTCGGTGACCATCCCGACGAGGCGTTGGAGTGTGCTGCCGGCCGAGTTCATGGCCTTCGCATGTTGATCAACGGATCGCCGAGATCGGAACATTGCGACCCGATATTTATCCGGGCATCCGCTGTTTGCGACGAGACAAGGGCTGCAGCCAATGGTCCAACGAGCAAGCTTACGTCTGGTCGAGAAAGCAACTATTTCGACCAAGAAGCGCTCACTTCCGATAACCGATCATTATCGATGATTAGAAGGCTAACCCAGTCTCGTCAGCTGCAGCGGAAGCATTCGTTCATATCGCTTCCGGTGAATGGCGCGTTTGCCATGATGTCAATGCGTTAAGATCGATTGAAATTGTGCATCTCGAGGCGAGCACCAAGTCGCGAACATAGGCGCTTTTGTACCCCTTGAAGCGTGAGCCGGCCGGCGCATTGATGAGCAGGATCTCCTCCCGGCTCACCCGTTTCACATCCAACTTCGCACCGCGCGGCTTCTTCTTTGCCTGGGCTTTGTCATCGGATTTGGCATCCGTCGCCTTGTCCGTGCCGGAAGAGCGAAACGGTGGGCGCGGCGGCAGGTTCTTCAACCGGGCGATCTCGTCGCTCAGCTGCTGATTGTCGAGTTTCAAGCGGGTGTTTTCGAGCCGAAGGGTGGCGTTTTCCTCGCGCAGCTGGATGTTGCCGGCCTCAAGCTTCGCGAACCGGGCTTCCGCTTGCTGCGACCGCTCCAACAGACCGGACACAAGACTGCGCAACGCATTCAGCGACAGCGTGTCGGCATGCTCGGGGGGGGAGCCGCTTCGTCATGGCAGAATCGAATCATGACTTGCCCCTGCAGGAGAATCCCCAGGCTATCAATCTGTGGCGGCAGGGTTGAAATGTCCGCCGGTTTGCAAAGTAGAAAATGTCACCTTGGGCGGGTCTTCAGCCATTTAGAAATGCGACACTCACCATGTCCACTTGCACTGAGGCAAGCCCCCGACCGGACCGGCTGGGCCAGGTTGCAAGGGAAGGGAGGGGGCGGGTGAGACGCACCAACCGACTTTAGCTTTGACAGTCGGACCAGTCAGTCATTCCGCCGCATCGAGATCAGAGAGCGCTTGTCGCCGTTGGGCAATGACGGCGGGATCGTTCATAAAATCCGTCTTCCGCCCCGGCTAAGTTCTAGCTCGCCTACGAATCCTCCTGCAGAGGGAATTTCGCAATAACGGGGCCGTTGGTTCTGATTCTTTCAACTGCACCAGGAATCAAAATGAGAGGGTCATAGGTTCTGCTCCCCTTCAAGAGCTGCATTTAGTGCATGGCGATCAGCCTCAGCGGGCTTTCAGGGGCCTCGGCAGGCGGGCGGCTAAGTGCGCGATACGCCGCTCGTTGCAATGGACGGCAACCACCCCATCTTGTTCGGGCCCCTGCTGGCGATGCAGAATTTGATCCGCAAACTCCCTGGGGTTATCGCGACCGGTGGGCTAGCTGACGGGGATGTGCCGAAAGCCACCTAGCGCAATCACGGATGCATGTCGAAGGCATCGAAATTGCGTTCGACCCGTCAGCGATCGCGGAACATTCGGGCAGCGGCAATATGTTCTGCAGCGCATCCGGCCAATGCCACGTGGACCGGGCGAGTCAGGGCTCTTTAGGTAGCGTCCGGCTCCATCAAAGAACCGGTCGCCGATTTTGCCGACGATCCCACCGTGAACTTGGGCTGAAATGCCGCAATACGCGGCGACGTTGCCCCGCAACTCTTCGGCTCAGACGATCACGTGTTGGACGCCCTGGCTACTCCATCCGCTTGTGTGGTGCTCAGGTAAAGATCGCCAAATCGATCGCCAAACTTTTCCCACATGAGACGAGAAAACTCCAACGTGGCATTGAGCGGGTAGTGATGAAGCAATATAGAGTCGGCTTCACCCTTATCGTTCATGTGAGCAACGATAAAGCAGTCGACGGGAACGCCGTTGATCCGCGATCGATATGCTTCCATGAAGAAATTGTCGTCCCAGTTTCCGTAATAGGTATATTCTTGGAATTCGTACAACGTGCGGGCATACGAAATGAGCGTGAGAATGTTGTCCCTGCCGTGAACTGAGCGCTTTAGGATTGCTCCTTCGAGAGTTGCATCCTTTGCAAGCTTGCCTAGCCACGGGGGCGGCCCATCCGGACGTGGAAGAGTTGGTGCGGTGTCGGTAAACTTCATGGTCCTACTCCTGTCAGATTGATTGCCAACAGATGTGGTTTCTTGTGGCAGCAGGGTGGCGCGGCTGACATTTTAAGCGTCGAGCGCTAGCCATTCTTGACGCTAGTCGCCCCGTTCCAACCCGGTGTGGGGTTCTTCTTCTAGAAGGCAAGAACCCCGCCGCGAACTCGTCCGGAGCTTCCCCCGGCAAGAAGTGCCCGATAGGCGCGATCACCAGTAGCGAGGCGGTGAGGCCGAATAGAACCGTCGGGGTCATGTCGAACTCCTCTGTTGTTGGTGGGGCAATCAGGCGCGGTGGTTAGCCATCACCGGGTCAGGACCCGGCCGTATCGCGGACGGCGTCGATCGTCGGATGCGTGGGCCGCTCATGGATATAGCCCGTAGGGGTGCGGTCGATCAGCAGGCTGAGCAGCTCTGGCCGGGCATAGTGGCCGCGCGAATCGACCACTTGCTTACGCCTGTCGATTCGCGAAAAGTCGAGGTCGACGACAATCTCGCCCTCGCCTTGGCGGAGGGGTTCGGCCAACAAGCTGCCATCGGGTGCGACGATGGCCGTGAAGCAACCACCCGAGATCGGCTCGATCTCGCAGCCAGTATCCTTCATGATCTGTGCCTGTTGTTCAGCGTCGAGCCAGGCAGTCGCGTTCACAACGAAGCAGCCGGACTCCAGCGCATGCTGACGGATATTGATCTCCATCTTCTGCGCGAAGGGTTCGCCAAAGCAGGACCCAGGATACATGGCCGAATGGATCTGCTCACCGTCGGCGATCAAGGCGTAGCGCGCGAGCGGATTGTTATGCTCCATGCATGCGAGCTGTCCGATGCGGCCGACCTTGCTGTCGATGGCACGCAGGCCCGAACCATCTCCCTGGCCCCAGATCATGCGTTCATAATGGGTGGGCGTAATCTTGCGTCGGCGCTGGATTAATGTGCCGTCGGCATCGAAGAGCAATTGCGTGTTATAGAGGGTGCCGCCATCGCGCTCGTTGACGCCGATCGCCACCACCATACCCGCCTCCCGCGCCGCGTCGGCGAGCGCGTCTGTGGTCGGTGAGGGCACCGTCACGGCTTGCTCCAGCAACCTTAGAAATTCGTTGCCGTAAAGCTGCTGCCAAGGCGTTTGCACGGCGGCAAAATAGGGATAGTAGGGCACCAAGGTCTCTGGGAAGGTGGCGAACTGCACGCCTTTCCGAGCGAGCTGATGGATTTTCTGGACGACCTTTTCGACTGTTGCTTCGCGGCTATAGAGCACCGGGCTAATCTGAACGGCCGCGGCTTTGATGATGGTATTCATGATGTTCACTTTCAGTACGGGTTTGCGCGAGTGTCTTGCTGCCCACGATGATGTCATTGGAACGAGCCGCGGATCTCTGCGATTGTTTGGCTGGGGGCCTGTAGATGCGGGTAGTGGCCGATGTCGGGAAGAAGCTTGAGGTCGGCCTGGATTCGATGTGCAAGTTCGATCCCCATTTCCTTCTTGATGTAGAGGTCTTCGCTACCCCAGACCACGGTTGCCGGTGTCCTGAGCCTCGCCAGATTCGCCTCGAAATAGTCCTGGTCGCGCGTGAACTGTGAGTAGTAGTGGTAGAAGGCGTCCACCGAGGTCATATCGCCGTGACCCCAGCCGACCGCGATATCCTCCCGGAATTCGCGCGATACTTCGTAGCGGGCTTCCTCCGGAAGGCCGCGGAAAAAGGTATTTGCCAGGATCTCCTCGCGATTTGCATTCATGAAAGCCCGAACCTGGTCGGAGGAGGGCTTCGACTTAAGCGCCTGCAAGCTTTCCCACATATAGGCTGGCCGATTGAATGGTGCGAAGTCGCCGACAATGAGCGACCTTGCGACATCAGGCTCCTCCAGCGCCAGAAGGAGAGTGGGCAGAGCACTGATGTCGGTCGCGTAGATAGTGAGCTGCGACCGATCGATACCGGAGCGATCGATGTAATTCTTCAGAACGCGCGCATAGTCGCGGGGCGCATAGCTGAACCGATCGACTTGGGGACGCGATGAGAGGCCGAAGCCCGGCCAGTCGAAAGCGTGGACTTCAAAGTCGTCTGCGAGCGCCGGCGCGACGTCCTTCCACGCATAGATGGTTTCGGGAAAGCCGTGCAGGAGGAGCACCGTCCCCTTCGGATCCGCACGATGGACAACCATCCTTCGGAGCGTAATGTCAGTATCGATCGGGATGGTCCCGATATCGGCCGTCGGTCGTTTTGCGTGATGCGACATGTCATCATTCCCGTTTTTCGACAATTGCTGACTGGGCGGCCATTGCGTTTGCCCGCTGACCGGCGTTTGGATGCTCAAGATATGCACCGCCGGGCTATCAGCCGGTAGAATGGGATTGTGAGAGTCAGCCTCTCAAATCCGATAAGCCCGTTGACTCGGGCAGCTTGCCGCAGCAGGCGGCGCGCAGCCTTGGCGCGGCAAAATCTATGAACGCTCTCACCTTCAGTGGGAGCAGCCCCTGGCGCGGATAGACGATGTGTACGGGCCGCGCCGGGCCATCATACTCGGTCAGGATTGGGACAAGCGCGCCTGACCGGAATTCGTCCTGGAGCTGATAGTCGAATAGACGCGCGATCCCGACACCGCCCAACGCCGCCGTAAGATTGCTGGCTGCCGTGCTTACAGAAAGCCTGGTACGCGGTGCTGCGATCAGTTCCTCGCCGCTGACGTGATAGGTCCAGAATTTGGAGGGATTGCCGAAGAGGATACAGTCATGGTCAGCTAGATCGAGCGGGTGTCGCGGCGTTCCACGTCGGTCGAGATAGCGGGGGCTGGCGCAGGTCAGCATTCGATAGTCACCGACCCTGACGGCGTAGAGCGCGCTGTCGGCGAGTGGTCCGAGGCGAATGGCGATGTCTACCTGCTCCTCAATCAGCTGAACCATTCGGTCTACGGCGAGAAAGCGAACCGTGACATCTGGATATTGGTCCATGAAAGCAAGCGCGATCGGTAACGCTATGCCCGTGCCGAATTCGACCGCAGTTGTAATCGCCAATTCGCCGCGTGGTGCCTCGTACTCGCCCGAGGCGCGCCGCTCGGCCTCCTCAAGATCAGCAATGATCCGTCGTGCCGCATCGACATAGTCCCGCCCGGCATTGGTAAGCTGGATATTCCGGCTGGTGCGGACGATGAGGCTGGCGCCGAGATGCCGTTCCAGCTCGGCCACCTTGCGACTGACGCTGGGAAGCGGCGCGTTGAGCTTGCGGCTGGCTGCCGACAGGCTGCCGGCATCGACGACCGCAAGTATGACACGCATTGCATCGAGACGATCCATGTCGCGCCCCAACCAATGGGCAAACGCCCGAGAAACACGCCTGGAAGTTCGATCGCGATCCTGAACCAAAACAGCGTCGCCGTCGATAGACTTGCGGCGATGGTTCTCCGGCAATCTGGCCAAGGTGCCGGACGGGACTGCCACCAACGACTTTCGGCGGACTGCATTTGCGAGGGTGAGGAATTGTATATGTGTGTATTAACCCGCCAAGTAGACAACAGTTCGAAACACCCGGTCCGCATTTGTGAAAAATCCAAGACACAAAGAACGGGCAATTTTCTCTGTGAGCTGGGGCTGAAGTGAGCGCCCGGCCATCTGCAACACGAAGGCTCTATCTTCATTGCGGGGGCTGCGGTTCAGTGGTTGCGGGATGGTCTCGGCATTATCGGCAGCGCCGATCAGACCGCCGACCTTGCCCAGCAGGCAGACCTTGAGCAGCAGCTCTATCTTGTTCCAGCATTTACTGGCCTCGGCGCCCCCTGGTGGGATCCGAGCGCCCGGGCCACGCTCTTCGGCATGACCAGGAATTCAGGTCCGGCGGAGCTTGCACGTGCGGCCCTGGATTCGATCTGTCTCCAGACGCATGATTTGATGCAGGCAATGCGGAGCGATTGGCCGGATGCATCCATATCGCTGCTTCGCGTCGATGGCGGTGTGTCGAAGAACGCCTGGGCAATGCAGCGCCTTTCAGACATCGTCGGTCTTACTGTCCAGCGATCAAGTTCAAGCGAAGTGACAGCACTCGGAGCTGCATGGCTGGCTGGTCATGGCGCCGGGTGCTGGCCAGGCCCGGAGCAGTTCGCCGCCGAACGGGAAATCGGACAAGGCTTTCATCCATCCGTGGGCGCTGACCAGAATTTCCAGTTGGTTCGAGGGTGGAAGGCAGCAGTGCGGGCAACCATCCAGTTCGCTTCTCAAGTCGCTTAGCGAGCCTTTGAGGATTAACCGGCGCGCGCCGCTAGCCGAAATGCCGCCAGGCAAATGAAAAAATCGGGCTGGTGTGAACGGAGGGCGCGTCGGCGCGTGCGCACTCACCACGGGAGGGCAGATCGGAGACTGACGGGACCTGATGACAACGGCGTTTGTTGTCGTGTAATCCCGCCGTTATAAGTGTCTGCCAAAACCTTATAATGAAGCCGAAGCAACTGTGCCAGACTTCGGCCAAGACAGTCGCGGTTCGGCTCTGGCCTCTGGTTACGGCTCGAAGGTCTTCACATGGCGCGGCGCGATCGGGCGGGTTGCCGGAAATTGTCGCGCCGGTGAGTTTGCCATCGGTTCGGTCGATGCAAATGCGACAGTGCGGGGAATACTCGACCTCTATGACAAGCTTCTGGCCGATTTACCCGAGACGCATTGCTGAGGCAGATTGCGCAGCCGGGCGCCGCTGCGACAACCTGCTAAAAGCGTTGCCAGGCCCCTGAGGCTCTGAAATTCTGGGACATGGAATGGACGCTGCAGCGAAGCGGACGGATGGCGTTAACCAAAGTCGGCACAGCGATTGGCAGAGAGCGCGGGATGCATTGGCACGTTGACTTTGCCCAAGGCTGATTGTCGAGACGCCGGCCAAAGGGACGATGCCGCAGCGATGCGATTTGAAACTTCGTTGCGCCGATGTCATGCTCTTGTTCGGCTGTTCGTTTGTTGCCGAGGTCAGGTTCGCCGGGAGAGCGTTTGACCCAGCCGCACTAAGGACAAGTGGGGGTGACCATGATTGTCGTTGAGCCGCTGCGCGACAAGAACATCCTGATCATTACACCATACGGTTCGCTCGAACGGGCCGACTTCGCGACGATCGCGAATGGGGTTGGGTTCGTCCTTCGTTCAGACGGCAAACTCAACGGTCTGATGATCAGTATTGAATCATTCCCCGGCTGGAAGAACTTCGGGGTTCTGGCTGCTCATCTGAAATTTGTGTCTGGTCACCATCGACAAATCGAACGGATTGCTGTTGTAATCGGCAGCAGGCTTCTTAGGCTCATCCCCGCCATCGCCCACTATTTCGTCCACCCTGAGATTCGCTCATTCGACTTTGGGCAACGAGCAGCAGCCCTTTCGTGGTTGGAGACTGGCCGACCATGACTTATCCGGGGGAGAAAGAGGCAGAAGCAGATCCTTGGTCGCGCTGTCCCGGCCGGCGGAGTCTCCTGGCCTTTGTTCTGACTGTGGTTTGGGCCGCATGTCTTCCCGTGCAATCCTTTGCGCAATCGCCGCTCGGAGCGGACATGCCTGAAGTGGAGTTCGGCGCGCGCAAAATATTCCTGATGCTTTTTTTGATGCTCGGTCCAATCAAGATACTGGTGCCATTCAAGGTCCTCGCAGGCAGCTATGAGCCCCGCGTTCGGCGACGAATAGCCTCCAGAGCGATCCTTTTCTCGGCGGCGGCGCTCGCGATCGCCGGCTTTCTCGGACGCACCATGATTGAAAATCTGGAAATCTCGTTGCCGGTGCTGGCGATGACCGGCGGCATCATCCTGTTCATCGTGGCCTTGCGAACTGTCTTGCAGCCGGCTGCTAACCTCCCGGTACGACCGACAGAGCCGGGCCAAACGGATCTGGGACTAGCTCTTACACCGCTGGCGTTTCCAACGATCGTGACGCCTTATGGTATAGCCGCCGTGATCGTCTTCGCGACGTTGGCGGGTGACCGCCAAACGGAAGGGCTCACCGTGGCGGCCATCGTATTGCTGATCTTGGCGCTGGACTGGATGGCAATGCTGTTCGCGGAGTCTATCCTTAGATGGATCGGAACTTCACTACAGGTTTTGGCAGTGGTGCTTGGCGTTACCCAGGCTGCTCTGGGTCTGCAGATAATTTTGCATAGTTTAAGCATGATTGCCTGGTGACCACCGCTTTTCCGCACTGGGCAACGTTTTGCGACAGGGAAAGACAAGCGCATGCACCCCCTCGTCGTCCAGGACTGCGAGCTGTAGTTCGAGCGCGAGCGGCGCTTTCAAAATCGGTTGCCACATCGAGGCACCTCATTGGAACGCTTTCATTCCAATTGACACGATCAGGCACGTATGAGACGCCGAGCATGGCGGCAAGCACGGCCACAAATGATCACCAGCTCACTCCACATAGAACACCATGTTGCCGTTGCGTGCCCTCATGACCCACTCGATGTCGTCGGGCTTGAGCCCCTTGGCCTTGAGTTGCCCGACAAGCCACTTGTTCGACTTTGCCGCGTCTCTAATGGCCTTCTGGTGCTGTGCGCTGCCGGGAGATGGATGTGAACCAGTTTCGGAGAAGTTTGCGGTTCGGTAGCTAACTATAGATAGTCGCTTGCCATGATAGGTGCGAACATATTCCGGAAGACTTTCGCTCCAGTTCATCCTGCGATATTCGCGCCGGGTCTGTTGAGCATCGACCGGGCATGCGACCGTAGCGATTGTGATTGCGATTCCAAGCAGTGCCGCTAGCTTCATCATTTCAATGCTCCACAAAGATGGTTTGCCGTGAACATAGCGTACGCCCAGCGGCAGGGCATTGAGCGTAGTCAATACCAGCCCAGAATTTGGGCGGGAATCCGATCTTAGACTGTTTGAAGCTAGCGTGGGTGTTAATGCTAACGCACACGACGGACGACCAGAAGGAATTACCCGGTCGGCCCACCGCTATCTGATGTCGCGCGCCTGTCCCGAGGCCCTCAGCTCTTCGAGGGTCTTGCCGACGCAGCTCTCGCCTTCGGAATCTCCAATAGCTTTGGCACGGCCATGTAAAGTAATAGTACCTCCGATTCGGTCCGACGCAACAAACGTTGCCGTCCCGTCCTCAGTGACTCGGGACAAATAGAATGCATGGAACGTGTCCTTGTATTGGCAGGTGATGACCAAAGGGAAACGGTCAAAAGGATCCTGAGCCAACGCCGCTGAACCAGATACTTGGAGCGACGTCCAACAAGCGGCCAGCACCACGATCGATACCCTGATCAAAGCGCGTACAGTCCGTGCAAAGAAGAACAGCATTGATTGATCCTCGCATGTTTTGGCGCCAATTCGGCACACGCGTCACTGATTGACTTGAAGCAATAGCTCGGGACCCAAGCTGCCTGCACCAGTTATGCAATCAACTTGCGCAACATCTCTTGATCGGGCCGCACCACAGCGGCCCTCATCGTTTGACCCATGACTTGCCTCCCTTCTACACGTTCGAAGAGTTTTATGGGCGCGCGCCCGAGCCAATACGGCAGTGTTAAAATGCGCCGTCGCCAAAATCAGTTGGGTACGATGTCCCATTTTTCGTCAGGGTTGAAGCGCGTCATTTTCGCGACCGCCGCGGCGGTGTTGGTGCCGAGATCGCGTTCGTAGACGACGCCCTTCTCGCTCACCAGGAACGTCTTCACTCCCGTCTCACCGTATTTGACGGGCCATCCGACGAGCGCGAACCCGACGATCATGTTGCCGTTGATTATGTAGCTGTAGTCGCCACCGGCTATGTTGGCGCCCTGGCCCTTCAGGATCCGAAAACGGTAGCCGAAATAGCCATCCCCGGCCTTCGCACGCTCGAGAGCGGCCTGTTCGACGAAGGCTCCGGCGGGACTGTCTTGATCTCCCTGGTTGGGGGGCCAGTAAAGGCCGTCTGTCTTGCCAGGGCTACTTATAAGGCTCTGTGCATATTCGAGAACGCCGTCGCCGTCGTGATCGGCCGAAGCGTATTCTTGCTGCGCGTCGACGTAGTTGCGCATGGTGTCGATCGCTTGCAGTTCATTCTCGCCGATCCGCCTGTCGAGGATCTCCTCGAAGCCCGCCTTGGTATCGAAGGCCCATTTGCCATCACCACGTTTCGCGAGCGGGAAGGGGAGCGGCCAAAGCTTGTCGCCGATCTCGACGATCTTCTTGCCGTCCCGGTCCTCCACGACCACCTGCTTTGCGGCGCCCTCGCGGATTTGCCGGTAGGTGTTCATGGCATCCTCGTTGGCCTTTAGCTTGGCCGCGTCGATGCCGAGCAGCGCAGCAAGACCATCGACGTCGCCGGACGACAGCGCTGCCTTCAGCTTGTCGACCGCCGCAATCGGGTCGTCGAATTGCGGCGCCGGAGTTGAGGCCGTGAAGTTGTCGAACGGCGTATCCTGGGCGAGCACCGGTACAGTTCCGCAAAGAACGGTCGTTGTTGCAAGAACGGCCCAGAGGCCTGCAGACTTGAAGAACGTGTTCATCGTTTTTCTCCCCAAAGGTCGCTCAACGTCTGCCGCCACCGCGTCCGCCACCGCCACCGCGGCCGCCGCCGCCTCGAGGCATTTGTCTACCGCCGCCACCGCGGCTCATCTGCTGCCGTCCGCCACCGCCACGGCTCATCTGCGACCGTCCACCCCCACCGCGCTGAATGTTGGAACGGTTGGGCGAGCGCTGGACGTTGGAACGGTTGGGGCGCTGGGCGTTGGCGCGGCTCTGCGCTCCACGCCTCGAAGCGTCGACCTGACCGCGCTTCGACGAGACGTTGCCGAGTGCGTTTGCGCGGCCGCGGTTGTCTGCCTTGCCGGCGAGCTTACCGTTCGCGGGCCGCTGGCCGGCCGCCGGCCGGTTTCCGCCACCGGGGCGATTTACGCCCGCGCCGGCGCCTGGCCGATTTCCTGCCGCTGGCCGGTTGGCGACCCCACCGCCGGGGCGGTTGAGGCCGGCTTGCCCGGCGTTACCACCACGGTTTTTCAGACCCTCCGCGGTGCTTCTGCGCACGTCGGCTGCGCGGTCCGCCCGGTTGGCGACGCCAGCGCCGCGCTCACGGTTGATCTCGGAGGCGCGATTGCGCAGGTTGTTGGCGCCATTGGCCTGGAGATTGTTTCGGATAGTGTTGCGGTCGACGTTCGCCAACTGACTTCTGTCGATGTTGAGCTTGCTGCGGTCGACGTTCTTCCAGTCGACGTCGTTCCACTTAACCTTGCCGTTGAAATTGCGGTTGTTGAAACAGTTGTTGCAATCGACGTCGATGTCGCCGCCCCAGTTGCCGCCCCAAACGCCCCAGTTGTCCCAGTTGACCGCAGCCGCCCAGGCAACGCCCGTCACGGCTGCGGCGAAGAAGGCAGCACCGGGATACCAATAGTTCGAATAGGGCTGGTCGTAGTAGCTAATAGGCTGGTAGGCGTAGCCCGGCTCGTAGAGCATCTCCGGCGGATATTTCGGGATGTAGACTTTCTCGGGGTCGGTCGGCCGGATGACAACGTTGTCGCCCTCGTTGACGATCGTGATCTTGTCGTCCGTCTTGATCGCGCCCTTGGCCACCGCTTGGTCGCGTAGCTGTTGAATGGCCACAAGGACGTCCTTCTGCT
>NZ_JACUZX010000017.1:0-120735 GCF_014851575.1 Rhizobium sp. RHZ02
CCAATCAGGGTGGACTAGACACCGGTTCGGTTGGGGACAACACATATCACGTATTTCTGATCCAGCGGTCTGACACGGGCGTTGTCGATGTTCTGTTTTCGCTTTCCGCGACATCACCAACGATGCCTACGAACTACGACCGCAAACGCCGCATTGGTTCCATTCTACGCACAGGCGGGGCAAACCGGCTATTTATTCAGATCGGCAACCGGTTCATGTTGGCGGGGGGTCCTATAGGAATTCGCAATAGTACAGCCGCCACTGCTGGTGGAACGCTTGTAACAACGGTTGCGCCTTTTGGCGTTCGTGTCCAGCCGCTACTGACTTCGCTCCTATCCATGAATAGCTCGTCCACGGCGTCGAACTGGATCTCGGACGGAGACGGCGGGGCAGGGAACTTCATTTTCCAGAACGTCGGCGCTGGCCAACTGGATCAGGTGCCAATTTTCGGCGGGATCTACACGGATCTCTCCGCTCGCATCAACTGGTCAACAACAATCGGCGCCGGGACCATTGCAGCCAACGTTCTTTCAAGCATTGGCTGGATCGACAGTAGAGGTATAAACGGATGACGTTTGTTCAAAGAGACGAAGCTGGCAAGATCAACGGCCTTTATGCCTTCCTGTGCCCAGGTGTGGCAGAGGAAGAGCTGCCAGACGACGATGCTGAGGTGCTGGCATTCCTCAACCCCCCACCGTCCATGACAGACTACGAGAATGCTGTTCAAGGCGTGATTGACGCCACGGCCCGCGAGAAGCAGTTCCGCGACGGCGTGACGCTAGCCTCCTACGAAGCTTCAACCGTACAACCGTGGGCCTCCCAGGCTATAGCGTTCATCGCCTGGCGCGACGATGTGTGGCAGTATGCCTATTCGGAACTGTCAAAGGTTCAAGACGGCGAGCGCGAGCAGCCGTCCATTGAAGCATTCCTTCTCGAAATCCCCGAAATGGTGTGGCCGTGATGGCGGCTAATCACCAGCCGAGCGCCGGGTGGTCCTTGGGGACGAAGAACTTATCCACTCCGGTTATCTGCATGGGAACGGGTCTCCCCTCTTCCCTTGCGAAGATCACACTATAGCCTGCCGCCTCCAGAATTGGCTGCACACTGTCTGCAGGCGCCACTCCGTCGTGCTCTTCAACGCAGATGAAGCCGAATTTATAGCGGTCGAAATCGAAATTGACGAACACTTCCTTTTCGTGGCCCTCAGTGTCCACTGAGAGAAAATCGACAAAGCGCGGCGCATCATGGTCCTTCAGGAGATCAAGAAGGCTCACGGTATCCACCTTATAGGATTTAACAACGCCGCCGATGTAAGGGTGCTCCTGGCTTGGGGATGAGTTCCCCGGCCGGTCTGATTGAAAAAATTCGATCTGTGCGCCTGTAACTGACGAAACGCAGCGCTTGTCGATAATAGCCGCCCTGTTCGGGGAGAGGCGCTCATGCCAGAACCGATCCGGCTCGGCCAATATCCCTCTCCATCCGAATCGCTGCTCAAGATTCACGGTGTTGTTGGCGACTATTCCATCGCATGCCCCGAACTCCACAAAGTAACCGTCCCGTTTCCCCTCATTAAGGAGAATGGCGAATACATCCTGACAGTGTTCTGCTGATGTCGTAAGAAGGGTGTCGATTATCTCCGGATAGTCTACGTTCGGGTGCGTGCGTAGCATTCTGCCGATCAGGCGGAACAGGAGCTTAAGCCGTTCCCGCTGGGCGATCGTATATTGAAGGCCAAGCGCATTCTTTTCGCTTTCAGCGTGCAGTTCTTCGAATGTCCATGTTTTCATTCTTACACCTATAAGGGGAATAGCCGCCTAGCTTCGTATTTTGGCAGCAATAGCCGGAGATGTGAGTCTCTGGCTACCCACGCTTCACCATCTCATTGTTGCGATGTCAACAGCCGCTAAGCATGAGGCCATCGCGGGCCGGTATCTGCTCAAGGCAAAGCCTTTCTAATCCTCACAATCTGGAGCTTTCAATGGATCGTACAGCGTTCTTCGCTGCACTGCGCCGTCGCACGTCTGGCGTTTTCGGCACGTCTCTAAGCCAGTCGCAGGTGGACGGCATCAACGGAATCCTAGACGCCTTCGCCACCCATGGAGACGGGCGAGACAAGACGCTCGCCTATGCCCTCGCCACAGCCTACCACGAGACAGGAGCCCGTATGGTTCCCGTCCGAGAGGGTTTCGCAAAAGACGACGCCAGCGCTCGCCGGATCGTCGCCAAACGCGAATATGGCAAGCCTGCGGGGAAATACGGCCACGTCTACTATGGTCGCGGGCAGGTCCAGCTCACCTGGCTGAAGAATTACGACACCTCGTCAGCCGATGCGGCCTATGATCTCGTCGCCTATCCCGACAAGATGCTCGATCCGGTCATCTCGGCGCGGGTGATGATCAAGGGCTTGCTTGACGGTCGATGGAACGGAGCCGGGAAGGGGATTGCCGCCTACCTCCCGACAAACGGCCCTGACGACCTCAAGAACGCCCGCCGCACGGTCAACGTGACCGACAAGTGGGAACTGATCGGCGGCTACTACACGGCCTTCCTGTCGGCCATCAAAGAGGCTGGCGGGGTTCCTGTCACCACTCCCGCTCCAGCACCAACTCCCAAGCCCATCGTCATCGAGCCGCAACCGGTCTCTGACGGCAATTGGCTCGCCAAGCTCATTGAAGCAATCGCCAACATCTTCACAAGGAAGTGACCCATGGCCGCAGTCATAAGCAGAATCGCTCTGAGGTACATTGCAGGCGCTCTCATCGCCAAAGGATATCTGGATGCCGGGACCGGCGACACGCTCGCCTCTGACCCTGACCTTCTCATGCTGACCGGCGTTGCCATCGGCGTTGTGACGGAAGGCGCTTATGCGCTAGCCAGAAAATACGGATGGGCGAAATAATGCTCTGGGGCGCCTTCCTCGGCTTCCTGAGAGGCCCGCTCGATCGAATTCTATCGACGATCGACAACCGCGTGGACAACATCACCGAGCGAGAGCGGATCAAGACTGAGGCCGTGCAGAGCTATGTCAACGCCCAGGCACAAGTCCTGACGGGGAGGGGCTGGTGGTTCCCGCTGCTATTCCTCATCCCGGCCGGTCTGTGGTTCACCGCGGTATGTCTCTATTCGATCCTGTTCTGCCGGGGATGCATCTATCCCCAGACGTGGACCGTAGCCGCGCTCCCGCCTCCGCTGGATGGCTGGATGGGGGCGATAGTGTCGTCTCTCTTCATCGGCAAAGCCGGTGAGCAGATCCTCGCCAAGTGGCGAAGCAAGTAGCAAGCGGCCCGACACGTTGCGCTAACAGCGTGCCGGACCTCACCTTAGACGATAAGTGCCATCGCCAAAGGCTGACGAGACATTACTCGCCTCTGGTTAACGGAATCGCATTGAAGGGGCATGGGGCATTGACACCAGCGGAAAATGATATGGATCTCCGAAGCCGAATGGTTCAGGCAGAACATCGATTAAGCGAGTACGGCGGGCGGCTCATGGCCGTTGAGGCGTGGCGCAGCACGAAAGAGGTTGCCGATGCCAGGAACGACGAGAGGATGACGGCTCTTGCTGACGACGTGAAAGGCATCAAGTCGGGAATCGGTCGCCTATTCTGGATCATCGTCGCGGCTATCGCTGCAGTTCTGGTGACGTTTGCCATGAACGGCGGGTTTGTGAAGGCGAAGGAAACAGCCTCTCTCTTGATCGACACTGTGCCGCCAGTCATGCCTGCGGCTCGCCCTTTGACATGCCCTGCAGAACGGCCCGTGCTTGTCCGCGCCTACTGCCGCGCTCCACAGAAGCCGTGGTTCGGCACCCAGGCGGTCCTTCGCTCGGAATAGCTCTCTCTGTCCCCCACCAGACAAATTAGAAGAATCTCATAAACGCACCTTGACTCTCCGGCTCCAATCCTCACCTGATTCGGCCAGAGGTGACGGCATGACTGAATACGTAGGTGAGCACATCAGCATTAGAGACTGCATTGTCTGCGTCGAGAAGCGCAAGGGCATCACCATGCGCCGGCACGCAACGCTGTCGGATCTGGCCTACAGCCTGCTCTATCGCTGGCCGGAAGAGAACCGGGGCAAGGAATGGCTACGAGCGCAGACCATGTGCCTTGAGGCGATGGAAGGGCATCGGGATCCGGAGCAGGCGAGGGCGGCTTTCGTAGCTGCTGCAATTGCCGCCGAGATGCTGATGATCAAGGAAGAATACATACAGGTGCGGGGCGAGAAGCGTCCCAAGCCCAAGCGCGGGCAGAGACAAACGAGCCCTAGCGCCTGACGACCTGTATCCGGTTGCCTTCCAACATCAGGATCAAACCATCCGACTCCATTGCATAGAGCGCGTTGACGATCTCGTCCTGCGTATACCGGTCATCCTTCAAGAGCAGCGGGCCGATCTCCAGAAGGCTGATAGGCGTTCCTCGCTCTGCCTTGCTGTTGGCGGCGTCTAGGATGGCTTGGCGGATGTCTTGGGTCATGGAATTAGACCTAAACCGTTGTGCAAATCGAAGGATTTTGCATCGTATTTCATCGGTTTTTGCGTTTGCGTTGTGCAGAAATATTCAACGAAAACAATGGACCGGAAGAATTTTAAGTCCCTTGCGTCTACCAGTTTCGCCACGCTCGCGCAGGCATCTCCTTCAACGACTGAGGCGATTCAGTCAAGAGCGACGCGGCTCCTCATGTTTGCGCGGGACGCGCTGCAATACGGACCCGATTCAAAAGGCAACCGGCAAACACGCCGGCGGATGCGCCGACAATCTTGACCGCGGCGTCGTGGAAGCGCGCATGGCGCGTCGGCGACAGGTATTGCAGATACTCGACTGCCAAGGCGCCGGCGGCCAGGAGAAGCGCGACCGCGATCCAATGCCGCGGATAGGCGAGCGCGAACATGAAGCCGGCCAACGAATAAGCCAGAGCGCGGTCGAGATTGACTGACGTGACCGTATGCGGGCGCAACCCGATCGGCGACAGGGTGACGAAAATAATGGCCGCGAAAAGCAGCCAGGCAATCGGTCTTGCAAATTTGCTTGAGATCATCCGGGCGATGTAGCCGCATTGCGAGCGAATTGATAGCGCACAATCGCGTTATTGCGCGAACGGCGGCAGCCGATACAAAAGATGACTTCGCAAGTGGAGAATATTGGCGGATATGGGCTTTTTCCCGTTGCGCGCTTATGCCATAGCGGGGGTCGGTAACAGCAATGGACGAACGATTGTGACCAGACAGGATGTCGAGAGCGCCGAGGCGGCCATGCGCAGCCTATTTCCAGCAACGCCACTGCAGCTGAACGAGCACCTGTCGGCGCGCTATGGCGCCGACATCTGGCTGAAGCGCGAAGACCTTTCACCCGTGCGTTCCTACAAGATTCGCGGCGCCTTCAATTTCTTCCGCAAGGCGATCGCCGAGGGTGCTGGCGGCAAGACCTTCGTCTGCGCCTCGGCCGGCAATCATGCCCAGGGCTTTGCCTTCGTCTGCCGCTATTTCGGCGTGCCTGGCGTTGTCTTCATGCCGGTGACAACGCCGCAGCAGAAGATCGACAAGACGCGCATCTTTGGCGCGGAGTTCATCACCATCAAGCTGACGGGCGACTTCTTCGATCAATGCTACAAGGCCGCCCGCGATCACGTCGAGGCGATCGACGGCGTCATGGTGCCGCCGTTCGACCATCCGGATATCATCGAAGGCCAGGCGACGGTTGCCGCGGAAATCCTGCAGCAACTGCCCGAAGGGACCACACCTGATATGGTCGTCATGCCGGTCGGTGGCGGCGGACTGGCGGCTGGCATCACTCGTTATCTCGATGATTTTGTGCCAAAATCCGGCTTCATCTTCACGGAGCCGGCCGGCGCGCCGAGCCTGAAGCGAAGCATCGAAGCAAGGCAGGTGGTGACGCTCGCGAAGGTTGACAATTTCGTCGACGGTGCGGCCGTTGCGCGGATCGGGGATCTGAACTTCGCCGCCCTGGAAGGCTTTCCCACCGAGCAGGTCATGCTGATGCCGGAAAACGCCATTTGCGTGACCATCGGCGAGATGCTGAACGTAGAGGGAGTCGTCCTCGAACCGGCGGGAGCACTATCGCTGACCGCAATTGCCGCGATGGATCCGGAAGTGCTGAGAGGCAAGACCGTCATCGCCGTTGTCTCCGGGGGCAACTTCGATTTCGAACGCCTTCCCGATGTCAAGGAGCGCGCAATGCGCTATGCCGGATTGAAGAAGTACTTCATCCTGCGGATGCCTCAGCGACCCGGCGCCTTGCGCGACTTTCTGAACCTGCTTGGCCCCGACGACGACATCGCCCGTTTCGAGTATCTCAAGAAGACGGCTCGCAATTTCGGCTCGGTATTGATCGGTATTGAGACCAAGGCGCCCGAGAATTTCGCGCAGCTCATCGCGAACTTCGAGAATGCGGCCATCGGCTTCGAGGACATCACCGAAAACGAGATCCTCGCAAACCTCATCATTTAACTTTTCCGGCACGCGCTGCCATGATAAGGCGAAATATGGCTTCGATCTTCTCCAGTATTTTCTCAATGTTTTCAGGCGGCGGCAAATCGCCTGACGCGCCGGTTGGCGTCTCTTCCGAGCCGCAGCTCTATGGGGACTGCACGATCTATGCCGAGCCGCAAAAGGAAGGCGGCCAGTACCGCCTTGCCGGCCGGATCGAGAAATCTGTCGGGGACGAGGTCCTCGTACGCAATTTCATTCGCGCCGACATGTTCGGATCTTCGGATGATGCGATCGAGTGCACGGTGCGCAAGGCGCAGCAGATCATCGACCAGAACGGGCCGTCATTGTTCAACGACGGCGCAAAAGTTCGCCAGGTCTGATTCGCTTTCCGCGGCGTCGGTAGGACGATACTAATACTCACGCAATCTTAAAGGATTACGAGGAATCTTGGTGTCCGCAGCCTTGCAGGACAGCCACGTGCCTTACGACAAACACAGACCACCGCTCATGTTCGCCGCCATTAATTGCTGGTGTGGTGGACCGCCTCTGGATGCGCGCTGGCTGGTGAGAGGGGCAGCTGATGGAAGCCTTTAACCTGCTGCTGTTTGCCATTGCCGCCGTTGGCTATTTCACGCTCATGGTGACGTTACTGCACTTCCGCCAGCGCCTCGGCCTGGGCATGTTTCTCACTGCCCTCGGTGTCATGCACTTCATGGAAACCTACCTGGCGGCAGTCTTTTATGTCGCGCTGCCGTTCGGCATTGCGTCGCCCGGTTCGTCGGTATTCTTCACTGGCAAGCTGATGATGATTCTCATGCTGTATCGGCAAGAGGACGCTGCTACCGTTCGCCAACCGATCTACGGCCTGTTTGTCGGCAATATCCTGACGGTCGCAGTAGCGTGGCTGATGCAACTGCATACGCCGATCGAGCTCCCTCGGGGCGACAGCGCGAACTTCGATTTCCTCAAGGAAATGGGATGGCTCATGGTTTGGGGGACGACGCTCCTCTATCTCGATTCCATCGGCATTATCCTGCTGTACGAGCGCCTCGGTCGCTTCCTGAAGCACTGGATCATCGTGCGCTTTATGATCTGCGGCTTCGTCATCCTCACATTCGATCAGATCGGGTTCTTCGGTGCGCTCCACTACTTCCTCGAGATTCCTGCCTCTGCCTTCTGGGACGGATGGAAGGGCAAGATGTTTGCCGTCTGCATCTATGCGTTGCTCTTCGCCGTCTACGAAGTTTGGATACGGCGCGAAGGCATTCCCGCGAGCGTGCGGCCGATCAGTGATGTCTTCAGTGACCTGACCTTCCGGGAGCGTTACAACGATCTGCTTGATCGTACCGGCAGGGACGTGCTGACGGGGGTCTACGATCGCGCGCGAATGGAGATGGAAGCGCCGGTCATGGTTCGTGAAGCACTGCGGCAGGGACACTCCGCCACTGTCATCATTCTGGACGCGGACCATTTCAAGGAGGTCAACGACCGCTTCGGGCATCTGCAGGGAGATGAGGTGTTGAAGGCGATCACGCTTCGTCTCGGCAGCATTTTGCGATCGGCCGACCGTGTCTTCCGTTTTGGCGGTGAGGAATTCGTCGCGGTCTGCCCGGCAACCGACCATGCCGAGGGAATGGGGCTGGCCGAACGCTTGCGCTGGACGATCGCGAATAGCGTCAAGACGCCGGATGGCGAGCCCGTGACCGTCAGTATCGGCGTGGCGACAGCCGAGACTGACGGCGCGAGCTTCACAACGGTTCTTTCGGCCGCCGACCAGAGGCTCTACCAGGCGAAGAAAAGCGGCCGCAATTGCGTGGTCGGCAAGTCCGGACTCGAGAAGTTCGATTAGCCGATCGATGCGCGGAATATTTTGGCGCCGGACGGGGCGCTCGTCGCGCCGCCATCGACCACAATTTCAATCCCTGTGACGTTGGTCGAATCGCTTGACGCGAAATAGAGCGCGGCCTTGGCAATTTCCTCCGCTTCGCTCATTCGGCCGAGCGGGCTCATTCCGCCCAGCCGGGCTTCAAGCGCCGACATTGCATCCGCCGTCGACGCCACCGGTTGCCAGATCGGTGTCTTGGTGCCGCCTGGCGTGACCTGGTTGACGCGGATGCCGCGCGGCGCAAGCTCGGAAGCTATATTGCGGGTCATGGCACGTACCGCACCCTTCGTCGCTGCATAGGCTGAATAGCCGGGCGCACCAAGCACCGCATGAACCGAGCCGTTTAGGATGACCGAGCTGCCGTCGTTCAGATGCGGCAATGCCGACTGGACCGTAAAGAAGACGGAGGTCAGGTTCGTGCTGATGATCGTGTTAAATTGCTCCAGCGACGTTCCACCAAGGGGAGTCGCACCGCCAATCCCGGCGTTTGCAAAGAGCACGTCAAATTTGCCGAACTTGGCGGCGGCTTCCGCAAAGGCCCGTTCCGTGGCCGCGACGTCCGTTACATCAAGCCTCAGCGCAAGCACGTTGCTGCCGAACGCCTTCTCGGCGGCGGCGAGTGTCTCGGTATTCCGGCCGGTTATGATCACCTTCGCCCCTTCGTCGAGGAAGACCTTGGCAGTTGCAAGACCGATGCCGCTATTTCCGCCCGTGATGAGGGCGACCTTGTTCTGCAGACGCATTGCATGACTCCTCTTGGAAAATTGCGCTATCTGGATTACGATATGAATCCAGAAGGATTATGATCGTAATCTAAATCTGTCAACCGGTGTGGGGAGAGATTTTTATGGGCCACTCACAGCAGGACAAGCGCAAGACACACGAGCGGATCGTCGTAATTGCATCGAAGCGTCTGCGTGAGAAGGGGCTGGATGGCGTCGGCGTCGCGGATCTGATGAAGGAGGCGGGGCTGACCGTCGGTGGCTTCTACAAGCATTTTGCGTCCCGAGACGAACTGGTGGCCGAGGCAATGCAATCGGCCTTCGGCGCCTGGTCGGCGAAGGTTCGGTCGGAGGGGCGGACTCCAGAGGACATTCCGTTGCAGGAGTATGCGGCGATCTACCTGAGCGGAAAACACCGGGACGATACAGCCGGCGGGTGTCCCTTTGCGGCCCTGACGGCCGATCTGGCCCGCAGTGGCGAGAGGTGCCGATCGCTTGCGACAGATCAGCTGAAGACGAGCGTAAACAGCATGCAGGCGCGCATTGACGCCACCGATGAGGCAGAGGCTCGCAGCAAGGCGATCATCATGTCCTGTCTCATGAGTGGAGCGCTGGGCCTTGCACGGATATCGAACGATGAAGCCTTTGGCGACGAGATCCTCGACACCGTGAAGGCCTTCGTGAACGAGTTCGGCACAAAATGAAAACGGCCGGTGAGAACCGGCCGTGTTTCAACATCGATTTCGACACCGATTAGGCGGCGAGGGCGATTTCCTCAGCGCGGGCCTTGGCAGCGCCAATTGCCTTCTCGGCAGCTTCCGGACCAAAGGCGAGGCCTTCGACGTAGATCGTTTCGACGTCGGTGATACCGAGGAAGCCGAGGACCGACTTCAGGTACGGTACAGCGTGGTTCATGCCTGCTGCCGGGCCCTGCGAATAGACGCCACCGGAAGCAAGAACGACGTAGACCTTCTTGCCGGTGGCAAGACCAACCGGGCCGCTTTCGGTGTACTTGAAGGTAAGGCCGGCGCGGGCGACGTTGTCGATCCAAGTCTTCAGCGACGAGTAGATGTTGAAGTTGATGAGACCCGTACCGATGACAACCGTATCGGCTGCGAGCAGTTCGGCGACGAGTTCGTCCGACGTCTGCACGGCGGCGGCTTCCTCAACGGTGCGATCATCGGCAGGCTTGCGGATGGCTGCGGTGAAGAGATCATCGATGTGCGGCAGCGGATTTACACCTAGGTCGCGACGAACGACGGCGCTGCCCGGCTGCTGAGCCTTGATCTTTTCGGCAAGGTCAGCGGCGATCGTGGTCGAAAGAGAGTCTACACGCGGGCTGGAAGTCAAAAGCAGAATGGAAGGCATGATTGAATTTCCTCTCGAATTTGCGTTCGCGGCCGTTCTTGGGAGCTTCGAGCCGCTGTTTCGAAGCAGAAAATAGGACTGGCCGACTATCGAAAAAACTGTGATAATGTCGATCAAAATCATCGATAGATTGGATGGAAGATGCTTCCGAACCCCACACTCGACCAGTTGCAAGTGTTCCTTACCGTTGCGGAAATGGGCAGCTTTTCGGCTGCTTCGCGCACGCTAAATCGCGCTCAATCGGTCATCAGCTACACGATCGCCAACCTCGAGGCGCAGCTGGAGGTGCCCCTTTTCGAGCGTTCGGGTGCGAGGCAACCGAAGCTGACGGAGGCGGGCAGGGCACTCCTCGAAGACGCACGGCGACTCGTCTCGGATCTCGAGGTGATGCGCGCCCGCGTAAAGGGGCTGAAGGAAGGGTTGGAGGCCGAGGTCTCCGTCGCGATCAGTGTCATGGTGCCGTCAAAGGCGATGGTTGAGGTCCTGCGCGAGTTTCGCAACGAGTTCCCGTCCGTCGGGCTCAATCTGGCGGTCGGTGAACTCGGCGTGGTGATGGATCTCGTCTCAAACGGCAAGGCGACGATCGGGATCGGCGGCGCCATCCTGCAGCAGCATGATTCGCTTGTGACCGAGCGCATCGGCCATTCCTTCATGGTGCCGGTTGCGTCGAGCGCTCATCCTTTGGCGCGGTTGGGCCGGCCGTTGACGCTGGCCGATGTCCGCGACGAGACGCAGCTTGTTGTCACCGACCCATCGGGATTGACCAAAGGTCGCGACTTCAATGTGCTTTCCTACAAGACGTGGCGCGTTAGCGATATCGCGACGAAGCACTCTCTTATTCGCGGGGGTCTCGGCTGGGGTGGTCTTCCGGCGTCGCTTATTCGAGACGAGTTGAGAAGCGGAGCGCTTGTACACCTGGATCTCCAGGCCTACGAGCAAGGCGAGTATCCAATTTATGCGATGCGACGAATCTCAACCCCGCCCGGACCGGCTGCCACCTGGATGGTTGACGCCTTTCGGTCCAGGCTTTCGCAATGCCCAAGCCATGCCGACTTCACCGCCGAGGTGGCGGAGTATGCAGCGCGCGATCTCTCCCTAGCGGCGGAATAGGCGAGGCGCAAGGGCCTCGCCGGGAGCTGAACGCCTAGAGAACCAGACGGAATTTGGCGAATCCATCGGTGCCTTCACCTGCGTCCTCGATCTTTACGCTTTTCACGTCCGCGAGGAACTGCTTGGCCTTCGGACCGCTCTGGAAGACGGCCGTCGTTCCCGGCAACGGTTTGAAGGTCCAGTTGCCGTCGGCCGACGGATTGATTGTGCGCTCTTCATGGACGAAGCGGACGATAACGTCACGATTGGTGTCCGGCGCCTGGAAGACGACCTTGTCGGCGGCGATTTCCGGAAACTTGCCGCCGCCGCCGGCGCGGTAGTTGTTGGTGACGACGACAAATTTCTGCTTGAGATCAATAGGCTTGCCGTCGAACTGCAGATTCTGGATGCGGTTCGCATCGGCATTGATCAACTTGCCGTCATCATCGAACCTGCGCGGTTGCGACAGGTCTATCTGGTAGGTGACGCCATCGATCACATCGAAGTTGTAGGATGGGAAGGCACTGTTCAGCAGGTCCGTGTCCTTCGATCCCGGTTTCACCTCGTTGAACATGGCGGCTGACATTTCCAGCCAATTCTTCACCTGTTCGCCAGTGATGGCGACCGCCTGAACCGTGTTGGGGTACAGGTAGAGATCAGCGACGTTCTTGATCGCGATATCGCCGGCGGGCACGTCGGTATAGTAGTCCGCGCCGCCGCGACCGCCGGCCTTGAACGGCGCTGCGGCCGACAGCACGGGCAGGTCCTTGTATTCGGTGTCGGCGAGCATCTGCTTGATGTACCAGGTCTGTGCCTGGCTAACGATCTGGACGGATGGGTCGTCGGCAACGAGCGCGAAATAGGAATAGAGCGGGGCCGATGTCTTGCCGACCGGAGTGCGCACGTAGGCAAGGGTGGCCTCATGCTCAGCCTTCGCAGCTTCGATGACGTCCTTTTTGTCGGCGACGTCGGCGATGACTTTCTTCTTATCATCGCGGTGGTAGATCGGCCGCGCTTCCGAGGTGAAGTCGACAATTCTCCAACCTTTGCCGTCCTTTTCCAGCAGGAGGTCAATGAGGCCGAGATGGGAGCCCCAGAAGCCCGCCATCACAGCAGGCTTGCCATGCAATGTGCCTTTCACCGGATCGGCATTCTGAATGCCATCCCAGGTCTTGGGACCGGGGAAGACGAGGTGCTGGTGCCCGGTAAAGATCGCGTCGATTCCATCGACCGCGGCAAGATGCAGCGATGCGTTCTCCATCTTCTCGGAGGGGGCCCCGCCGTCGATGCCGGAATGAGAGAGCGCGATCACGATATCCGCGCCTTCCTGCTTCATGACCGGCACCCAGGCCTTGGCCGCCTCGACGATGTCGCGCGTCTGCGCCTCGCCTTCGAGGTTCTTGATATCCCACAGCATGATTTGCGGCGGCACAAAACCGATGAAGCCGATCTTGATAGGGCTCTCGTTGCCGGCGCCGTCCTTGATTGTCTTCTCGACGATGAGATAGGGCTTGAAAAACAGCTCGTCCTTGGTCGGATCGGACGCGAGCTGGCCTTTGGTCAGGTTTGCGCAGACGAACGGGAAATTTGCCCCGTTCAGCACCTTGAACATGAAATCGAGGCCGTAGTTGAATTCATGGTTCCCGAGCGTGCCGACCGTGTAGCCGAGCGTGTTCATCGCCTTGATGACGGGATGTAGGTCACCGTCCTTCATCCCGCGTTGGTAGGCCATGTAGTCGCCCATCGGGTTGCCCTGCAGCACGTCGCCATTGTCGATCAGCAGCGAGTTGGCAGCTTCCGCCCGGATGTTGTCGATGATCGTCGCGGTGCGCGCCAGGCCCATCGTGTCGTTCGGCTTGTCGGAATAGTAGTCGTAGGGAAAGACGTTGACGTGAATGTCGGTCGTTTCCATCAGGCGAAGATGCGCCTGATTGGCGGCTGCGCGCGCGCTGAAAGGATGAAGAAGGATGAGCGCTGACGTGGCGGCCAGGCCGCCAAGCAACGAGCGGCGGGTCACTGGTGGCAGATCCAGAATGGAAGACATGAAAACTCCTTCGAAAATCACGCGTCGCCCAGCCATGGCGAGACTAGGGTGATTTGCGAAGGAGTAAACCCTGAAAATGACAGGGAATTATCGCGAGAGGACTGGCTTTACTTCCTTGTGGAAGAACCGGAAGTATGAGGCCACCTGCGCACGGGCATTGGAGTTCGGGTCGAACTGAATTCCGAGGCGACCATTATGGCTCCAGCGGATGATGCCGTGAAGCGTGCCGAGGTCTTCGGCGATGATTTGCACGCGGCTGCCGGCCGCGGCGTGGATCGGCGACCGGATCTCGACGGCAACGCCAGTAACCGACATATCGAGGATGCGAGCATCAACTTCTTTGGTGAGATAGCGGACCTTGCCGAATACACGGCAGGACCGCCGCTCGGCCTTTCGGGCAATGATATTCAGATTACGCTGCATGTTACGCTCCACCAGAACATGTAAGTGAAATCTACTGGAGGAACATTAAGAATGCTCTAATTGATCGATCTAGAATTGCGGAGAGCCCCGCTGCAAACGTCCTCTGCGCGCAACGACGTGTTCGCGCCACACGGTGAAAATGCCTGCCGCCACGACGATGGCGGAGCCAACGATCATGGTGAGGCTCAGCTTCTCGCTGTAGATCACCACGCCGATGATCGATGCATAGACGAGTTGCAGATATGTCAGCGGCTGCACGGCGGCAGCATCCAGCATATCGTAGGCCCGGATGAGAAAATAATGGCTCGAGATGCTGGTCAGACAGACAAGCGTCATCCAGCCCCAGTCCCACCCCGACATCCAGGTCCAATAGAAAGGGCCGACAAGCGTCATGGCGATGCCGCCGACGACACCCGTATAGAAGAAGCTCGTCATCGCCGAGTCGTCCCGACTGACAAGCCGCGTAGCGATGACGTAAAATGCGAATAGGAAGCATGAGAAGACAGCAAGCAGCAGCTTGACGTCGAAAAACTCGCCTTCCGGCTTCAGGATCAACAGCACCCCGACCAGACCCGCACCAATTGCCGTCCAGCGGCGCCAGCCCACCCGTTCGCCAAGGATCGGCATCGAGAGCAGCGCAATCAGAATCGGGGTTGCGGAAAAGATTGCCTGCGAGTGGGCTAGGCCGATCAGGGCGAAGCAATTGATGACAACGACAACCTGAGAGGCCAGCAAAACGCCCCTGAAGACCTGCAGGAGCGGCCTCTTTGTCTTGGCTGTCTGCTTGAGGCCACCCCTCATCTTGCAAGCAAGCGCAATGGTGAATGCGGCAAAGGCCCAGTAGCGGATCATGGTGATGAAGACGGGCGGATAGGCGGAGGCCAGGTGCTTCGAGATGCCGTCCTGCAGCGAGAAGATGGTGATCGCCAGCAGGACGAAAATATAGCCTTGGGTTTTGGATTTCATGCGTACGGGGTCTTATTGTGGGGGGATCAGGCAGAGGACGACGAAGCCGCTGCTCCGATTCTGCGACATTCTGCCGATTTCAGCTCTCTGTCAAAGCCCGACATTTGGCCTGTCGATGACTTCACGCAGGGCGAAGCTGGAGTTGATCTTTACGACATGCGGAAGCGCTGAGAGCCAGTCGCGATGGATGCGCTCGTAGTCCTCGAGGTCGCGCGCGGCGACGCGGAGAATGTAATCGTATTCGCCCGACATCAGATAACAAACCAAAACGTTCGGACAGCGTTTCACCGCGGCTTCGAATTCGGAGAGCGTCTTCGCAAATTGGCCCGACAGGGAGATGTGCACGATCGCGATCATCTTGTAGTCGAGCGCCTTGTGAGAGACGTGGGCGTGGTAGCCACGGATGACGCCGCGCTTCTCCAGTATATCAAGCCGCCGAGAGCAAGCCGATGGCGACAGTCCAACCTTGGCTGCAAGGTCGGCATTGGTAATGCGGGCGTCGGACTGAAGCGTCTTCAGAATCGCAAGATCGATGGCGTCGGGTTCTGACATTCGAAGAACTTTCGATTATTTGCTCTAATTCGCAATATTCTTCGAAAATCACCCGCTGCGCAAACCTTCTTTGCAAGGACATTTCGCGGGTGTGGTGGTTGGATTTCCCGGTCAAAAACACTCCGCGAAGCGGACATAATGAGAGAGGAACGCTCAATGCGTGTCGGTTGCCCGAAGGAAATCAAGAATCATGAATATCGTGTCGGACTGACACCTGCATCCGTTCGTGAATATGTCGCCCATGGCCACGAGGTCTGGGTTGAGACCAAGGCGGGCGCCGGCATCGGTGCTGATGACGCGGCCTATGCGGCCGCTGGCGCAAAGATTGCCGCCTCGGCCAAGGAAATCTTCGAGAAGTGCGATATGATCGTCAAGGTCAAGGAGCCGCAACCCTCCGAGTGGGCGCAGCTTCGCGATGGCCAGATTCTCTACACCTATCTTCACCTCGCGCCCGACCCGGAACAGACCAAGGGTCTCCTTGCGTCCGGCGTCACCGCTGTTGCCTATGAGACGGTAACGGACGATCGGGGCGGTCTGCCCCTCCTTGCGCCGATGTCCGAGGTGGCCGGACGCCTGTCTATCCAGGCTGGCGCGACCGCCCTGCAGAAGGCCAATGGCGGGCTGGGTATCTTGCTCGGCGGCGTTCCCGGCGTGCTGCCGGCGAAGGTCGCTATTATTGGTGGCGGCGTCGTCGGCCTGCATGCCGCCAGGATGGCCGCGGGCCTCGGCGCCGATGTCAGCATCCTCGACAAGTCACTGCCGCGTCTCCGCCAGCTTGACGATATCTTCGGCGGTCGCGTCCATACGCGCTATTCCAGCATTCAGGCTCTGGAAGAAGAAGTTTTCGCGGCAGACCTCGTCATTGGGGCCGTGCTCATTCCGGGCGCCGCCGCGCCGAAGCTTGTGACCCGCGAAATGCTGTCGGGGATGAAGCGAGGCTCTGTCATCGTCGACGTTGCCATCGACCAGGGCGGCTGCTTCGAGACGTCGCATGCAACGACCCATTCCGAACCGACCTACGTTGTCGATGACGTGGTGCACTACTGCGTCGCCAACATGCCAGGCGCCGTGCCGGTCACCTCGGCACATGCCCTGAACAATGCAACGCTGGTTTATGGTCTGGCGCTGGCCGATCGCGGCCTGCGTGCGATTGCAGAAGATCGTCACCTCAGGAACGGTCTCAATATCCACAAGGGACGCGTCACCAATAAGCCGGTGGCCGAAGCGCTGGGCTACGAAGCCTATGCTCCGGAAAGCGTACTAAACGTGGCGTAATTCCCATCACGTTACGTGAGGCAGGCTGGTCGCATTCTCCTGCGACCAGCCATCATCTGTCTATACGGCATTGATAGCAGTTATTGCGTGCCGACCGCACATGCACGTAGGCAACCTCAGGCCGCTCGAGGAGCTGGGTGGCATAGGAGCGGATATCGGGTGTCAGAGTTACCGCGCCTGTGCCGTACACGATTCGGTTATCGGCATTGTAACCGCGCACGATGAAATCCGGGCTGGTCAGAACCGGCGGCAGGACCTCTTCT
The DNA here is from genome assembly GCF_014851575.1 of Rhizobium sp. RHZ02. Lineage (NCBI taxonomy): Bacteria > Pseudomonadati > Pseudomonadota > Alphaproteobacteria > Hyphomicrobiales > Rhizobiaceae > Rhizobium > Rhizobium sp. RHZ02. Next base: position 17,035 of record NZ_JACUZX010000017.1, read on the forward strand.
GCGGCATAGCGCTCGCAGGGCTCCTTGTGAAGAAAGACCGGACCGGTCTCAGCATAGGGCTGAAGCTCCGGAAACGGCCGGTAGGCGAAGACCAGCAATTCCTCGCCGGCATCGATATTCTTCAGGCAATGACGGCAGGGATGGCCAGGCCCGTCGGAGACCATCGTCTCGGGCAAGAAACCGTAGGCGTCTGTACCGCCGTTCCAGAGATTCTCGGCGTTGGCGGTGGGCATGGCGGAAAAGCGGATGTCGGTCATGGCGGATCTCCTTGCTGATTGCCAAGAGATGCGCCTTTATCGGGGTAGAAACCACCCGATTCCTGCCAGAGCCCTCGAGGGCTCCAGCTCCTGGCCGACTCACCAATCCTTCTTGCTCAACTCCAGAAGTTCCTTGTCGCTGAGCGGCCGGACGATGCCCGAACCGGTGGAGACCGGTGAAAAGCCGAACATCTGGTAGAGCTGCAAAGCTCGCGGGTGATCAAGATCGTTGGTCGTCGTCGTCACCCGCTTCGGATTGAGCGTCCAGATCGCGTAGAGCGCCTGCAGCAGGAACCACTTTCCGATCCCCAGACCAAGCGCATGCTCGAACAGCCCGAAGTGGCTGAGCTCGATCGTGTCCTCATCCTCGACGAAGTACTCGTAGAAGCCAGCAGGCGCGCCGTTGACGTAGAGCACGCTGATATTGTTGCGTTTGTCGTGCAGCGACCTGGCCAAATCCTCGTCAAGCATCCGCAGCCGGTCCACCCACTGCCACCTGGCACCGACCTGACGGTAGAGATAGCGATAGAATGGCAGCGGAATGTCGGGAGCCCGCATGATCGCCGTCTGGATGTTGATCGGCACCGGAAGGCTTGCCTTCGGCGGTGCCGTCATTTCCAGGCGCGTAATATGGGCTTTTAGGGAAGAGGGGGGCTTCACCATCGTGTCAGGCTTTGACCGGTTCCGGCGGACCGGTGACAACAGGCGTGTCGTCCCGGCCACCCCATTCGCTCCAGGAACCGTCGTAGAGCTTGTTGTCGGTATGGCCGAGGGATTCCAGCGCCAGCGTGATGATGGCCGCGGTGATGCCCGAACCGCAGGACGTGACCACGGGCTTCGACAGGTCTACGCCCGCCTCCTCAATCGTCTGCTTGAGTTCCGGCAGGGATTTGAAGCGGCCCTGGGTGGCGAAGACACCCGATGGCAGGTTTCGCGCGCCCGGCATGTGACCGGAGCGCATGCCAGCGCGCGGCTCAGGCTCGACCGCTGCAAAGCGGCCCGCGCTCCTGGCATCCGCTATCTGCAGCGCGCCGCGTGCAACGATCTCCCGCATGGCATCGAGATTGACGACCCGCGAGGCGTCATAGGTGGGCTTGAAAACCTTTGGCTCGTGGCGCGGAACGGTTGCCTCAAGCGGCCGGCCCTCCGCTTTCCATCCGTCCAGTCCGCCATCAAGTACGTACACATTCCGTGCGCCCATCACGCGAAACAGCCACCACACACGCGGCGATGCGAACATCCCGATGCCATCATAGACGACGATATGATCGTTTTCCCCGATGCCGAGCTTGCCGACTTCGGTTGCGAAAAACTCTGGCGAGGGGATCGTGTGCGGCAGCAGTACGGAATGATCCGCGATCTTGTCCTGATCGAAGCGGATAGCGCCCGGGATATGGCCGGCGGCGTATTCGGCGTCGGCATCGCGCTTCTGCGCCGGCAGATAGAAGGACGCATCCAGGACGCGCAAATCCGGCTTGCCCAATTCCGCCTGCACCCAATCGGCCGAAACGACGAAACGGCTCTTTTCTTCGCTCATTCTGCTCTCCCTGGGGCTTCAGGCTTCGTCGCCGGGAGCGCCGAAGCGAATACGGAAGCGACGGTTTTCCTTGCCCTTCTTTTCGATCTTGGCAATGTGAATCTGACCGACTTCCTGAGTTTCGGACACATGTGTGCCGCCGCAGGGCTGGCTGTCAATCGCAGAGTTTTCGCCGATGCAGACAAGGCTGACCCGACCGAGCCCGATCGGCGGACGGACGTTCTTGGATTTGACGATACCAGGGTTGGCAGCAAGCTCCTCGTCGGTGATCCACTGCAGGTAGACCGGATAGTTCTGCCGCACCAGTTCCATGAGTTTTTCGGTGACGTCGTCCTTGTCGATCGTCTCGGTCATATCGAAGTCGACACGGCTCTCATCCTCGCCGACAGCTGCACCCGTGATCGGATAGGAGCAGACGACGGAGAGCAGGTGACAGGCGGTGTGCATCCGCATAAGCTTGTAGCGGCGCGGCCAGTCGACATGCAGTACCAGCTTCTCGCCGACGGCCGGCTGTTCCTGGCCCTCGAGCGGCACATGCACGACGATGTCCTTGGTCGCTCCATGCTTCGTCTGCCCAAGCGTGATCTTGCTGCCATCGGCGCGCTCGAGGAATCCCGTATCGCCCGGCTGGCCTCCCGATGTCGCATAGAAGCAGGTTTGATCCAGCTCAATGCCCCCGTCGTCGTGAACGGCGGTTACCACCGCCTCGCATGTCGAAAGATAGAAATCGTCACGATAGAGGGCATTGACGGGCATGGGGTCTCACGCTGCTGGTTCGTATGGGATCTGTATGTCTTGCGTCTTGGCGAGCCACGCCGGAACCGGCAGGCCCTTCGACGTCAGGAAATCGGGGTTGAAAAGCTTGGACTGGTAGCGGTTGCCGTAGTCGGCGAGGATTGTCACGATGGTATGGCCGGGACCGAGCTCCTTGGCAAGGCGTACTGCGCCGGCGATGTTGATTGCCGTCGATCCGCCCAGGCACAAGCCTTCATGCTCGACGAGATCGAAGACGTAGGGCAGGGCTTCCGCATCCGAAATGCTATAGGCGAAATCGGGCGTGAAGCCTTCAAGGTTCGCTGTGATCCGTCCCTGACCGATCCCTTCGGTGATCGAGGAACCCGACGCTTTCAATTCGCGGTTCTTGTAGAATTCGTAGAGCGCGGCTCCGTCGGGGTCGGCCAGGCCGATCTTGATGTCCTTGTTGAATGCCTTGAGGCCGGCGGCCACACCCGCAAGCGTCCCGCCAGAGCCGACGGAGCAGATAAAGCCGTCGACTTTGCCGTTGGTATCGTTCCAGATCTCGCTGGCCGTCGTTTCGATGTGCGCCTGCCGGTTGGCGACGTTGTCGAACTGGTTCGCCCAGATCGCGCCGTTGGGATCCGTCTTCGCCAGCTGTTCGGCCAGCCTTCCTGAGACCTTCACATAATTGTTCGGGTTTTTGTAGGGAACGGCGGGCACCTCGACGAGTTCGGCGCCGAGCAACTTCAGCGCATCCTTCTTTTCCTGGCTCTGCGTCTCCGGGATGACGATTACGGTCCGGTAGCCGAGCGCCTTTGCAACGACCGTCAGGCCGATGCCGGTATTGCCGGCGGTCCCCTCGACAATGACGCCGCCCGGCCGCAGCACGCCCTTCTTCTCTGCGTCGCGAATGATGTAGAGCGCCGCGCGATCCTTGACCGACTGGCCGGGATTGAGGAATTCCGCCTTGCCGAGAATAGTGCAGCCGGTCGCTTCCGACGCACCCTTGAGCTTGATCAACGGGGTGTTGCCGATTGCCTCTAGAACGGAGGGATGGACGGTCATGGACTCTGCCTCTTTTGAACGCTTAGTTTAGGAACGGTCTTTTCCCTTCACAAGGCTAGGTTGGCAAGAAATGCTATTCCATCCCTTTGAGCGCAGCGACAAAATTAGACTTCGCTGCCGTCCAGGCACTCGAGCCAGAGCCGTTCGCCGGCCTTGTGATCCGGAGATTGACTTTCAGCGTAGGGATGACGACAAAGCAGTCTCTAGAAGAAAAAACAACCGAAACCGTCATGGTTCATGAGCATATCGACACGGTCGATGCGTTGATGGCGCATTACGTCGCCGGATCCCTTCCTGAGCCGGCACGCGTGCTGGTCGAATCGCATCTTGAAATGAAGCCCGATCATCGCTTGCTGGTGAGAGATCTGGAATCCCTTGCTGGGGAGGCCCTCGAGGAGACACCCGAAGCCGCAATGGGCGATCGCCAGGTGCGCCTCGCCGCGGTCTTCGCCTCTGCGCTGCCAGCTGAAAAGCCAGCCGACCTGCCGACAAAACAGGGGTTCTTCCCGAAGGCGATTCGCAACCTGGTCGGCTATGATGTGGATACGGTCCCCTGGAAGACGAAGCTTCCCGGCTTCAAGGAGTACTCGACCGATATCGATGGCTGCGAAGTCAGCCTGATGTGGATCAAGGCTGGCCGGGCTTTGCCTGCACACACCCACAAGGGCATGGAGCTCACCTTGATCCTGGACGGCGCGTTCAACGACAGTCGCGGCCATTTCGGGCCTGGCGACATCTCCGTAGCGGACGAGAGCGTCGACCACCGACCTGTTGCCGAAAAAGATCGTCCCTGCATCGCGTTTTCGGTTTTTGACGCGCCGATCAAGCTCACCGGCTCCTTCCCCCAGTTCATCCGAGACCTGATCGGCTGAAAGCAGCCACAATGGCGTGATATTCCCTTGAAACCGGGAGATGGCGAGGAACTCCCGGACCTGTTTTGACGTTTGGAAAACAGCCCGGAGGAGATGTGCCATGCCAGATTTCGTCGCCCGTCCCGAACATGGAATAGCCTGGATATCGGGCGCGAGTTCCGGAATCGGGCGAGCGTTGGCATTGAAGCTCGCCGGAGACGGATACAAGGTCGCCGTCACCGCTCGCGACCACGAGAAGCTTGCGGAATTGCAGGCCGAGGCTTCGGACCTACCCGGCAGCATCATCGTGCTCGACGGCGATGTCACCAACGCCGAAGACATGGAGCACGTGCTTGCGTCAATCGAATATGAACATGGCGCACTTGCGCTGGCGGTTTTCAATGCGGGGGTCTATTTCCCCGTCCACGCGGAAGAACTGAAGCTCAGCGATTTCGAGCAGAGCTTCGCGGTCAATCTGCAGGGTGTCGTGAATTGCCTCATCCCGGCCGTGCGGCACATGAAGGCCAAAGGGCAGGGGCAGATCGCCGTCGTTTCATCGGTATCAGGCTATGGCGGCCTGCCGACAAGCGCGGCCTACGGCGCGACCAAAGCCGCCTTGATCAACATGGCCGAGAGCTTGAAATTCGATCTCGACAAGATGGGCATCCGCATTCAGCTCATCAATCCGGGCTTCGTCGATACCCCTGCGATTAAGAAGAACAAATTCTCGATGCCCTCGCTGGTCTCGGTCGAGGAGGCCGCCGAACAGATTTCGGCAGGACTCAAGTCTCAACGCTTCGAGATTACCTTCCCGAAGCGCTTCACCTACATGATGAAACTCGTCAATTTTCTTCCCTACGGGCTCTATTTCTGGCTGGTCAATCGCTCGACGGGATGGCGGGAGCGACCGCTTGAAAAGCACGCCCGTCCGGCGATGCCGCATCCTGCGGAGTGATGTTCAGTTTCCAGGCAAGGACGAGGCGGATGACGGCCAGACAGGAGGTCATCTGCCTAAAAGGGCCGCCATCCGCTCTCGTCAGCTCCGCGAATAGACGTCCTGGCGAACGTCTATGTTCTAGTGCGGAAGTCTGCTCACAATCGAAATAACTCGAACTCCCAACGGCCGTTTGAAGCGCTCATCAAAACCAAATAGGCGAATGCGCTCCAATGTCGACCAAAAACGCTCGCGCCTTTCGGCAGGAGAATGGCGCAGTCTAATCAGAAACAAAAGTCTCTGACCAGTGACAATTCAGCTTCTGGGAGCGGTATTGCCACCGTGGCTTCCTCCGCCGAGCGGGTCGGCAGTACAAAAGGGGAAGGGCCGGTTACACCGGCCCGGTTACACCGGCCCTTTGGAAATCAACGACGTGTCAGATCAGTCGTCGCTTTCGCGGCAGGCGTCACTGATGGATACGCCGCTCTCGCTACCACGGGTATCAACACCCGAATTCGCTTGCGGCATGCCTCGGCAATCCAGCGCCTCGGCTGTGGTGTGATGCTCGGCGTTGTCATCGGGTCAACCGGAGCGACAGTGATCGGATGCGTGCCGTTTCACTGCTCGTTTAGTCGCCGGGGTAGGTGCTGGAGCTCGGATTTTTCGAGCCGCCATTGGTCGGGTCGATTGGGTCGGGAACGGATTGGGCAAAAGCGGAGGTCGCCAGACCAGCGGCAAAAATCGCGCGGATTTTTCACCGGTCGCCCAACCTTCGCGGGCTATTTCTTCTGCAGGTAAAATTGTTCCGATGCTGAGCCGAAGCCTGTATGCGCGAGGTGTTAGGAGGAGCATCTAGGGCTGAGCTCTTCGATCTCATTTTCCGGGAACTACACCAATGGCTGGCGTGGTCATTACCTGCTCCAACAAAAGCAGCGCGCCGGCTGACTTTATTGCGAAGTCCGCAGCGCGCAGCCGTTCATCGGAGGTTAATCGCAGCCTGAAAGGATGATCCGATGATGAAGAAGATTTTGGCCGCACTCGCAGCCATGGTCCTGGCTGGATCTTTCGCCCTGCCGCTAAACGCCGCGCCAATTGGCGTGCCGAAAGCAGCACCTATCCACACCGCCGACGTCGAGCAGGTCAAGCACCGCGGCCACGGTAACGGATATGCGAATGGCCACTGGAAGAATCGGCGGTACGCTTATCGCGACTGTCGGTATTACGGCTCGTGCTACCGTCCGCGGTATTACGGCTATCCCCGATACGGCTATCGCGACTATTACCCCTACAATCGTAGGTCAGGTGTGAGCCTGTATTTTAACTTCTAGTCAGCAGTGCCACGGGCGCCAACCGTGGGACCCACGAAAAGAAGCCGTCGGCGCGAATGTCGGCGGCTTTTCTTTGAGAACTGCCACTATCATCGACCGTATTCGACAGAGAATGTCACATCGACCTCGTAACCGAAGTCATCGCCGGTCGTGGTCGTGGGGCATCGCAGCTTTACAGTTCTGCTCGATACGGTCTCCCTGGACCAGGTCGGCAGCGAAAGTTTCATTAGAAAGTTTCCGGCTCCCTCATCCGACTCCAGGGGGCATCATGCTCCAAGCCCCACGATCCCACCCAAATATTTGGGCGGTCCGTTGGGATCGATGCAAATGTATTCTCGACATAAGCGAATCCGATTGAATACGGGCGACCGGTTTCCGACCAATCGTCAATATCCATCGTTGGGAGGTGGAAATCCTGCAATATGTTCATTGCACGGTGGTCATCGCCTGCGGAAACACGAAATCAAAACTCCCCTTCACCAACGCTGGATGGGTCGCCATCATTGAGAATGCGCATCTGGGGGAATTGCACCGTCACCCTCCGCCCGAGCGTCGCGAAGCTGCTCGTCAGCACGTCCCAGTTTCCGCCGGGATCGACGACCATGATCGTGAAATGAAAGGGGTTTCCGGGCACCAATGAATCCAATGTGACGTGATGCGTTCTGCCAGAACTGGGAGTGATTTTTATCCTACCGACCGGGTCTCGGAGGACTGGGATCCAGCTGTCAAAACTTGGCGGCTCCATGGTTGCTCCAACGAATACAATATCCGTATGAACGGTTGTCTCGATCTGTGTACATGGAAGGTGCCGCCTGATCCGTTCTCACCGTCGGTTATGAGATCGGTTGTTTTCGGCGCGCCTGGCACCGCTGTTATGGTGCCAGTGCAGCGGACATGTGGGTCTGAGAGGGGGCCAGACCCATTTTCAAAGATGCCGACAACATACTTTTCTCCCGGCGCGATCGGCACAGCGTAAGTGCCGCTCAGCTCTGCCTTGTCTCCCTCGCCGGTCAGAATCTGGAGATCGGGACGCGACCACCGAGATCCTGGTCTTTTCTCCCAAAGTTCTTCTATGGCGTCTTTTTCGTAGAGGATCGTCCCTAAGCCGTGGGACGGGGCTGGAAAGTGGCTGTTATCGATGACAAGAACACCCACTGACCTCCCAGGGGAATGCATCTGTCCGCTTCGCTACTACGACGCCAGTTCCGAAGTATATTGCTGATTCCATGCTGCAGATCCCCAGTTTCAATACACCGATCTCGCAACGCCGTTGGAGGGCGCGCATTGGATTCAAGAATGCGGAAATTGAAGAGGGCCGGAGCCTGGCGGTCACGATAATCGAGACAAGCAGTGCGCAAATGCTATTATAGCGCGCATTTGGGTGGGAGAATTGTGAAAGATCGGACCGGACATACAAGCACTAGCCCGGCGGGCAGGGAGCCGGCGCCGGGCCTAACGCGGACCTGGATGTTGGGCGATGCAAGTCCCACAGCGTGTTGGAAGCGCTGCGTGAGGGAAACCGCTGAGGCGAGGAAAAGTTCCCGGTCTATGGTCGAACGGTGAGCAGCGGACGCAAATTTTCTGATTCCACCACAGCCTGGCGTGGACGTCGTAGAAGATTATCCACAGGAACCAATCGGCCAAACGCGATTTCAAAAGTGGGGAAAGAAAACGCCTGCTTTTGGAATATCAACAAAAGCAGGCGTTTATCTCTGAAACTGGCTCCCCGGGCCGGAGAAAAATTACGAAATCAAACCACATCTTATTTGTCGAAAAGCGATATTGTAACAAGTACTTAGGTTGGAATAAGCTGTAGCGGGTCGAGGGCATCTTAGTACCCAGAATAACTTCAATTTAGTACCTCGCCGTTCATGCGAAGCTACCGCAGCGTCTGCTTTCAAGCTTTCGCAAGACCTTGAAGGATGCCCGCGACCCATTCCCATCCAGCTTGGGTGAATACAATCTCATTTGAAGTTTCGTCGATTGAAGCGTGACCTTTTTTGAGAAAGGCGCCAACTAACCATTTATCTGGCCGGAAGTAGGCACCGCGCATCTGCACTCCTCGAAGCGGAATACGTCCTCCCGAGAATAGCAGATAGGCTATGGTGAGTGCTTCGGTGCGGTTTGTGTCCTTGGGAGGCTCATACTGCTTCCACCAGTGCAAGTCCGGGTCCCCTATGAAAGGTTCTTCCGAAAAGGTCTTGGCAGACGACGGTTTGCCATCGATCGCTACAGCAATCGCATCGATAATCCGGCGAGCCGTTTGCTCGTTCATGTCCAGCATACCGATTAGAGCCTTTCGCGCTTCCGGGTTTTTCCGCTTAGTTTTTCAACTTGGCGTTCTAACTGTTCAATTCGCTGGTGAAGATGAGAAGTAGTGCTAGCCGTCATCAGCATTGAAACCTCTTCAGCGGAGAGGCAGAAGTGCAGCGAGTAGTTCCCGGAAAGGGTTAGATATTCAGTGGACACCGTGAACGTTACACCGCCCTCTGCGTCGCCCTCCAACTGCCTTATCGTTCGAACGTCATCAACGAGCGTATGACGACGGCCTGTGTTCCTCCAGCGGGCGTTACCGGTGATTTTCACTCTTAGTCGCCTTGCTGATCAGCCTACTTCTTGGTGGCGTAGGCGTGGCCTGTCTTTGATTGTGCTCATGAGTCGCTCACCCGTTATTCGAGCAGAGTTGCTTATGTACCAACTTTCGTCAATCCGGGCTTCAGAATGAAATGATGGTTTGATTAATTTCGCCCCGAAGGACTCTCCGGTAAGGCCCTAACGGGGAAAGGGGCATGGCGGCACACTCGCTTGCTGAGGTCGAGTTTGGCTCGGTAGGGGCCGGCGTTGATTTTACCGGGCGACATCAAGATGAGCCCCTAGCCGTCTGGCCCTCTTACGGGTCCTGCTATGGGTAGCTCCGAGGTTGATATAAGGTTTACTTAGGTAAGCAGAGGTACCGTATGGTTCCACCCGGTAAGGATGGTAGCCGTGGTGTCTGAGGTTAGAGGGCCCACCCCATCAGGGGAGCCCCCACCAAGGTAGACCGAGGTCACCCCGAAGGCGTGGAGGAGACGTCCACCAATCCGGGCAAACCGACATGGTCGAGGAAGACGTCAGCCATAACCTGCCTCGCCGCATCCGCATTAGAACCTGCTACAAGGATCGCATCGTGGATGGGAAGAGCCGTCATTCCCTGTGACCTCAAGCGAAGCAAGATATCGACCATGATCTGGCTTTCTTGAAATTGAATGCGGTGTCCGACTCCGCGGAAGAAGAGGTGAGCTATTGCGGGATGGTGTCCGATGATTGCTTCGGTGATGTCACCGATACGTTCACCATTCTTGAATAGGACCGCGCTTCCCCTCGGAATCCTTCTCATAGGCTCGTCGCGGAAGACCATGGAACTGAAGACAACCTTGATGCCCTTACGGTATTCCTCGAAGCCGGGGATGGCGTAGAGATCGGCCATTTCGGGCACAGCACCTGCCATGCCGTAAAGCTGCCGTGGTCCCATCTGAGCGTAGTCGAGCTCGACTATCGCCTCACCGTCGATGACCAACCGGTCAAAGCGGTCTGCCTTCCCAATCGCTTGCCAGAAGCCGCCGAACAAGCGACCACCGCAACTGAAGTCTCCTCGGCTGAATATCCGGCGTAAGGCCCGATCAGTGGTGTCGGGGATCGGAGCGTGGTCGCCCTTGAAGATTGCGTAGTCGAGATTGGCAGTTAGCAGCCAATCATTGATGTCCCGCATCTCGCGTCGGAAGCGGGTCGTTTCTCCTGTGTCGCTGTAGTCGGTTACCTGGGCTTCGTCCCAGAAGTCGGCCTTCAAGCTCTTCAGGATGATCGGTTCGGCTACGCTGGCACGGGCAAGGTCCGTGAACGTTATATCTTGGTCTCCCATTTGTTTCAGCAATTCCGGCCCGGGACGGATGGCCGTGCGTCGCGCACCATACCGACCATCGCCATCACCTAAGTCTTGGACGATCCAACCGAGTTCGGGCTCGGCAAGCCGGTCAAGGATATCGGGTAGGGTCTTTCCATAGACCACCGGACGGTATCGGTTTCGGTGTCCGAGGACGGCATTCGACCGAGTGACGTAGATTCCGCCGGGACGACGGCGAAGCTTATGGTGCATGAGGTCGCACAGGACCGCCTCCACAGTCAGCTCGAAGGTCTCTTGATCGCGCTGCCTTCGTGTACGTTTACGAAGGCCATGGTGGCCCTCGAAGCGCTGGATGTCCGCTATTGCCAGAGCAACGACTGCCTGGGATGCATTGGTCTTCGCGAAGCGCCAGGGGTTGAACGGACTGTCTACGACCCGGTCAGGGCCCTGGGGCAAATTCTCGGCGTCAGACGCCGGGGAGGCTTCGGAGTCACTCATGCTTCACCTCGGGCCTGCTCGGTGCCAAGGATGGCATCACGTTCCGCCTTTGCTTTCTCTCGACCAGCTTCCAGAGCCTTCGCCCTACGCTTGGCGATCTCCATGCCGAACAAGACGAGCTTGGTCTCCTCGATGATCGCCCACAGCGCCCGTATGGTCCTCGGCGGTATCTCGCGGTAGACCGTGCGCGTAAGGCCGTTTATGGCCCATGTATAAGCAGCCTCGCGGGGATTGAGGCGGAGGAGCATGCGGACCGCCTGAAAGCGGAAGCCCTCGTCATACTTCCATCGGCGCTGATCGTCCTCGTACCAGAAGCCCATCGCCATTAGCGTCATTCCTATGGTGCGGCTGTCGGCCTCCTTGGACAGGGACAGGATTGCCTCGGCTGCTTGGAATGCGTGGACGTTGAAGGGGACGCCACGCGCTGCGGCGTCAATGTCGGCCTTGGCCTTCGCGACGGTGCGGGACCAGATGTCATTCAAGATGTCGTCGGCGTTGGTCGCTGATACGGTCTTCAAATAGCTGTCGATCTCCTTGAGATAAGGTTTCAAGTCGGATTTCTTCACGCCGGTCTGGTGCGGATGACCATGGCGGGCTTTGGTTCTCTTGTGGCGCTCGCAAAGAGCGCTGAAGCCGTTGGTTTGCGTGGAGCAGCCGTCAGCTTTGCAGGTCTTCATATGGATCGGTAATCTCGTCTTTGGGATTAGGTCGGGCAGAGGAGGCTATCTCGCTCTGTTTATGCAGCAATGTGCATGGCCGGAATCCGTACCTGGACCCTGAGGCACGGGGGCGGGTCGATGTGAGCAGTTTGGTGATCTATGATGTCATGGCTGAAGCTATGGTCGTCTTTCGGTGCATCTTAAGGGGCTCGGGTTCACTTCCCCGGCCAATCCTTCACCGCTCTGTTCAACGTCCGGCCACCTGCCGTCCGCCTTGCCACTGCTTACGGCCATTCGACCGTTCCAGATTTGGTGCTTTTGTTTCCGCTCTACGGGGCCGCTCTCCGGTCCCTGCGCCGAGGTGTAATCCCCAGACCGTCAGGCAGAAGCGCTATGCACTATCCCGTGCATTCCCGTCAAGCATAAAGTTAAATTAATTAAACAAAAACAGTAAGTTAGCGGACGTAAATCCGATGCGGGGTCAGCAATTTCAGGGGCTTGCGGGTGTGCGTGGGAGAATATGTCCCCCAAATGGGAGAATCCTGCAGCCGGAAAATGAGGCCAAAGCCGCACTCATGCCGACTACTGGCCCCGTTCGATCACTCGGGACACCTGCGTCGGCGTCCACGTGCCACCTCGGGACGTCGCGACACCCATGTTGTCAAGAGTTTCCGCTATGGCGCTCAAGGTCTGCCCCGCCGCCCTCAGCGGCCCAACAATCTTCATGACCTTGGAGGCTTCGGCATCTGCCTTCTGCTGGATCGCTTCGTTGCGCTTCATGGTCTTGTCGCGGAGACCACCGAGACGGACACCCCGCCCCTTGGCCGCCTTAAGCGCCGCCTTGGTACGCTCGGAGATGAACGTCCGCTCCTGTTCTGCCAGAGCTGCGTAGATGTGGAGCTGGAACTTGTCGGCCTGCGGCATCTGTGCCACGCGGAGCTTCACCCGCTTGTCGTCCATCAGGGTGGCGATGAAGGAGACCTTGCGGCTTAGCCGGTCCAGCTTGGCAACCAGCAGCTCGGCCCCCGTCTTGCGGACCAACTCCAATCCCTTGGCCAGCTCTGGGCGCTCGTTGTCCGCCCCCGACTGCACGTCGCGGAACTCCCCGATAATCTCGAAAGGGATGTCTGAGAACTTGTCGAGGTAGATGGCGATGTCCCGCTCCTGGGCCTCTATACCGAGACCGCTGCGGCCCTGATCCGCTGTGCTCACTCGGGTGTAGATGACGTACTGCTGCATGCCCGATCTCCTGCGTTGGAGGGAGCATGTCAGGCGAATTATCTAATGTCAACGTTCGTTGTGTTTGATAAAATGTGTTGCGACTTGCCCTTAGGAGGTTGTGGCCCGCCTATCTACGATCTGCTGAGAGGCGCAATGATTGCTTGAATTGAAACTCCGCGAATGGACAGGAAGGCGCAGGTGATCCGCGCCAGCTTCGCCCACGAAATTGATAGGTTAGGTGAGGCGCGTGACTGGAGCGGCAGGAACGGGCTTATGTCCCAGTGCGACTTCGAGGCATCGCAATTTGAAGACGAGGCCGCTGAATTGCGATCCAACCGCCTTGCTCGTCGGTCCCTGCGCCTATCCCTGCCGATTTCTCGCAAAGAGGAAGGCAGTGAGCATTGGTGGCAATCGCAGACATTATGGCACATGGGCGATGACCAATGTCGGGATCACGGAGCTGCGCAACGCAATACGGTCGGAGGAAAAAGATAGACGCGAGAAGTGGATGGCTTAGGCGGAATGCTCGTCAGCATCCTAAGCCTTGTTGTTGCTATTATTGCCCTGTCGAAGCCATAGATTCTGCTTCGGGGGGCATCTCGGTCACCTTCGGTCGCCCCAGCCACCTATAGCGTAGGCGGGGGTACGGGGGGTAAAGCGCTCCGGCCATTCTCAATATTGTTGGCCGAGAAATTTTCGGTATTTTTTATCGAGACCTTTCGAAGCCCGATGCACTCCGGCAGTCCTGATCTTTCCGGGTTAAGCTCTTTCTCGCAGCCTCTCCCATAGCTGTCCGGGGCCAAGCAGGATGTCCTTGATACCGTCACGCACCTTCTGTGAGTCCAGTGCCTGTTTGCTCATCGTTGAATGAGCATCGAAGGCGTCCATGATGGCGTCGAGAATCGCTTTGGAAAGGTCCGGCGAATTTGCGAACTGTTCCTTGGTATTATGCTCGGCTTGCCGGACCAACGTCTCGGACTCCATGAGCTTTCCCTTGAGAACATTGTTCACATAGATCAGTTGATCGTCGTCCGTCAGTTCGCCTTGGAAAAGGTCGTTGACTCTCGCCAGGATTTCGGCGAGCAACGCTTTTTCTTTATCCTGAATGGAACCTGAGCCAGGCGCAGTGTAAGGTGCCAAAGGCTCGGAGACGCCGCTGAGTACTAGAGCCCGCTTACCCTTGCTCGACAGCTTGTGGTGCGTCAGCTTGATTTGGGACACGTCAACAACATCCCGCTCGCGACCGAACTCCAGTAGCGGGATCAGCCGCTTGAAGAAGATCGAGCGCTTCTCGATGTCGGTGTTGCCGTAGTCGAAGATCTGCGACAGGAAAGCATAGACGCGCACGAAAGCGCCCATGTCGTTCCGGAAGAGCAGAAGGGCATCCATCTCATCCTTAGCATCCTTAGCATCCTTTGCCGCCTTGCCGTCATCCTTCGAGAGCGCAATTAGCCGCTTCTCCTGGGCAGCCTTGTAGGCCTTCAGCAGCCGATCCGCGACGGGGGATATAGCCGCGACGAGGTCGCCCTGCTTCGCCAACGCATCAAGTTCGACCTTCACGACCCGGTCAACCTCGAAGCTGTCATAATACCCTGCAGCGTCCAGCTTGGCTCTCAGGTCAAACACCAGGTTAGGGTCGGTGATGTCGGCAAGCAGGGCCGTCTCGTAGTAGGTCTGGAACGCCTTCAGAATGTCGTCCGAGCTGTTGACGAAGTCGAGGACATAGGTCGTATCCTTGCCGGGATGCGCCCGGTTGAGGCGCGAGAGCGTCTGCACTGCTTGTATCCCCGCCAACCGCCGGTCGACATACATGCCGCAGAGCAAGGGCTGATCGAAGCCGGTCTGGAACTTGTTGGCGACGAGAAGCACATGATATTCGGGCAGCTTGAACGCCTCGCGGATGTCACGTCCGCTAAGCCCCGGGTTCAACTCCTTGCTGGTCTCGGTGAAGGGATTGGGACCGCTTTCCCTGTCCTCGACCTCGCCTGAGAAGGCCACGAGGGTTCCAAGGTCGTACTTCTGTTCCTTGATATACTTCGTCATCGCAATCTGCCAGCGAACCGCCTCTAGACGGCTGCCGGTCACCACCATCGCCTTCGCCTTGCCTTCGAGCAACGGCTGGACATTGGAGCGATAGTGTTCGACGACGATCTGGACCTTCTGGCTGATGTTGTAGGGATGCAGCCGCACCCAGCGCATTAGCGATTTGACCGCCTCCTTGCGCTCCACCTCCTTGGCGTCCATCTCCCCGCCAGCATTGGCGAGCTTGAAGGCGAGATCGTAGGGCGTGTAGTTCTTCAGCACGTCGAGGATGAAGCCCTCCTCGATAGCCTGGCGCATCGAGTAGACGTGGAACGGCTCGGGCTTGTTGGTGGCGCTCGCGGGTTCCGCTGGGTTCGGACGGCGGCCAAAGAGTTCCATCGTCTTGCCCTTAGGGGTCGCTGTAAAGGCCACGTAGGTGATGCCGCGTTCGCTCGCACGGGCTTCCATCTGCGCCGCCAGAATGTCTTCGCTGCTAACCTCTCCGCCGTCGCCGAGTTCCGCTAATTCCTCAGGTGAAAGAACCTGCTTCAGCCTGGCCGCTGTTTCGCCGGTCTGGCTGGAATGCGCCTCGTCGGCGATCACAGCGAACTTCTTGCCCTGGGTAGCTGATAGCTCCCGTACGGCGTTCAGTGCAAAGGGGAAGGTCTGGATGGTGCAAACGACGATCTTCTTGCCTCCAGCCAGCGCCTCGGCGAGCTTGCCGCTCTTCGCGCCGTTCTCGTTAGTGACCGTCTCGACGACGCCCGTGGTGCGTTCGAAGCTGAAGATCGCTTCCTGAAGCTGGGTGTCGATCACATTGCGATCGGACACGACAATGACGGTGTCGAAGATCTTCTTGTGCTGTTCGTCATGCAGGTCGGCCAGGAAGTGCGCGGACCATGCAATCGAGTTCGTCTTTCCCGACCCTGCCGAATGCTGAATCAGATACTTGCCGCCAGCCCCCTCGGCCAGAACAGTGGCTTGCAGCTTGCGGGTGGCGTCGAGCTGGTGGAAGCGAGGAAAGACCAGGCCCGTGATCTTCTTCTTGGCGTCCTTCTGAGGGACGATGTAGCGACCGAGAATCTCAAGCCAGGAATGTTCTTCCCAGATATCCTCCCAGAGATAGGCGGTCGGATGGCCATTTGGGTTTGGCGGATTGCCCTTGCCGCCGTTGTTGCCCTTATTGAAGGGCAGGAAGAATGTATCGGTACCCTGCAGCTTCGTCGTCATCATCACTTCGGCATTGCTGACTGCGAAGTGAACGAGGGCGCCGCCGGGAAACCCAAGCAGCGGCTCGCGGGATTGCCCCCTGGGGCTCGGGTGCCGGTCGAACCTGTACTGGTCCACCGCGTCCTGGACGCTCTGGGTGAAGTCGGTCTTCAGCTCTACGGTCGAAACCGGAACGCCGTTGAGAAACAGCACGAGGTCGATGCAGTTCTCATTGCTCAAGGAATAGCGCACCTGCCGCACGACGCGCAGCCGGTTGACACTGTACCGGGCCAGGATTTCCTCGTTAAGGCCGAAGGCCGGCTTGAACTCCGCGAGCTTTAGCGGTGCCCTGAGGCCGATCATCTCCACGCCGTTGCGCAGCACGTCCAGGGTCCCGCGTTCGTCGAGCTGCTTGCGGATGCGGTCGAGCAGCATGGGCTCGGCAGCGGTGCCGTGATTCTTCGCCAGCGTCTCCCATGCCTTCGGTTGCGAAGTTCTGACCCAGGCAACAACATCGGGAGGAAACAGCGCCCGGGAGCGGTCATAGCTAGCAGCATCGCCCTCCGCATGGAGCCAGCCATTTGTGGCGAGGTGGCCGCAGATCTCGGTTTCGAAGCTGATTTCCTTGTGCAAATTCATTCAGCGGCTTCCCGGTCGACAAGGCCGCGTACGTCGATCTTGCCGGTGACGGCTGCTGAGATCAGTGCGGCGCGGCGTTCTTGGAGGAGTTCGATTAGCTGCTTCTGCTCCTCCACTAGCGCATCGATCTTGGCAGTTTCGCGGTCCAAGAAGGCGGCAATTTCGGTTTGCTCTGCGAGCGGGGGAAACGGTATCTCCAAATTGTCCAATGCATATTGACCCAAACCAACTCGGGTAAGACCGTTGGCTCGCACTGCTACGTTTGCTTTCACAAACTGTGAGTCGAAGAGCCATTTGACAAATGCACCACAAGTTCCCTGCAGAGGCCGCAGCATCGATAGGTGATAGCCGCAAATTACTCCCGGCAAATCCTGAGGCACGTAGGCGGGAATGGCTATATCGTCAGCGCTCTCGGAGTCCTTGGTAATGATAACGTCGCCAGCACGCAGTGAGAATTTCTCAATCTGCTCGCTAGTTGCTGTTGCAGACATAAACGGAAGGTGTGGAGTGATCCGGTCATTGTAGTAGACATCCGTGTAGTTGCAGAGCAGAACTTGAGGATCGCCGTCATAGGATTTCTTGTCTACGTTGCTCGGAAAAACACTACAAACGTGCTTGAGCCTCTGGACAGACCAGTGCCTGGGTAAGCGACCCAGCCATTCAATGCCTGCTTCATCTTGCTCTGGATAGATTGCTAGGTTCATGCTGAAAGCTCCCCAATCATCTGCAGGATTCGCCCGGTGACCTGCTTCAAGTCGGCGTCGATCTCTGCTAGCGACCGCGGCGGCTCGAAGACATAAAAGTGACGGTTGAATGGGATCTCATAGCCCGTCTTGGTCTTCTCGTGATCGATCCAGGCGTCCTTAGCATGGGGTAGCACCTCCCGGGCGAAATAACTATCGACCTCCTCGCCGAGCGGCACGTTCTCGGTGTCTCGCAACGAGCTGTCGGCTTGCGGCTTGCCCTTAGCCTTGCCCTTGGCGCTGAGAACAACATTGCCCTTCTCATCCCTCAGTGGGCGCTCAACGGTGATGGTGCGATAGCCAAATGCCTCGTTCGGGAAGATCCGCGACAGTGGTGCGAGCTTGATTTTGCCGCCCTCGGGTGCAACCGGCGGCTTCTCCCCGCAAGCCACGATCTCAGGTTGGACCTCCTTCCCATCGGCGTCGAGAACCGTGGCGATCTGCGCCTCGATAAAGCCGCCGAACAGTTTTGTCACGGCCGCGATGTCGGCATCGCCCATCTCCTTGCGCTTGGAGCCCAAGCTCTTGCGCATCTTCTGGCAAAAGGACGAGGCGTCGATCAGTTGCACCTTGCCCTTGCGATAGTCCGGCTTGCGGTTCGACAGAACCCAGACGTAGGTGGAAATGCCGGTGTTGTAGAACATGTCGGTCGGCAACGCGATGATCGCCTCGACGAGATCGTTCTCCAGCACGTACCGGCGGATCTCGCTTTCCCCGCTCCCAGCCCCACCGGTAAACAGCTGTGATCCATTGAGGACGATGGCAAACCGGCTGCCGCCATCCACAGAAGGCCGCATCTTCGAGACGAGGTGGAGCAGGAACAGCAGCGACCCATCGGACACACGGGGAAGGCCCGGACCGAAGCGGCCGTTGAAACCCTTCAACTCGTGTTCGGCCCTGATCTCCTTCTCGACCTTCTTCCACTCGACGCCGAAGGGCGGATTGGAGAGCATGTAGTCGAATTTCTTCTCCGGGTGACCATCGTCTGACAGCGTATTGCCGAAGACGATGTTGCTGACATCCTGCCCCTTGATTAGCATGTCGGCCTTGCAGATCGCGTAGGATTCGGGGTTCAATTCCTGGCCGTGCATGACGAGCCGGGCCTGGTCGTTGTGGTCAGCCAGGTATTCGTCGGAAATCGACAGCATCCCGCCGGTTCCGGCCGTCGGGTCGTAAATCGTCCGCACGACGCCGGGTTTCGACAACACCGCATCGTCCTCGACAAACAGCAGGTTGACCATCAACCGGATGACCTCACGGGGAGTGAAGTGCTCCCCTGCGGTCTCGTTCGACAGTTCGGAGAACTTACGGATCAGTTCCTCGAAGACGAGACCCATCTGGTAGTTGCTGACCTTGGTAGGGTGAAGGTCGATCCGGGCGAATTTCTCGGTCACCTGATAGAGAAGCTTGGCCTTCGCCAGGCGATCAATCTGAGCTGCAAACTCGAAACGGTCGAAGATGTCACGGACGTCCTCCGAGAAGCCTCGGATGTAGATATCGAGGTTTGCCGCGATGTTGTCCTGATCGCCCATCAGAAGGCGCATGTCGAGCTTCGAGACGTTGTAGAAGGTTTGCCCGGCCTTGCGGAGGACGAAGGGCTCGGGATTAATCCCAGCTGCAGTCTTGCTTGCGTGTTCGGCAAGCACCGCGTCCTTCGTCGGCTCCAGGACACAGTCGATGCGGCGAAGCACGGTGAAGGGCAGGATCACCTTCCCGTAGTCGGCTTGCTTGTAGTCGCCTCGGAGAAGGTCCGCCACAGACCAGATGAAAGCCGAAAGTGCCTGTTGGTTCATGCTATTCTCCGAATGCGTGTGCTGCTGCATTTATCGTCTGCCGCAGTAAAGAACTGGTGACTATCGTGTCGAGCATCGCGAATGATTCTGCACCACGAAGGCTAAAGCGAAGCGATCAAACGATAGGGTGTGCCATCCCGCTTTCCTTGGTCTATCGGAAAGCCTTCGCCATGGCTGCGCTGGTAACTTCCAAAATTGCTTCGTCTCCGCCGTAACCTTCGCCCACACCACCGTTGGTTTGACCCAGAATCATATTCTGAACCTCCAGAGCTACTCCGGCTTTCCTGAGGGTGTCCTTTGCGTTGTGCCGCAGGGAGTGGAGGACGTGCTTTGGGTTGGTCGTGATGAGCCGCATGTGCTTCGGTATGATGACGTTGGAGGCCCCACCGGCGCCCCCCATCCTGCCATAGGTCGGAAATAGCATGTGGGCTGCGGTATCCTTATGGCGCTTTCCTGTCGTCGTTAGTTCCAGCGCTGCCCGTGCCGCCGATAGCGCCGCTCCCACCAACGGCACCCAACGCTGCGTGATTTCGTCTTTCACCCTGCGCTGGTCGTGCCATTCGATACGGATATGGGGCAGGGGGCCGCCCACGTGCACATCTTCGACCCGGAGGCCGGTCACTTCGCTAGGGCGACAGCCTGTCCCTGCCAGCATGTCCCAAATGACCTGAAGTTCCTTGCCGGCGTGACCATGGATACGCTCGGTTACATTGCGGAGGACATCGGTTGGCAGAGGATGACGCTTGTTCTTCCTGGTGGCGGTCGGGTCCTTCTTGACCTCAAGGCCCATGAACGGGTTACCGCATTCGAGGTCAAATTCCTTGATTGCCATATTGATGATCGCCCGCACCGTGTTGAGGTAGCGCTCGACGCTTTCCGGGCTGCGTGCCTTCTCGGTCAGCATGAAGTCCCGAACTGCACGGCCATGCTCTCGCCTGAGGTCAGGCAGTGCAGGGGGCATGTCGTTCAACGCAGCCTTGAACTCCCGGGCGATCAATTGGACGTGGAGGAGTTGCTTTTTCTCAGCAGGCTCCAGTAGGTGTTTCTCCTGAATGTAGATGCGCACGGCGTCATCGAACGTCGCCATTGGGGCTTTGAACTTGGCGCCCTGACCAATCATTGCAATCATCATTGAGTCGATTGGCGAAGTGACGTCAGGTGTGCCTTCCTCGCCCACCGGATATTTGCTGGCGATGCTTTCGATAAGAACGTCCCGCGCTATCGACTCGGCGTCGTACCCGCCTTCGTCGGAATAGACAGGGGCTGATGGGTTTATGCCGAGTTCCTCGACACGCCGCTTGGCAGAGTGGAAGTCCATCAAGGCCGTGCGCACATTTTCTTCGTGCGCCTGCGGTGCCTTGGCCTTGGTAAGTATTTTCTCGGCTTCCTGAAATGCCCGGGAGTACGCGGCCATCGCCTGCGCCTCTGTGGACCCAAGAACCTTCTTGATCTCGCGCTTACCAACGGCAGCCCGGAGGTGGGTCGGAACTTGACGTCGAAATTCGTAGGTGCCGGATGGTGTTTTTGTGACGTACTTCAAACGCATTTAGGGCCCCTTCTAGTACCTTGCTTAGTACCTGAAGGAGCCCCAATGTCAAGAAATGCAGGCATTCCCGCGTGTCTTGTAAGAAACTGGCTCCCCGGGCCGGATTCGAACCGGCGACCTGTCGATTAACAGTCGAATGCTCTACCGCTGAGCTACCAGGGATCACCGCTCGCCGCGGTGTGAGTGGCCTAATACAAATGCTTGCCCGATTTGCCAAGCGGTTTTTTCAAAAAAATGACATCCGCTTGTATTCGTTCTGTATAACCCCATCTCCTGTGGATGACTGAAGCACATGATACCACTGGAAAACCGGCCGCCAAGCGATTTGGCATCGACCACACCACGGGCCGTCTCATTCTGGGGTCCGTAAGTTTCCCATTCCCGCGGTCGCGCCTTGCCCGGATGTCGATCGGCGTTGTGCTGATCCTGGGCGGTTTTTTGGGATTCCTGCCCGTCCTCGGCTTCTGGATGCTTCCGCTGGGGTTCCTTATTCTATCGCACGACCTTCCTCTCGTCCGGCGGATGCGGCGGCGATTGTCCGTCTGGTGGAAGAAGGGGCGGAAACCCGCCCCTTGATCAGCTGAACAGGCCTGCAGCCCAGTAGAAGAATGCGGAAATGAGTGCCGCTGCCGGAAGCGTAATGACCCAGGCGACGACGATGTTGCCCGCCAGGCCCCAGCGGACGGCTGAAACGCGCCGTGCCGCGCCAACGCCGATGATGGCGCCGGTGATCGTGTGCGTCGTGGAAACAGGGATGCCGAGCCACGTGGCCGCAAAGAGCGTCAGCGCGCCGCCGGTCTCCGCGCAGAATCCCTGCATCGGGTTAAGGCGGGTTATCTTCGATCCCATCGTGTGAACGATTCGCCAGCCGCCGAAGAGCGTTCCCATTGCCATGGCTGTCTGACAGGACAGGACCACCCAGAGCGGTACGTGGAAGGTTCCGCCGAGATAACCCTGCGAATAGAGGAGCACTGCTATGATGCCCATTGTCTTCTGCGCATCATTGCCGCCATGGCCCAGCGAGTAGAGAGAGGCGGAAACGAACTGCATGAGGCGGAACGTCCGATCGACGGCGAACGGCGTTTGCCGAACGAAGATCCAGGAAACGGCAAGAACGAGGAAGAGCGCCAGGATGAAGCCGATCAGCGGCGACATGACGATCGCGCCGGCTGTTTTTAGCAATCCGCCCCATACGATCGAGCTGAAGCCGACCTTTGCGAGGCCAGCGCCTACCAGCCCGCCGACCAGCGCATGGGAGGAACTGGAGGGGATACCGAAGATCCAGGTGACGATATTCCAGATGATTGCGCCCATCAGCGCCGAGAAGATCACCAGCGGCGTCACGATGTTGGGATCGATGATGCCCGTCCCCAAGGTCTCAGCCACGTGCAGGCCGAAGAACAGGAACGCGATGAAATTGAAGAAAGCGGCCCAGACGACCGCGTGGTGCGGCCTGAGCACACGCGTCGAAACGATCGTCGCGATCGAGTTCGCGGTATCGTGCAGGCCGTTCAGAAAGTCGAAGAAGAGAGCGACCGCGATGAGAGCCGCCAGCAATGGAAAGGCGAGGGTGGCGTCCATCTAGACGTTCTCGATCACGATGCCGCTGATTTCATTGGCAACGTCCTCGAAGCGATCGACGACCTTCTCGAGTTCGCCGTAGATTTCGCTGCCAATGATATAGGCCATCGCATTCGACGCGCCATGCCGTACGAAGAGTCCCTTCAAACCATTGTCGTGCAGTTCGTCGGAGCGTCCTTCGACGCGGGTGACTTCCTCGGTGATCGCCATCAGGCGCGGGGCATTGGAGTTGATGCGGCTGAGCAGGGGGACCGCCTCGGCTATGAGGTGTGCTGCCTGGACGATCGCCGCTCCCATTTCCTGCATGCGCGGATCGAATTCGGTTTGCTCGAAGAGACGGATCGTCTTGACGGTCTTATGCATCATGTCGATCGCATCATCCATCGACTGGATCAGATCCTTGATATCAACACGGTCGAAAGGCGTGATGAAGCTCCGGCGGACCGCAAGCAGCACCTCGCGCGTGATGTTGTCGGCATCGTTTTCGAGCGCGACGATCCGGTCGCAATGGTGTTCGATATCCTTGCCTGCAAGCAATTCGTTGAGCGCTTCCGCCGCGCCGACGATTGTTCGGGAGTGCTGTGCAAAGAGATCAAAGAACTGATCCTCGCGAGGAAGAAGTTTACGAAACCAGCTGAGCATTCCATCCATCCATAGCTATTTTTGAAGGTCGTCATAAAATAGCGGGACCTGCAATAAAAGTGTCACAATTGCACCAGCCGCGATTCTTTTCGCCCGGAGATGGAAGGCGTAAGGCGGAACTTGGAAGCTTTTTGGACGTTATTGTCCTGAGCGTTCTTCACGCGAAGTGCGTACGAAATTAGAAGGTGCCGGAATGAAAAAACTTGCGGTATTGATGTTGGCAATTGCGACGAGCCTCGCTGGCGTCGGTCCGTCTTTTGCCGAAAACTCAGGCGATGAGCATTCCGCTCAGAGTCGCGGTGGGTTTGGAGATTCCGGCGTCAGAAACAGCCGCGGCTTCGACCGCTGCAACATCTATCGTTGTGGCGGCTACCGCCATGGCCACTACGGGAATCGCGACTACGGAAATCGGTACTACGGAAATCGCTATTATCGCGACGGCTACTACCGCAACGATTACAACGATACTGGCGCGCTGCTCGGTGGTCTTGCTGCCGGCGCACTCATCGGCGGTCTGATCGCTTCGCAGCCGCAGGCCAGACCGGTGGGCAATTCGCACGTCGACTGGTGTTACAGCCGCTACCGGTCCTATCGGGCCTATGACAACACCTATCAGCCCTATTACGGTCCGCGGCGGCAGTGCTATTCGCCCTACTAGTGGTTGATTACGGAACCGGCGGCATGACGATCCAAAATACCGCCGGTTTTTCAACTACCCCCTTGCACTCGATTTCTATTCATTCTAAATGCCCGCCAACGCTTCGGTCATGAAGCGTCGTGAGGCCTCGTGGCGGAGTGGTGACGCAGAGGACTGCAAATCCTTGTACCCCGGTTCAATTCCGGGCGAGGCCTCCAAACCTTCCCATACATTCTGCAGTCATTGATTTCGCGGCTGTGTTTCCCACAGTGCCGCGGTGTTGTGGTCGCGTCTTCAGGCCGCCATTCGGTCGACAACAGCGGCGAATTCAACGTGCTGGTTTCATCCGACGAAACTTCGAGCCTAACCTCGGCAACCACCTACTCCAATCGGATTAGGACCTAGGTCCGTCTAGGATAGCCCCTGCTACGGGGCTATTGTGTCTCTTGCAAGTCTGCGGAGGACGGTGGGGCTTTGAGGCACCGGACCCACTTGCTGAACAGGTCCATTGCCCGTGGCAGACTCGGCGGGGGTATGTTCACTGTCCCGAAATGCTGGAGGGGCTAGCCAAGTAGGCTGGCCCTCCCGGCTTCTGGGTTGCCGCCTCGACGTAAGAGCCTTCAGTGTCGACAGCACTCTCTTTGTTGCGTCCGTTCCCGCGCCGCCAAGTTCACCTGCTTTGGCAATTGCTCCATCGGCATAGTGAGAATCCACACAACACTAGCGCTGGCGCATGTCTTCCATACCCAAATCGTCGGATTGCCGAATTTTCGATAGGCCCTAAGCTTTGTGTTGAGTTGTTAGGAGCGCCTCCCATGCCGGCGACCCAAATGCCGCAATTGATCTTTGCCCTGAGCGTGGCGCGGGAAATGGCGAAGCGCGAGCGGCACGCCGACGTGCTGGTGATACTGATCGACGAGGCCCTGAAAGAGGCAAAGGAAGAAGCGCTGCGCTACGGCATTCTCGTCGACATAGAAGAGGAAACGGAACTGCAATAGGCCCGCCGGGCGGCCCCGGCCGCGGCTATCAAGGGCCCCGGCCGGGTTGTCGACCGAGGAGGGGCTGGGGAGGCTCCAAGGTCGGCGTCGATACGCTACAGCTCCTGTTTGACGGCCGCTATTGGTGCTTAGAGCTATGTTTCGTCGTTTGTTCTTGCCTAAAAAGAACCTTGCAGTGGCGGTCCATTTGTCACCCAGCCAAAACGCCCCCGTTGGCGTTCAGTTCACTCGCTGCAGTGACGGCACTGGCGACACGCCCGACGTCGCGACATTCGGCGCGCCGACACGCACAAAGGGAATCAGGAGAATGATCGCGAGCAGCACGCAGATGAAAAGGCTGCCCAGCAAGATTGGTTTGATTGCCATGTCCCGTCCGTCGAATCCCAAGGGAACGACACTATTGGGACAGAACCTGACAACGGCCTGAAGGCAGGCAGTCAACTCGTTTCACGATCGAAAAGACCGCAGCAAAAGATGCCGACCAGTGTTGCGATGATGAAGAAGTCGAACAACGAGAGATATTCGATGATATTAGGCATGGCCTACTCCTCCTCTGTTCCTCCGGTTGCAACAATATCACGGCGCCCGCGTTTGTTCCATGAAGGATTGCGGTCGGGTCACTTCCGCGACACTCGTACTGGAATTCTTGGCGCAGGCATTCGCGAAGCCTTGAAAGGCCGGTGTGCTGAGATTAAGAGACGTGCAGACAAAGCCGCTTCTACGGGCGAGAGGACATGATGAATTTCGAATCAGCACGCGCAAACATGGTCGACAACCAGCTTCGCACGACGGACGTCACCTCGCATTCAGTGCTGACGGCCTTCCTCACGGTGCCGCGCGAGGCTTTCGTTCCTGAGAAGGCCAAGCCGCTCGCCTATATCGATCGTGATGTTGAAATCTGTCCTGCAGCGGCCGGCAAGCCGGCGCGCTACCTCATGCAGCCGTCGCCGCTTGCAAAGCTGCTCCAGCTTGCGGCTGTCACGAAGGATGACGTCGTCCTCGAGATCGGCGCTGGCAGTGGCTATGTATCGGCTCTTTTCTCGCAGCTTGCCGGTACGGTGATCGCCGTTGAAGAGGAGGAAACGCTGGCGGCGGAAGCCAAGACCAACCTCGCCGCCTACACAAATGTGTCGGTCGTCACGGGGCCGCTCAATGCGGGCAACGCGTCAGGCGCTCCCTATGATCTCATTTTCGTCAGCGGCTCGGTCGAGGAGGTTCCTTCCTCCTTGCTGTCGCAGCTTCGTGATGGTGGCCGTCTGGTCACCGTACAGGGCTACGGCGGTTCGGCACGTGCGAAGGTTTTCGTGAGCGAGCGCGGCACAATTTCCGAAAACGTCTATTTCAACGCCTCCGTGAAGCCGCTGCCCGGCTTTGCCAAGGCGCGTGAATTCGTATTCTGAGCCAAAGCTCCGATGACCGATTCTCGACGGGCGCCTCTGGCGCCCGTTTTCTTTCCCGCCATGGAATCCGAGCGCCAGGCAGCGTGGCAGAAAAGCTGTGCATGGCATCATTCATTTGATTCGCGATGATTTTTTTAAATCCTCGGCTATCCTAAGGTATGGGTGATTCGGATGCCCATTCCACGCAATCCGGTCGTTTTTCGGAGTAACGGGGATAGATATGGCTCAGCCAAGCGTAGCGCGTGAACCGTCCATGGAAGAGATTCTGGCGTCGATCCGCCAGATCATCGAGAGCAATGACCCCGGTGCGGGCAGGGCACTCTCCGCGTCACTGCCGGCGGTTTATGGTGCTGACGAGGACGATCGCGACTCGGACATTCATTTGACGGTGGACGAGACCTACGCTGGCGTGGAATTCCCTGAAACGGTCGCTCAGCCCGATCCGCGTTTCGTCGCGGCCAACTCGGCAGGGTCGGCTCCCGTGCCGGAGGCACAGCCGCGCGCCATGTCTCTTGCCGATGTCGCTGCGCGCGTCCGTGCCGCCTCGGAGAGGAACGCTGCGCAGTTGCAGCGCGAAGTGCCGCCGGCATTTCGGCCGCCGGAAGCAAGAGCCACCGAGGTGAGGACTGAAACGCCGGACGCTGTCGGCGAGGCACCGCTGTCCCCGCGCCCTACGGAAGCCGTTACCGCACCCTTTTCAGTTCCTGCGGCGAAAATTGTTGCTGTTCGCCCGCCGGTAGAGGTTCCATTCGAGCTACCTCCGGTCGTTGCCATGGAGCCGCGACCAGCTGTCGTTCCCGCGGCCGAGGTAGCAGTTGCCGCTGTCGCCGAGGCTGCGAAAGAAACAATGCCAAGCGTTGTTGAGCACGAGCAGCAGCCAGCGCTGCTCTCGCACGACGCCGGACTGCAGATCGCTCGTTCCTTTGAGGAGCTTGCCGCCGCAATCGATGGTGCCGAGCGCCGGTCGTTTGATGAGATCGCCGAAGACATGCTGCGCCCCATGCTGCGCGAATGGCTGGACGACAATCTGCCGACGCTGGTCGAACGTCTCGTGCGCGAAGAGATCGAACGCGTGGCGCGTGGCCCGCGCCGCTGATCGGAAACGCCTTTGCTCAAAAGCCGCTCCGGTCTCCGGGGCGGCTTTTTTATTGACTTGCCCGTAGCCATCCTATTTACAACCCGCATCTAAGAACCTCCAGATTTTGGTCCCCAAATGCTCGACAAGACCTACGATTCCGCTACCGTTGAACCGAAAATCGCTGCGAAATGGGATGAGGCGGACGCCTTCCGCGCGGGCGCCAACGCCAAGCCGGGCGCCGAGACTTTTACGATCGTCATCCCGCCGCCGAACGTGACCGGCTCGCTGCACATGGGGCACGCGCTGAACAACACGCTGCAGGACATCATGGTCCGCTTCGAGCGCATGCGTGGCAAGGATGTGCTCTGGCAGCCGGGCATGGACCATGCTGGCATCGCCACCCAGATGGTTGTCGAGCGCAAGCTGATGGAACAGCAGCTGCCAGGTCGCCGCGACATGGGGCGCGAAGCCTTCATCGATAAGGTCTGGGAGTGGAAAACGGAATCGGGCGGCCTTATCTTCAACCAGTTGAAGCGCCTCGGCGCCTCCTGCGATTGGTCGCGTGAGCGCTTCACGATGGACGAGGGGCTTTCGGAGGCCGTTCTTGAAGTCTTTGTAACGCTTTACAAGGAAGGCCTAATCTATCGGGACAAGCGCCTTGTCAACTGGGATCCGAAACTCCTGACGGCGATCTCCGACATCGAGGTGGAGCAGCACGAGGTCAACGGAAATCTCTGGTACTTCCGCTATCCGTTGGAGCCCGGCGTCACCTATCAGCATCCCATCGCCTTCGATGACGACGGCAAGGCAACGGAATGGGAAACGCGTGACTATATCGTCGTCGCGACCACTCGCCCGGAAACGATGCTTGGCGACACGGGCGTCGCGGTGAACCCGAAGGATGAGCGCTACAAGCCGCTCGTCGGCAAGCATGTCATCCTGCCGATCGTTGGTCGGCGAATTCCGATTGTCGCCGATGATTATCCGGACCCGACGGCCGGAACCGGCGCTGTCAAGATGACGCCGGCACATGATTTCAACGACTTCGATGTTGGCAAGCGTGCCGGTCTGCGAGTCGTCAACGTGCTCACTGCCGACGCTCGGATCACGCTCAAGGATAATGAGGATTTCCTGGAGGGGATTCCGGATGCCGCCGCATTGCACGGCGCCTGGGACGAACTTGAGGGCAAGGATCGTTTCGAGGCCCGCAAGATCATCGTTCGTATCTTTGAAGAAGGCGGCCTGCTCGACAAGGTCGAGCCGCACAAACACATGGTTCCCCACGGTGACCGTGGTGGTGTCCCGATCGAGCCGCGCCTGACGGAGCAATGGTACGTCGACGCCAAGACGCTCGCGGCACCGGCGATCGCCTCGGTCCGTGAAGGCCGGACTAAGCTCGTTCCGCGCAGTTGGGACAAGACGTATTACGAGTGGATGGAGAACATCCAGCCGTGGTGCGTTTCCCGTCAGCTCTGGTGGGGCCATCAGATCCCGGCCTGGTACGGTCCGGATGGTCAGGTCTTCGTTGAAAAGACCGAAGAAGAAGCGCTGCAGGCGGCGATCCAGCACTATCTCTCGCACGAAGGCCCGATGAAGGCCTACGTCGAAGACCTGCTCGAGAACTTCAAGCCCGGCGAAATCCTGACGCGCGATGAAGACGTTCTCGACACCTGGTTCTCCTCCGCGCTGTGGCCGTTCTCGACGCTCGGCTGGCCGGAACAGACGCCGGAGCTAGACCGCTACTATCCGACCAACGTTCTGGTCACCGGCTTCGACATCATCTTCTTCTGGGTTGCCCGCATGATGATGATGGGCCTGCATTTCATGAAGGATGACGATGGCGTTCCGGTCGAGCCGTTCCACACGGTTTATGTCCACGCGCTGGTCCGCGACAAGAACGGCCAGAAGATGTCGAAGTCCAAGGGCAACGTCATCGATCCGCTGGAACTGATCGATGAATACGGCGCCGACGCGCTACGCTTCACGCTGGCGATCATGGCAGCCCAGGGTCGTGACGTGAAGCTCGATCCAGCCCGCATTGCCGGCTACCGCAACTTCGGCACAAAGCTTTGGAATGCGACGCGGTTTGCCGAGATGAATGGCGCCAAGAGCGATCCGCATTTCGTGCCGGAAGCAGCTGAACTGACGATCAACCGCTGGATCCTGACGGAGCTTGCCCGTACGGAACGTGACGTAACGGAAGCCCTGGAATCCTACCGCTTCAACGATGCAGCAGGGGCGCTCTATCGCTTCGTCTGGAATCAGGTCTGCGACTGGTATCTCGAGCTGCTGAAGCCAGTCTTCAACGGCACGGACGAGGGTGCTAAAAAGGAAGCGCAGGCCTGCGCGGCCTACATCCTGGAAGAAATTTACAAGCTCCTGCATCCCTTCATGCCGTTCATGACGGAAGAGCTCTGGGCGCACACCGCAGGCGAGGGCATCGAACGCGACACGCTGGTTTGCCATGCCGAATGGCCGGCGCCGTCCTACGCCGACGATGCGGCGGCCGATGAGATCAACTGGCTGATCGATCTGGTTTCCGGCATTCGCTCGGTTCGCGCCGAAATGAACGTTCCGCCGTCTGCCGTTGCTCCGTTGGTCGTTGTGGACGCCAACAGCCTGACGCGCGAGCGGCTCGTTCGGCACGACGCCGCGATCAAGCGTCTTGCCCGTGTCGACGCCATCTCGCTGGGCAGCGAGGCACCGAAGGGAGCCGCGCAGATCATCGTTGCCGAGGCAACTGTCTGCCTGCCGCTCGGCACCCTGATCGACCTTGCCGCGGAGAAAGCTCGCCTCGAGAAGGCGATCGCCAAGGCCGACGGTGAGATCGCCCGCATCAACGGCAAACTCTCGAACGAGAAGTTCGTCGCGAATGCCAACCCTGAGGTGGTCGCCGCTGAACGTGATCGCCTCGAGGAATTGCAAGGCCAGATCGCCAGCCTGCGGGTTGCACTATCGCGTGTGTCTGAGGCGGCATAAAATCAACGCTTGGTAGTAATATATTCTAAGGCGTCCGATTGCGAATCGGGCGCCTTTTTTCAGGCTCGGTCGAGATTGATGGATTTCAAGGCCAGGTTTGCCGGGATCGCTGACGGGAATCCTTGATTTCACACGTTTTCTTGAGCCGTTTGGCGAAAAATATGACTGTTGTTTCTCTGTTACAGGGCGGCGTTATCGTGGAATGGTCGACCTCAATTGCTTGGGTAGTTTTACCTTTCGTGGAATTTTCTTCTAAATTGTTGGAATATTGACGTGCCCGTCAAATTTTTACGTAAAGCATCTGTTGGTGCAGTTTCTAATCACGCCCGATCACAAAGTTGCCATTTATCGGCATCGTCGGCACAGTCCCGCCATTGCAATTGCCCGAGTGGGGGAGACACCTTGGCATCTCGTATGACTTCGGCCAGCATTGTGTCGCTGGTTCTATTTTCAACGCTGGCGCAGCCGTCCTTCGCGGGCGGTCTTGACCGCAGCGGCTATAATATCGATCTGCTGTTTGATCAGTCGCGCTTTTCAGCGCAGTCGGCCGTGATCTATGTCATGCCGCAGCGCGAATTGAAGAATGTGAGGGACACTGATCCTTCCATTCGGCCCGGCGGCGGAAACCTGAACAATCGGTCCCACTCGGCGGACGACACAGAGAATTATGCAGTCCCCTACGTCGGTTTCAAGGCCGGGTATGAAGATGTGGACTGCCTCTTCGACTACTCCGAGCCATTTGGCGCACACACGAATCCCGGCATCAATTGGGCAGGTGCCAACAACAACATCGAAACGAAGATCAAGACGCATAACTATGCCACGACGTGCTCGTACAAGTTTGATGTGGGCCCTGGCCAGCTTCGCTTGATTGGCGGCGCCTTCTATCAGGAAGTGGAAGGCTTTAAGGAGCGCCTAGTTAGCACGGTTCCAATCGCATTCGGCACCGGAACGGGCGTAGGTCGGTTGGACCTTGAAGACAATGCTTGGGGATGGCGGACTGGCATCGCATATGAAATTCCAGAATACGCGATGCGCGCGAGCTTGGTCTATAACAGCCGTGTGAAGTATGACAGCCTGAGTGGTACGGTTGACCTGACGCAGGTCCGGGCGCCAGTCGCACCGCTGAATGCCGCGCCCTATGGCGCAGTCACGAATGTCTTCGGCGAGGCGGAAGCTCCCGACTCGCTGGAGCTAAAGCTTCAGAGTGGTATTGCGCCAGATTGGCTGGCATTTGGTTCTGTGAAATGGACCAACTGGAGTGTCCTCCAGTCGATCTCACTCTGCCCTACATACACGAAGGGCAGGGCTTGCACCGCCACGAGCGGAACTCAGCTCACGTCTCTTGATCTGCTCTATCAAGATGGCTGGACCATTACCGGCGGCATTGGTCACAAGTTCAATGAGCAGTGGACCGGCGCTGTTAGCCTGACTTGGGACCGCGGTACGAGCCACGGCTATGGCTCGCAGACGGACAGCTGGACGGTTGGGGTCGGCGCTGCTTTTAACCCGACCGACAACATTGAATGGCGCCTTGCCGGTGCCCTCGGCGTTCTGACGAGCGGTTCCTCCGGAGTGCTGGTGGAGAATGGTGTTCCCTACGGAACCGACGTCTCTTACGACTTCGGCAATGATCTCGTGGCCGCTGTCTCGACCAGCATCAAGGTGAAATTCTAGGTTTCAAAGATGAACCGCAGATCAGCCCGGCAAAACTGCCGGGCTTTTCTTTGTGTACGGGTCGTTAAGCATGGCGTTTCCCTGTCTCGTTTTGTGACGATTCAGCAACAGTTTTTTACCAGCATTTGCGTAAGATGATGCCAAGCTGAAATTGTCCATTTCCCGCCACAAACTAGGCGCAGCGCTATATGCGGGCGAGGGAATGACAGGCGTAAGGTGCGCGTAAAAGAGTACGATGAGCGAATTCGTAGCGGATACAGTCAGGGTGGGTAAGGCCTGCGGCAACGATGCCGCGGCCAGCGCGATTTCCCTTTTCCCGCAAGGCTATTCCGTCTCAGAACTTCGCTCTGACGTTGCGCTTCCGAACCTCTCTTTCTTCTCGCATTCAAACCGATTGGCGTTGTCGGAATCGGCTTCCGGTAACAACGATACAGGTTTGGTCACAATTGGTGATTACCTTTTTCTCGACTGCGGAAAGGCGCGGAGCCGGGCCGCGGGAGTGAGGCGAATGGCATCGCGGGGGAGCCGCGCCGGGCAGCGGGCGGACAGTGTCGATGCGCTTGGAATTGAAGCTCTCGCAGGAGGGCGGAAGGCTGGATGCGACGCGGGCAAAGGGGCCATTGAGCCCACCGCGGGATCGCTCGCCGGGAGGAATGCATCCGCGGATCGAAAGTCCGCACGGGTGGAATCGAAAGAAACCGAGTGAAATGCTGACGTCCGAGTTCAGACCTTTCAGAATGATGCTCATGGGGATTTCCATTGCCTGTTGCGCGGCAATTGTCTCCCCAGCGGGTGCATTCGACATAAAGTCGGGTGTATCGAAGGAGTCTGGCCCGTTCGACCTCTTCAAGTTCGGTTTCAAAGCCTACAAGAACGGCCAGAAGGAAGAGGCGGTCGAAGCCTATAAATACGCGGCGGAAAAGGGACACACGGGCTCACGCTGGGCGCTCGCCAACATGTATGCCGACGGCGATGGCGTCGCGCAGGATGATTTCGAAGCTTTCAAGATCTACAGCGAGATTGCGCAGCAGGGCGTCGAGCCTGGCTCTGAAGATACAGGATTCTTCGTCAACGCCCTTCTGTCGCTTGCCAACTATTACAAGCACGGAATTCCCGGTAGCCCTGTAAAGACCGATCTCAACCAGGCGCGTCAACTCTACTTCCAGGTCGCGTCTACCTTCGGGGTGCCCGAGGCGCAGTTCCAGCTGGCACAGATGATGCTGGCGGGCGAAGGCGGCAGCACCAGCACGCAGCAGGCAAAGAAGTGGCTCAACCAGGCCCGCAAGAGCGGCCATCCCGGTGCCATGGCCGTCTTCGGCAATATCCTCTTCCAGGAAGGGCAGGCAGCCAACGGGCTCGCGCTAATGACCGCGGCGCTCGACCGCTGCAAGCCCACGGACTGCGGTTGGATGGAGACCCTGCAGGAGCAGGCTTTCTCCGTCGCAACGGAAAGCGATCGCCGCTCGGCCGTGGCGCTTTCTCACAAGATCGCTGTCAACGGCGCCGATTAAAGCGCGCTGAGCGCTATCGCCAATCTGAACGAAAAAGCTCAGGCCGCGAAATCGAAGTAGGCTACGACTGGCACGTGGTCTGACGGCTTCTCCCAGGCACGAACGTGCTTTTCGATCGCTGATGATGTCATGCGATCGGCAGCCTCGGGCGAAAGCAACAGGTGGTCGATGCGAATGCCGTTGTTCTTCTGCCAGGCACCCGCCTGATAATCCCAGAACGAGTAGAGTTGAACGGCATCGGTCGTCGCGCGCACGGCATCCGTCAGTCCAAGGCCTCCTAGTTTGCGGAATGCCTGGCGCGTCTGCGGCAGGAACAACGCGTCGTTCTCCCAGGCCTTCGGGTCGAAGCAGTCATGCGGCTCCGGGATGACGTTGTAGTCCCCTGCGAGGATCAGGATTTCCTCGTAGGCCAGACGGTCGGCCGCGAATGAGCGCAGCCGTTCCATCCAGGCGAGCTTGTAGCTGTATTTCTCGGTTTCAACAGGATTGCCGTTCGGCAGGTACAGGCAGCACACGCGGGCGACGCGGTTGCCCGGCAGCGAAAAGACGGCTTCCAGGAAGCGAGCCTGCTCATCGAGCGGATCGCCCGGCAGCCCGCGGCTCACTTCGTCAGGTTTGGTCTTGGAAAGGATCGCGACGCCATTGAAGCCCTTCTGGCCGTGTGTCTCGACATGATAGCCCATCGCTTCGATTTCGAGCCTCGGGAAGCCCTCGTCGATCGTCTTGATTTCCTGCAGGCAGACGATATCGGGATCGGAGTCCTTCAGCCATTGCGTGAGATTGTCGATGCGCGCCTTGACGCCATTGATGTTCCAGGTCGCGATCTTCATGGGGTGTCCTATTCCGCTTCGTCGGCTTCTTGTATCGCGCTCTTTCGATCGCGGACAAGACGATAAAACCGGCCGCAAGGGAATCTTTCGGCGGTTCGATGTGGATACCAGGGATAGGGATTAGATCGAGAAGCTTGTGCCGCAGCCGCAACTTGCAACTGCGTTCGGGTTCTTGATCTGGAAGGATTGGCCAAGGAGATTGTCGACGAAGTCAATCTCGGATCCGGCCATGTAGACCAACGAGAGGCTGTCGATCAGCACCTTGGCGTCGTTCTTTTCGACGATCGTGTCGTCGTCCTGCGGGTCATCTGCAAGGTCGAACTTGTAGGAAAAGCCTGAGCAGCCGCCGCCTTCTACGGAAACGCGCAGCGCGCTCTTCCCGGGTTCGGTGCCGACGATCGCTGCGATTCGTTTTGCCGCGGCATCGGAAAGGGTTACACTTGTGTCCGTCATGTTTGCTCCTGCCGGGGTCAAGATCCGGAGAGAATATCTGTTAGCCGCTCGTTTCAAGCGGCAGATTTCATAGCCACTTGCGCTCTATACCACGAAAGCGCCAGTTCGGGCAAAGTGACTGCTAAAGCATCACTTTGCCGTTTATGCTCTTATAGGTATGAAGAGTGCAGGGCGGCGTCAATGGGCGGGCTGCCGCATATAAGTAATGGTGACGAATGACGATCGACAGGCATGCTTTGGGTTATGGCGACAGCGAGAGGGCCGTCTATGCAGCGGACCCTTGGAAGACTCGCGGCAGGCTTTATCCCGAGGATTTCAGCCCGACACGGTCGGATTTTCAGCGTGACCGGGATCGTATTGTTCACACGACCGCATTTCGCCGGCTGAAGCACAAGACGCAGGTCTTCATCGCCCAGGATGGCGATCATTATCGCACCCGTTTGACGCACACGATCGAGGTCGCGCAAGTTGCCCGCGCGCTGGCCCGGGCATTGAAGCTGGACGAAGATCTCGCTGAGGGCGTGGCGCTCGTCCATGATTTCGGCCACACGCCCTTCGGTCACACCGGCGAGGATGCGCTGCACGAGGTTCTGCTGCCCTACGGCGGGTTCGATCACAACGCCCAATCGCTGCGCATCGTCACTAAGCTGGAGCGCCGCTATGCCGATTTCGATGGCATCAATCTGACATGGGAAAGCCTTGAAGGGCTGGTCAAGCACAACGGCCCGCTTCTGACGAAGGACGGTGCCGGCACACGCGGGCCAGTTCCACAGCCGATCCTGGATTATTGCGAGATCCACGACCTGGAACTGGATACCTATGCCAGCCTTGAGGCACAGGTGGCCGCCATCGCTGACGATATTGCCTACAACACGCATGACATCGACGACGGGCTTCGCTCCGGCTACCTGAGCTTTGAGATGCTGGAGGAGATCCCGTTTCTGGCCGGTCTGATGGCCGAGGTACGGGAACGCTATCCGAACCTTGAGCCCAGCCGCTTTACCCACGAGATCATGCGCCGCCAGATCACACGGATGGTCGAAGACGTCATTTCCGTTGCCCAACGGGGTCTTGCGGAGATCAAGCCGAAAAGCGCAACGGATGTTCGCCTGGCCAATCGGGTAATCGCGACATTCTCCGACGAGATGTCCGAGACTGACCGGCAGATCAAGGCGATGCTGTTCAAGCGCATCTACCGGCACCCCGAGATCATGCGTATTCGTGCCGGTGCTGGGCAGATTGTGACCGATCTCTTCGGGGCCTATATGGCCAATCCAAAGGAGATGCAGAGCCACTATTGGGTGGATCACATCGCAGGGCTTGCCGAACCGGCGAGGGCGCGCCATGTCGGCGACTATCTGGCGGGGATGACCGACACCTACGCGATCAGTGCCCACAGGCGATTGTTTGACCACACTCCAGATTTGCGATAGGCAGCGGTCGCCCGGCTACGACCGGACAAATGCCTTGTGGCAAAGCCTATGCATGGAAGAGTGCGATGAACCTTTTTACCGATTTCGACGCCCGGATTAAAACCGCCCTTGAACAGATCGATCTGGTCAAGGAGAAGCGATCCGAGGTGGATTTCGGCCGCATCGCGATCGAACCGCCACGCGACCCGAGCCACGGCGATGTTGCAACCAACGCCGCGATGGTGCTCGCAAAGCCGCTCGGCACCAATCCGCGCGCCTTGGCTGAGATCATCACGGAGAAGTTGAAGGAAGACGCCGACGTCGCTGACGTCTCGGTAGCTGGACCCGGCTTCATCAACATCAGGCTCTCCGTCGGTTACTGGCAGCGCCTGCTTGCCTCGATGATTGAGGCCGGTACAGACTACGGCCGCTCGACGATTGGCGCTGGCAAGCGTGTCAACGTCGAGTATGTGTCGGCAAACCCGACTGGTCCTATGCATGTCGGCCATTGCCGCGGCGCCGTTGTCGGCGACGCCCTAGCCAACCTGCTTTCTTTTGCCGGCTTTGATGTCGTCAAGGAGTACTACATCAACGATGCCGGCTCGCAGATCGACGTGCTGGCGCGCTCCGTGTTCCTGCGTTACCGCGAAGCGCTCGGAGAGAAGATCGGAGAGATTCCGCCCGGCCTTTATCCTGGCGACTATCTCATCCCGGTCGGTCAGTCGCTCGCGAATGATTACGGGGTCAAGCTGCACAACATGCCGGAAGAGCAGTGGATGCCACTCGTCAAGGATCGCACCATTGATGCGATGATGGCGATGATCCGCGATGATCTGGATGCTCTGAACGTGCATCACGACGTCTTCTTCTCGGAGCGCACGCTGCATGCCAATGGCGCCGCCGCGATCCGCACGGCGATCAACGACCTGACATTCAAGGGACACGTCTACAAGGGCACATTACCGCCGCCGAAGGGCCAGTTGCCCGAGGATTGGGAAGATCGCGAGCAGACGCTGTTTCGCTCGACGGAAGTCGGCGACGACATGGATCGCCCGCTGATCAAGTCGGACGGTTCCTACACCTATTTTGCTGCCGACGTTGCTTACTTCAAGAACAAATTCGACCGCGATTTCAACGAGATGATCTATGTTCTCGGTGCTGATCACGGCGGCTACGTCAAGCGCCTGGAAGCGGTCGCTCGCGGCGTTTCCGAAGGTAAGGCAAAGCTGACTGTCCTTCTTTGCCAGCTCGTGAAGCTGTTCCGGAATGGCGAGCCGGTCAAGATGTCGAAGCGCTCGGGCGAATTCGTCACGCTCCGCGACGTCGTCGAGGAGGTCGGTCGCGATTCGGTTCGTTTCATGATGCTCTACCGGAAGAGTTCGGAACCGCTGGACTTCGATTTCGCCAAAGTAACGGAGCAATCGAAGGATAATCCGGTGTTCTACGTGCAGTATGCACATGCGCGCTGCATGTCTGTTTTCCGGCAGGCGAAGGAGGTATTTCCTGACCTCGACGTGACCCCGGCCAACCTTGCTAATGCTGTTGCGGGCATCTCGGATCCCGCGGAATTGCAGCTGGTTGCGAAGGCCGCGGAGTTTCCACGCTTGGTCGAGTCTGCGGCGCAGTCACAGGAACCTCACCGCGTCGTATTTTACCTCTATGATCTGGCGAGTTCTTTCCATGCGCACTGGAATAAAGGTAAGGATCAAGTAGACTTACGATTTATTAACGATAAGAACCGAGAATCGAGTATAGCCAGATTAGGGCTGGTGTACGCCGTTGCGTCGGTTTTGAAGTCGGGACTTGCCATTGCGGGTACCGCTGCGCCGGATGAGATGCGGTAGCGTCACCATTTACCCACAATGCTCTGGCATAAACCTTAGCAGTTGCGAGTGGGATGAGTATGGCAGACAAACAGCGGGCGTATGACACGCGTAAGAATACGGACCTCTTTGCTGACGATGATCCTTTGGCGGAACTTGCCCGCATCGTCGGCTTCGAGCCGCGGGTAGCAGCAAATACCGTCGAAGATGCCCCCCGACAGGAGCCGGCCTTCAATCTCGAGGATGAATTGTTGCGCGAATTCGAGCGCTACGATGCGCCTCAGTCTGAGGCTTCCTTCGATCTGCCTGAACCCCCTTTCGAGCAACCGGCTGCCTTTGAGGCTCTTGTCGAAGCCGATCTTTCGCCGGTCAACCAGGCCGAGCCCGAATTTGCTGTCGAGCCTGAAGTCGCGAGCGAGCCGGTGGCCCATCGGTCTTTGGACGCGGCTTCCAACCTGACCCCTGCCGCTTGGGCGTCGAATGCCGTCCGTGAGGGCGAGCAGATTTCTGGTGGCGCACGGGATCTGATCGAAGAACTCGAGATGTCGATCGGCGCGTCGCCGGCCTCCGCTGCTCCGGTGGCCCCCGCCAAGGCGCCGCAGTGGTCTGCGGCCAGCATTCGGTTGCCGATCGCCAACTTCCATCCGGCACGTCGCGATGAGCCTTCACCCGCGCCGATTATTCCTGTTGTAGCGCCGGAGCCAGTCGCCGCTGCGTCGGAGAGCGCTGCTGTTTTCGAAGTGCCCGTTGCCGCAGGCTTTCCTGCTGAAATCGATCGGCACGAAGAAGCCGAGGCGGTTTACGATGCGCCTGAGGTGCCTCAAGGGGCGCCGTTCGATGAACCTGTCATCGATCACAGCGCCTTCGATCTGGCTGCTGCAGCGAAGGATGACGGTGCCCTTCAGGCCGATGCCGCGCTGACCGAAGCCGCGCCGACGGAGAGCGACGATATTGCCTTCGATATCGACGAACTCCTCGCCGACGTATCGCATTACCCTGTTCCTGAGCGTCAGAACACGCCTGCGGCCGATGTCGCAGAGATTCCGCACTCGCCGGAGCCCGCCCGCGTAGTGGCGCCGTTGCCGAAGCCGGTCGAGCCGCCTCTGGCCGCTCCCACGGCCAAGGCCGAACCGGAAGGTGACGATCCTTTCGCTGGGCATGACTTTGAACTCGATCTTGAAGGTATCGAGCTGGAGCTTGCCGACTTTGACTTTGCTGAGCCCGTGAAGGTGCAACCGCAAGCGGCCGAGCCGGCGCGAGTTCAGGCACAGCATGTCGAGGTGGTCAGACCTCAGCCGGTTGCCCCGGTGCCCGCTTTCCAGCCGGCGCCCGCTCCGGTCGTTGCTGCCGCCCCGATCCACCAGGCCCCGGCCGAGGCAGCGTTCGTCGCGAAGGCGCCTGTTACACCCGCATTCACGGCCGATGCCGGAGACGATCTCCCGTTCGATCCGTCGATGATCTCGGATGCGGAATATCATCCGGAAGCCGTCGAAGAGATGCACGTGCCCGTGCTGCCGCCTATTGAGCAGCCGGAGCCGGTCGTAGCGACCTCCGATTTCGATTTCGACGTCGACGCCGAGATCGCCAACCTTCTTGCACCCGCAAATCCGGTGGAAATGCCCGCGAAACCGGTCGTCGAGGAATGGCGGACCCGTGCGCCCGTCTCCGTCGCGCCGACTGCAACACCGGCAGCGTCCGTCGCCAAGCAGGCACCATTGCAGGGCTTGGACGAGTTCGAGCGCGCTTTGGAAGAAGACTTCCGCCGGAGCGTCAACGAGCCGGTACAGCGCCGCGAGAACGTTTCTCAGGTGCAGATCCAGTCGGCGAGTGAAGCCGAGGACATGAGCCGCGCACGCTCGATGAAGCGTATGCTGGCTGCCGCTGCGGCAATCGTCGTGTTCGGCGGTGTCGCCTATGCAGGTTACACGTTCCTGGCCCGCGATGGAGGCCTCGGCATCGCCTCCGGCGAGCCGCGCGTGATCACGGCGGACAACGAGCCGGTTAAGGTCGTACCGGAAAACCCCGGTGGCAAGACCGTGCCGAACCAGGACAAGGCTGTTTACGACAGCGTTGGTGGGGCCGCTGCTGAGGCGCCTAAGCAGAAGGCGCTTGTATCCAGTGACGAGCAGCCGGTGGACGTCGTGCAGCGCACGCTAACACCGGAAACGCTGCCTGAGGACAACGACAGCGATATCGCGACGCCGCCCATGGCGACACCTGTCGGAGACACCGAGGATCCGCGCCTGCTGCCGAGCGAGGATACGGCCGCTGCCGACGAGGCAGACAATGCCAATCAGGCTCCATCGGTTTCCGCCCGCAAGGTCCGCACCATGATCGTCCGCCCGGACGGCACTCTGGTTGCCCGCGACGAGCCGGCTCCTGAAGCGGCCCCGACGCTGCCGAAGGCAACGCCGGTTCAGACGCAGAAGATCACGGCTGGCTCAAAGCCGGCTGGCGGCACAGCTGCTAATTTCCCGGCGTCGGGACAGGTTGCTGCCGCTGACATCCGTTCGACTCCGGTTGAAGCAACCAAGCCGACGGCGGCTCAGGCTCCCTCTGAAAACGCGCTAGCCAAGGCGGCTGCCGCCACTCCGGCGAATGTCGATCCGCCGGTTCGCGCCGTGAAGAGCTCGACGGTGAGCGACACTGCACCGGCTCCCGCAGCGCGCCCCGTGATCGATGCGGCGAAGGCACCGGTTGAAGCGCCGGCAGCTCAGAAGCCGAAGGACGTTGCCGCTGTTTCGCCGGCTGCGACCCAGGCTCAGCCGACTGCATCGGCTAGCGGTTATGGCGTCCAGATCGCATCGCTTCCCTCCGAGGAAGAGGCGAAGAAGACCTTCGCTAGCCTTTCGAAGAAGTTCGCGAGCGTGCTTGCCGGTCGCAGCTACGAGATCCGCAAGGCGGATATTGCGGGCAAGGGCACGTTCTACCGCCTTCGTATCCCGGCAGGCTCCAAGGACGAAGCCGCGGCCATTTGCGAAAAGTACCGTGCTGCAGGCGGCAGCTGCCTTATCTCGAAGTAAGTTTCTGCAAACATTCAATGAAAGCGGCGGGCCTCTGGTCCGCCGCTTTTTTTGTGAATGCCGATTGACGCGGCTCGTAATTCCGCAAGGCACCTCTATGATTCGGGTATGACCGAATCAAAAGCAATGATCCTTGGCTGTAGCGGCCTATCCCTCACTCCCGATGAAAAGGCGTTTTTCAACACCGAGCGCCCCTGGGGCTTCATTCTGTTCGGGCGCAATATTTCCGAGCCGCAACAGATCAGTGACCTCGTCGCGGAAATGCGAGACGCTGTCGGTTGGCACGCGCCGGTCCTGATCGACCAGGAGGGTGGACGCGTCCAGCGTATCCGGCCGCCAATCTTCCAGCATTATCCGTCGGGGCAACAGCTTGGTGATATCTATCGGCAGGACAGAGAAAAGGGCCTGCGAGCCGCATGGCTGATGTCGCGGCTGCACGCCTTCGATCTTTCGGGCCTCGGGATCAACGTTGATTGCCTGCCGGTTCTGGACGTGCCGGTGGAAGGCAGCAGCAACGTGATCGGCAATCGCGCCTATGGCGGTGATCCAGCAACTGTGACGGCCATGGGGCGTGCCGCTGCCGACGGTTTGAAGGCGGGTGGCCTTCTACCTGTGATGAAGCACATGCCTGGCCACGGGCGCGGCTTTGCGGATTCACATCACGAACTGCCGGTTGTCACCGTCTCGCGCACGGAACTCGAGGCGCACGATTTCCCGCCGTTCATTGCCATGAAGAACGAATTGATGGCGATGACGTGTCATGTTGTCTTTGCGGCCATCGACTCGGAGCGTCCGGCAACGACCTCACGCAAGGTCATTGACGGCGTCATCCGCGACCATATCGGCTTCAAAGGACTGTTGCTTTCCGATGATACGTCGATGAACGCGCTTGCTGGTACGATCGGTGAGCGCGCCGCCAACATCATCGGCGGTGGATGTGATATCGTGCTGCATTGCAATGGCCACATGGACGAAATGCAGCAGGTGGTCGCAAACGTACCGGTCTTGCAAGGCCAGTCGCATTTGCGGGCAGAAGCGGTGCTGAATGGCTTCCCGACAGCTGACAAGGCCGACGAGGCCTCGCTTCGGGCCGAATTCGATGCGATGTTTGCAACGGTCTGATTGCGAAAGGAACAGGGCAGGGTGACGACGGCCAAGGACACGGAACGGCCACAGACGGCGGCTACGCCGATGGACAAGCTGTGGCAGGAGAGCGGTGCTGAGCGCGCGACCTCCGATCCGGCCCTGCTGATCGACGTTGCCGGCTTCGAAGGTCCCCTCGACCTCTTGCTCTATCTCGCCCGCAATCAGAAGGTCGATCTGTCCCGCATCTCTGTTCTTGCGCTGGCGGAGCAATATTTGCAGTTCATCGAAAGCGCGCGGCGGATA
Source organism: Rhizobium sp. RHZ02 (assembly GCF_014851575.1). Lineage (NCBI taxonomy): Bacteria > Pseudomonadati > Pseudomonadota > Alphaproteobacteria > Hyphomicrobiales > Rhizobiaceae > Rhizobium > Rhizobium sp. RHZ02. Next base: position 59,388 of record NZ_JACUZX010000017.1, read on the forward strand.
CGGATAGAGCTTGCTGCCGACTATCTCGTGATGGCCGCTTGGCTTGCCTACCTGAAATCGCGTCTGCTGATCCCGCAGCAGGCCAAGGACGACGGGCCCTCCGGCGAGGAGATGGCGGCGACGCTCGCCTTCCGCCTGAAACGCCTCGAAGCTATGCGCGAGGCCGCGAGCGGTCTTGTCAATCGCAACCGCCTCGGACGGGATATCTTCGCTCGCGGCGTCCCAGAGCACATCCCGGACAGGCATCAGTCCGCATATGATGCAAGCCTCTATGATCTGCTGACGGCCTACGCGTCGCTCAGGCAGCGTCAGGCCGTGACGCAGGTCACCATCGCGCGCCGCAACGTCTGGTCGCTGACGGACGCCCGCGAGCTTCTGACCCGCATTATCGGCGAGGTCAGCGAGTGGACTGCACTCGAATCCTATCTGTTGCGTTACATGTCGTCTCCGGAAGACAGGGTCACGGCGATTGCCAGTGCGTTTGCGGCTTCGCTGGAGCTGGTCCGCGAAGGCAAACTCGAAATCCGGCAGGATGGAGCCTTCCAGCCCCTCTACATGCGGCGAGGCCCCAAGCATGCGACGCTGCAGGTCGTCGAACAGGAGCGACCGGCGTGACCGATCTGGAAGAAGAACACATCGATAGCGTAATGGTGGAAAATTCAGACGACGAGGTTCGTGCGGAGACCGAGGCAGAGCGCATCGCCGAGGCACTGGTCTTTGCGTCCGCCCAGCCCGTTTCCGAAAGCTTCATCGCAGACCGCTTGCCTCGCACGTTCAACGTCCGCGCCATCATGTTGCGCCTGAAGGAGCAATATGCCCATCGCGGCGTCAACCTCGTCCAGGTAGACGATGCGTGGGCGTTTCGAACGGCCGCTGATCTCTCTTTCGTCATCCGGCGCGACGAGAACGAAACGAAGAAGCTCTCGCGCGCGGCCCTGGAAGTATTGGCGATCATTGCCTATCATCAGCCGGTGACACGCGCCGAAATCGAGGACATCAGGGGCGTGCAGACCTCTCGCGGCACGATCGACGTGCTGATGGAGGCGGGTTGGGTTCGGTTTCGCGGCCGCAGGCGCACGCCGGGCCGGCCTGTCACGCTCGGCACCACCCGCGATTTCCTCGATCACTTCGGCCTGGAAGAACTCCGCGACCTGCCGGGGCTTGAAGAGTTGAAGGGGGCAGGGCTGCTCTCCGGTCGCATACCGGCCAATTTCAATGTACCATCGCCTATGATGAGCGACGAGTTGACCGAGGACGAAGATCCAATAACGCAACTCGATCTTGAGGAACTCGGCCTGCTTGCACCGGGCGGCGGGTCCGAAGACTAATCGGATTTGTCTTGGTTCCGCCACGCATCGCGAAAACAATGCCGATCATAGTTTTTCGGATGTGTATTCTCTTGTCACAGAGGGCGATCCCGTGACATTAAGCGACAATCCAAGGGGAACTTTGATGTTGGAATTGGTGTAGGAAGCTCTTACATCTGGAAACATCGCAACAGGGAGTTAGCGTAATGGGTTCTTTTAGCATGTGGCACTGGCTGATCGTTCTGGTCATCGTGCTTTTGTTGTTCGGTCGCGGCAAGATTCCGGAGCTGATGGGTGATGTCGCCAAGGGTATCAAGAGCTTCAAGAAGGGCATGAACGACGAAGACGCGCCTGAGTCCACGACTGCCAAGACCGTCGATCACAAGGCCGACGAAACGAAGTAATCCACTTCCGGGCAACGTAGCCCCCACGTTTCCCGTTCAGGAGCCTTGAATGTTCGATATTGGCTGGACCGAGCTGCTTGTCATCGCGGTCGTATTGATCGTGGTGGTTGGTCCTAAGGACTTGCCGCCGATGCTTCGTGCGTTCGGCAAGATGACGCAGCGCGCTCGTAAGGTCGCCGGTGAGTTTCGTGCCCAGTTCGACGAGGCCCTGCGTGAAGCGGATCTGGACGAAGTTCGCCAGACGCTGACCGATGCGCAGAAGCTGAACCCCGTCAACACCTTGCGCGAAGCAATGAACCCGCTTCGCCAGATGGGCAACGAAATCAAGGCTGACCTGCAGAAGGCGACGACGGTCGATAACAAGACCGAAGTTCCGCCAGCTGCCGTATCGGTTCCTGAGCCGTCGATGAGCCTGCCAGAGACGCCGCCGGTCGTAGCACCGGCGCCTGTTGCAGCAGGCGTTGAAAATGCGGCAGCCCAGGAAAAGCCGAAGGCGGCCCGTAAACCGCGCGCCAAGGCGGAGCCTGCGCCTGCCGCAGTTGCTGCTCCGGTCGGAAAGCCCAAGCGGACTTCGACGAAGACAGCGGCCGCCAAGAAGCCTGCGGCAGTTGCCGCCACAGCCGCTCCGAAGAAGACGGCAGCAAAGAAGAAGAAGGACGACGCATGAGCGGTGAAATCGAAGACAAGCCGCAGCCGCTGATCGAACACCTGATGGAGTTGCGTACGCGGCTGATCTGGTCGATCGGTGCGTTTTTCGTCGCGTTCATCGCCTGCTTCATATTCGCCAAGCATCTCTTCAATGTGCTCGTCTATCCATACAAGTGGGCGGTGACCTGGGCGCATCTAGACGTGTCCAAGGCGCAGCTCATATACACCGCGCCGCAGGAGTTCTTCTTCACGCAGGTAAAGGTCGCCATGTTCGGCGGCCTGGTCATCGCCTTTCCGATTATCGCCGCGCAGATCTACAAGTTCGTCGCCCCTGGCCTCTACAAGAACGAGCGAGCGGCCTTCCTGCCGTTTCTGATTGCGTCGCCGGTCCTGTTTCTGATGGGTGCTTCGCTCGTCTATTTCTTCTTCACGCCGATGGTCATGTGGTTCTTCCTGACCATGCAGCAGGCGCCGGGTGAGGGCGATGTCGCGATCTCGCTGCTTCCGAAGGTCTCTGAGTACCTCAGCCTGATCATGACGCTGGTGTTTTCGTTCGGCCTGGTCTTCCAGCTTCCTGTCATCACCACGCTGCTCGCCCGAGTTGGGCTGCTGACTTCCGATTGGCTGGCCGAGAAGCGCAAGTTCGCGATCGTGCTCGCTTTTATCGTGGCAGCGGTGCTGACGCCGCCCGATCCGATGTCCCAGATCGGCCTTGCACTGCCGACCATCCTTCTCTACGAGATTTCCATCTACGCGGCGCGACTCGTGGAGCGCCAGCGTGCCCGCGAGGCGGTCGAAGAGGCTGAAGGAAACACGGACGTTGCCAAGACGGACAACGTCTGACGATCTCCCTCAATGAGCGCTTCCAAGCATCCGGTCGAGGCCTAGCCGGGCTTTGGCCGGGTTATCTTTTTTACAACGACCTGGAACGACGATGCTCGATATAAAATGGATCCGTGAGAATCCCGAAGCCCTCGATGCGGCACTTGCCAAGCGTGGTGCCGAGCCTTTGTCCGAAAACCTGATCGCGATCGACGAAAAGCGCCGTTCGGCCATCCAGAGCGTCCAGGACATGCTGTCCCGCCGCAATGCCGCCTCCAAGGAGATCGGCGCTGCGATGGCCCAGAAAAACAATGGGCTTGCTGAAAAGCTGAAGGCCGAAGTAGCCGACTTGAAGTCGCTGCTTCCGGCCGCGGAAGAGGGCGAGCGGCAGGCGACGGACGAACTGAACGATGCGCTGTCGCGCATTCCGAACATCCCGCACGATGACGTGCCGGTTGGCAAGGACGAGCACGACAATTCCGTTGCCCGAGTCGTCGGCGAAAAGCCCCGCTGGAATCATACGCCGAAGGAACACTTCGAAATCGGCGAAGCGCTCGGCTACATGGACTTCGAACGGGCTGCGAAGCTCTCGGGATCGCGCTTTACCGTGCTGACCGGCCCGCTGGCGCGGCTGGAGCGTGCGCTCGGTCAGTTCATGATCGACCTGCATACGCGCGAGCACGGCTACACCGAAGTCAGCTCGCCGCTGATGGTTCGTGACGATGCCATGTTCGGCACCGGCCAGCTGCCAAAGTTTGCGGAGGACCTGTTCAAGACCACGGATGGCCGCTGGTTGATCCCAACCGCCGAGGTGACGCTCACCAATCTCGTCTCGGGCGAAATCCTCGACCAGGAGAAACTGCCGCTTCGCTTCACCGCGCTGACCCCGTCCTTCCGATCGGAGGCAGGCTCTGCCGGACGCGACACGCGTGGTATGCTGCGCCAGCATCAGTTCTGGAAGTGCGAGCTCGTCTCGATCACCGATGCCGAGAGTTCGCTTGCCGAGCACGAGCGTATGACGGCTTGCGCCGAAGAGGTGCTGAAGCGCCTCGGCTTGCATTTCCGCACGATGACGCTCTGCACCGGCGACATGGGCTTCGGTTCGCGCAAGACCTACGACCTCGAGGTTTGGCTGCCCGGCCAGAACACCTATCGTGAAATCTCGTCCTGCTCGGTCTGCGGCGATTTCCAGGCGCGTCGCATGAATGCGCGCTATCGCAGCAAGGAAGACAAGGCGACGAAGTTCGTTCACACGCTGAACGGTTCCGGCACGGCGGTCGGCCGCTGCCTGATTGCGGTTCTGGAGAACTACCTGAACGAGGATGGTTCCGTGACCGTTCCCGATGCTCTGCTGCCATACATGGGCGGTTTGACGAAGATCGAACGGGCGGCCTGAGCCGATGCGCATTCTGCTCACCAACGACGACGGCATTCACGCGGAAGGCCTCGCGGCGCTGGAGCGGATTGCGCGGACGCTGTCCGATGATGTCTGGATTGTCGCGCCGGAGACGGACCAGAGCGGCCTTGCGCATTCGCTGAGTCTTTCCGAGCCGTTGCGGCTTCGGAAGATTTCCGACAAGCATTTCGCGCTGCGCGGAACTCCGACCGATTGCGTCATCATGGGCGTCAAGCAGGTTATGGACGTCAAGCCCGACCTGGTGCTGTCGGGCGTCAATTCAGGCTCTAACGTCGCCGATGATGTGACCTATTCGGGCACCGTCGCCGGGGCGATCGAGGGCACGCTGCAGGGTGTCCGCTCCTTTGCGTTGAGCCAAGCCTATCTGCACCAAGACGGGGCAAGGGTGGTCCCCTGGGAGGTCTGCGAGGCGCATGCGCCGGCACTTCTCGACAAGCTCATATCGCTCGACCTGCCTGACGGCACCTTCCTGAACCTGAACTTTCCGAATTGCCGGCCGGAAGAGGTCGAGGGCGTGGAAGTGACGGCGCAAGGGCGGCTTGCCTTCAACCTGCAGGTCGATGCCCGTTCCGACGGGCGCGGCCTGCCCTATTACTGGCTCCGGTTTGGAGAACGCGCCGGCGCCTTCGTCGCAGGCACGGATATTCACGCCCTGAGAAGCCGCAAGATTTCGGTAACGCCTTTGAAACTGGATCTGACTGATTATTCCGTACAGGACCGAGTCGCGCGGGCGCTTTCGGGTACGGAGTAGACTATTTTGACGGCACGGCTGGTGGAGAAGGAAGGTTTTGCGGCGCTCGTCTTGAGGCTGCGAGCCGAAGGCGTGTCCGATCTGGACCTGCTGACTGCAGTCGAGCAGACGCCGCGGTCGCTGTTCGTGCCGGCACAATTTGCCGAGCAGGCCTATTCGAGCCGCACGATCCCGATCGAATGCGGCTCCTTCATCGAAGGCGTCGATCTCGCGGTCAGGATCCTTCATCACCTGAAAATCAAACCCGGGCAACGCGTGCTCGAGGTCGGCACCGGCAGCGGCTTCATGACCGCCGTCATGGCTCGCATGGCCGAGCGCGTGCTGACGATCGACCGCTACAAGACACTGACGACGAATGCGCAGCGCCGTATAGACTCGCTCGGACTGCGAAACGTCATCATCCGCCAGGCTGACGGCAGCGCCGGTCTGCAGGGAGAGGGGACCTTCGACCGTATCGTCGTAACCGCTGCGTTCAATTCGATGCCACGGTTCTACACCGACCAACTCGTTTCCGGCGGTTCGATGATCGCTCCATTGATGATTTCCGACAAGGAGTGTCGCCTCGTGCGGCTCACGAAAACGGGCAGCCGCTTCGAGCGCGAGGAGCTGTTCGACACACCCTATCTTCCGATCGTCCCTCGTCTCGCATCTCAACTCTAGGGCGATCGGCTCGCAAGCGTTGCTATGGTTAGCAATCCCTCAAAAAAATCTCGCGGATTCCGGCACCTTAACCGCGTGGTAATACTAACGCGCTTTAATAAACCCACAAATGGTTGCGTTAATCAGTGGGTCGAGTCATGCGTTTCAGTCTTTCGCCAAGAGTGGGCAAGTCTGCCGGTAATGTCCTGATAGCGGCTTTGCTGGCGAGTGCGGCAACGGGTTGCAGTTCCGATGTGACACGTTTCGGTGGTCTCTTCTCGTCATCCGGTCAGGATCAGATGACGACCAACTCAATCCCTCGCAGAGGTATGCAGGCCGATCCGGTGCCGCAGGCGGATTTGGCACAGGGCGGCTACGCGCCAAGTAGCCAGGCAATGAGCCAGCCTTATTCCGCGCAGCCCGCTTATGGCGCCTCCAGCGCCCGCATGGCCTCGGCACCTGTTTCCGTCCAGCGCTCCGAACTTGCGGCTCCCTCCGCCGTTGCACCGGCAGCGCCATCCCGTGAAAGGCAAGTCGCACTCGCCCAGCCATTCCCTGCCGCCACTGCTCCGAAGAAGTCGGCGCCCATTCTCGTTCCACCGAAGACAGACTCGATCGTCACCGGCACGAACCCCAAGGTTTCCGGCTGGTCGGCAACCAATGCGCCGTCCGTCACACTTCGCCCGGGTGAAAGCATCGCGACACTCGCCAACCGCTACGGTGTGCCGGAGAAGGAGATCCTTCGGGTCAACGGCTTCAAGACTGCCGCTGCCGCCAAGCCGGGCCAGATCATCCTGATCCCGACCTTCAACGGAGGCAATGCAGCAAAGGCAGCCGCCCAAAGCGCCGACCTCTCCAAGGGTGGGCATCTGCCGCAACCGAACAAGCAGCAGGAACAGAACGTTGCGGTCGTTCCGGGTGCGAACTCCGCCCGTGACAAGTCAGTCGCAAATGCCGATCCGTCCAACAAACTTGCGGCCGGTGCAGGCAAGGGGCCAAAGGGCGCCGGCGGCACCTACGTCGTCAAGCCGGGTGACTCGCTCGCCAAGATCGCCAAGGCGACGGGCACCAGCATAGACGATCTGAAGGCCGCCAATAACCTGTCGGCCGGTTCTATCCGCATCGGTCAGGAGCTTAATCTTCCGGGTGGTTCTCAGGATGGCATGAAGACGGCTTCCATTCCGGCAAAGGCAGAGCCGAAGCCAGTCGCCGAGCCCGCCTCCGCAACGTCGACTGCTGCCGCGCAGCCGGCAACCTACAAGGCTCCTGTCGCCACCGAGACGGTGGATGAGGCTGCCAAGAAGGAAGTGGCGTCCGCCGCACCCGAGGCTACCGGCATCGGCAAGTATCGCTGGCCGGTTCGTGGAGCTGTCATTGCCGCCTACGGCGCCAACGTCAACGGCAGCCGCAACGACGGCATCGACATTTCCGTGCCCCAAGGTACGCCGATCAAGGCGGCCGAAAACGGCGTGGTCATCTATGCTGGCAACGGCCTGAAGGAGCTCGGCAATACGGTCCTCGTCCGCCACGACGATGGTACGGTCACCGTCTACGGCAACGCCGATATCTTGAGTGTTGCCCGCGGCCAGAAGATCCAGCGCGGCCAGACGGTCGCCGTCTCCGGCATGAGCGGCAACGTCAAGCAGCCGCAGGTCCATTTCGAAGTTCGGAAGGACGCGACGCCGGTCAACCCGATTACCTTCCTCGAATAGGTATTGCGTCCGAGGATGCTCAAAAGCCCGGCCTCAAGCCGGGCTTTTGTCATTATGCACGGTCGAGTGCAATGCGCATCCGACCGGCGAGATCCTGAATGTACTGCCAGGCAACACGGCCCGAACGTGCGCCACGCGTCGTGGCCCATTCTAGCGCCTCCGCATGCATCTTCTCGCGATCGATTGGCAGCCTGAAGTGGTCGGCATAGCCGTCGATCATCGTTAGATAGTCGTCCTGGCTGCATTTGTGAAAACCCAGCCAAAGGCCGAACCGGTCGGACAGCGAAACCTTTTCCTCGACCGCCTCCGAAGGATTGATCGCCGTCGACTGCTCGTTCTCCATCATGTGGCGCGGAAGCAGGTGGCGCCGGTTCGAGGTCGCATAGAACAGGACGTTGTCCGGTCTACCTTCCACGCCGCCATCAAGGGCTGCCTTGAGCGATTTGTAGGCCGTGTCATCATGGTCGAACGAAAGGTCGTCGCAGAAGACGATGACACGGTGCGGCGTGTCCTTGAGAAGATCGAGCAGCGTCGGGAGGCTCGCAATATCCTCGCGATGCACTTCCACCAGCTTTATCGACACGCCGCTCTCGCGCCGCACATCCTCGTGAACAGCCTTGACCAGCGAGGACTTGCCCATGCCGCGCGCACCCCAGAGGAGAACGTTGTTGGCCGGAAAGCCTTCGGCGAAGCGCACCGTATTCTCGTGCAGGATATCGCGCACGTGGTCGACACCGCGGATGAGCTTCAGCGCCACGCGGTTCGGCCGTGCAACCGGCTGAAGATGCTGACGGGCAGGGGACCAGACGAAGCAGTCGGCCGCGTTCCAGTCGTTCAATGCGGGCGGCGGCCCCGCCAACCGATCGATCGCATCTGTGAGCCGGCGCAGCTCCGTCAGAATGGCGTTGTTGACGTCTCCGGCCATGGGCCTTCCTCCTGAATTCTGCTTGCAACCAGTGTACTGTGTCTTTTGCCTGCGGCGTAGCATGGCCTTTTACGAGCGGAAAGGTTATGAGGCAGCGGAATCGGTACGGTTTCCAGCTGTTTCTGTTGCATTCGCAAAGACCGCAATTATAGTCCGGCCACCCGAGAAAAGGCGGAGTTCCGCCTCCGGAAAGTTTGAGGAGTTTAGCATGTTCATCACCCCGGCATTTGCCCAGGCTGCCACCGATACCGCGGCGTCGCCGTTCGGTTCCGGCTTCGAAATGATCATTCTTTTCGTGCCGTTGATGGTTGTATGGTATTTCTTGCTGATCCGTCCGCAGCGCGCCCAGGCCAAAAAGCGGGAAGAAACGCTGAAGGCGATCCGTCGTGGCGATCAGGTTGTGACCGGCGGTGGCCTCGTCGGCAAGGTCACCAAGGTTGTTGACGACAAAGAACTCGAAGTGGAGATTGCAGACGGCGTTCGCGTTCGCATCGTCCGCACCGGCATTTCGGAAGTTCGCGTCAAGGGTGAGCCAGTCAAGGCGGACGCTGCATAGTATTGCAAACCAAGATGTGAACCGGATTAGGCCGGGTCGGAAATAGTCGAGAGAAAATGCACCGTTTTTCCCGCTTGAAGGCCGTCCTGATCTGGGTTTTGGTGGTGGTGGCCGTGATACTCGCGGCCCCAAATCTGTTGTCTGAAGGGCAGCGTTCGAGGCTGCCCCTGTGGCTGGCTCATAGCCACATTGTTCCTGGCCCCGATGTGCAGGGCGGTTCCCATCTGCTTTTCCAGATAGAACGCGCTGATATCGTAAAGCACCAGCTCGAACGCACAGTCGCGGATGTTCGCGGTAAGTTGCGCGAAGCCAATATTCGCTACACTGGCCTGACCGGCAACGATCAGGAGATCACCGTCAAGATTACCGCTGCCAGCCAGGTGGACGCTGCCGTCAATGCGTTGAGCGCGCTGACCGTGAGCACGAAAAGTGGCTGGTTCGGTGGCTCGGTTCAGAATGTTTCCCTGCAGAAGGGCAATGACGGACAGCTTACGCTACGAATTTCGAACGCTAGCATCGACCAAGGTATCGTGGCCGCTCAGACGCAGTCCATCGAGGTTGTCGAGCGTCGCATCGCCGGCATTGGGATTGGCAGTTTTTCAGTCCGCGGAGACGGGCGCGATCGTATCGACGTCAAGGCACTGGGCTCGGTCGACGTCGAGCGCCTGAAGAATATTCTGAGCGAGCCGGCCCAGCTCTCCGTCCGGCTGATCGATGAAAGCATGTCGGGGCAGGAGGCCCTTGCCGGTCGCTGGCCCGCGACGTCAGAGGTTCTCTACTCGCTCGACGATCCGCCCGTTCCCTATCTCGTGGACCGCACTGATTTCGTGACGGGCAACAATCTCGTTGACGTTCAGGCCGTCGCCGATGCGAACACGGATTCAGTCGCAATCAGTTACAAGCTGGATGCTGAAGGGACCGAACGCCTCGCGCAGAAGACTCGCCAGAACATCGGTCGGCACCTTGCCATACTTTTCGATGATCAGGTCATGGCGGCGCCTCTGATCAATGCGCCGATCCTGGACGGCACCGGGAAGGTGCCGGTCAGCTTCAGTGAGGACGGAGCCCGCGATCTTGCGCTGATCTTGCGAAGCGGCGCTCTGCCGGCGACGTTGACGACCGTAGAGGAGCGCACCGTCAGCCCCGTCCTCGGCGCTGAATCAAAGCGCGCCGGTCTGATCGCCGGCTTCGTCGCTGCGATCCTTGTCACCGGATTGATGTTTGCCTTCTATCGCAAGCTGGGCATCATTGCCGGCATTTCGCTGGTCCTGAATCTGCTTTTGATTCTTGCTGTGCTGAGCGTGATCGGCGCGACACTCACGCTGCCCGGCCTCGCAGGTATCGTCTTGATCATCGGCATGGCCGTCGACGCCAATGTGCTTGTCTACGAGCGAATTCGCGAGGAGGCGAAAGCCGGTCACTCCTTCGCGGATGCGATCGACAACGGCTTCTCCCGGGCATTTATGACGATCCTTGATGCCAACGTCACGATCGTCATTGCGGCCGTCATTCTCTATTATCTCGGCAGCGATACCGTCCGCGGTTTTGCAGTGACACTGGCCGCGGGAATCCTGACGACGGTCTTCACTACCTTCACGCTGACGCGCTGGATTGTCGTTACCTGGCTGCATCGCAAGCACCCGCGGCATCTGCCAAGGGATGTTCAGACGGGCATTTTCGACCGCGCGAACATCCGTTTCATGGGTATCAGGCGCTACACCTTCACGGTGTCGGCCGTGCTTTCCATTCTCGCCATGGTCGGCTTCGCGACAGTCGGTGCAAATCTTGGCGTCGACTTTGCGGGCGGGTCGCTGGTGGAAGTCAAGGCGAAGCAAGGTGCTGCCGATCGTGATGATATCCGCGCTCGCCTCGGTGATCTGAACATCGGGGCCATTGAGGCTCGCCGCCTTTCCGACCCGTCGACGGCATTGGTCCGCATCCAGGCGCAAGGCGGCGGCGAGAATGCCGAACAGTCTGCCATGACGTTGCTGCGTGATGAATTGAGCGACGACTATGAGATCCGGCGTGTCGAGGTTGTCGGCCCCGCCGTATCAGGCGAACTGACCAGGGCCGCGACGTTGGGCACACTCGGTTCGCTCGCTATCATCCTGCTTTACATCTGGCTCCGCTTCGAATGGCAATTCGCGATCGGCGCGATTATCGCGACGCTCCACGATATCATCCTGACGCTAGGCCTTTTCGTACTGACCGGCATGGAATTCAATCTCACAAGCGTTGCGGCCCTCCTGACGATCGTCGGCTATTCGCTCAACGATACAGTCGTCGTCTACGACAGGATGCGCGAGAATCTGAAGCGCTATCGCAAGATGCCTATGCCGATCCTGATCGATGCTTCCATCAACCAAACGCTGTCGCGCACCGTTCTGACGGCGGCAACGACGCTGCTGGCGCTGCTGGCGCTCTGCCTTTTCGGTGGCGACGTGATCCGCCCGTTCGCCTTTGTGATGCTGTTCGGCGTTGCCATTGGCACCTTTTCCTCCATCTACATAGCCGCGCCCGTGCTGATAGCCTTCAAGCTCCGCCCGGACGCGATTGACAACGATCAGAACAAGAAAGTGGCCGAGCCGGATACGAACCCCGGCAATCCGGCAGTGTGAGAATATGGCAAGAGGCATAGAAATCCGCGAGGCGCATTTTCCTGGACGTGCGCCCATCGATACCTACGGCAATGGCGGCTTCCGTTTCGCTGACATGTCTCATCGCGGGTCGATCCTTTGCCTGCCGTCCGGCATCTATGGCTGGGACATGGACATGTCGAAGCCTCTGTCGATCAAGAATTTTCAAAAGGTGCTCGATGAAGCAGCCGAGATTGAGGTTCTGCTGATCGGGACGGGAGACGACATGCGTCCGATCCCGCCTGATCTGAAGGCCGCGCTCAAGGCTGCAGGTATTTCCTCGGATCCCATGAACACCGGCGCGGCCGTCCGCACCTTCAATATCATGCTCATGGAATCCCGCGCTGTCGCCGCGGCACTGATCGCGGTTTGACAATGGCGGAGCAGTCTTTGACGAACCAGGACATTTGCCTGGCGACGCTGCGTGACAACGACCGCGACCGCTATCTGGCTTGCCTGCTGGCGCCGGAAGTAAGGCGGGGCGCTCTGGCAGCTCTCTACGCTTTCAACGCCGAGCTCGCGCGCATTCGCGATCTGGTGCACGATCCCCTTCCAGGGGAGGTTCGCATGCAGTACTGGCGCGATCTGCTGGAGGGCGGCGCGCACGGCTCCACCCAGGCAAACCCGATTGCCGCCGCCTTGTTGTCGGCGATTGAAACCCACCGCCTGCCATCGCAGACACTCGTCAACATGATCGATGCCCGCATCTTCGATCTCTACGACGATCCGATGGTGACGCGGGTCTCACTTGAGGGGTATGCCGGCGAGACGGCGTCTGCGCTGATCCAACTGGCAAGTCTCGTGCTTGCGCCGGAGGCGGCCACCGCATCTGCTGAGGCTGCTGGGCACGCGGGCGTTGCGCAGGCCATCGCCGGTCTTCTGCTCCTGATGCCGTTGCATCGCCACCGCGGCCAGCTCTACCTTCCCCTTGAAATCCTGTCCGCTACCGGGCTCGATCGTGATGCGTTTCTCGCCGGCGAGGACAAGCCGCGAATCTCTGCCGCGATCGAAGCCTTTGCGGGACTTGGACGCGACCATCTTGCCAAGGCGAGACGTGTCGCAATACCGCAGTCGGTGTTTCCCGCCTTTTTGCCTGTCACCATGGCGGAGCCGGTTCTTTCCAACGCCCAGAAGGTAGGCGCGGGACTGTTCGATCGGCAGATCCAGCGATCGCAGTTTCGGCGCCAGGCCGGCATGCTGCTTGCGCTGATGCGCAAGAAAATCTGACCCTGTTTAAACTCGCGCAAGGCTCGTGCGTTATAAAGACGCCGTTGTCGATTTGATCGGAGAGCGATGTGAGCATAATCGTCTGGTGCGTTATATTCGCGATCGTCATCTTCATCGCCTTCATTTCGACGCGCATGGCGGCGCAGAACAAGGAAGATGGCCTGCACGATACCGGGCTCGCGATTATCGAGTTCAACCGGGCTTTCCCCAACGAAGCAATCCGCCAGTTGGAGGCGACTGCCGATGGGCAGGCGGTGTTCGTGCGTTTGCATGACAACAAGGCCGGCATCATGCGGAATATGCAGCGGCACTATTCGTGCCATGTTCTTGAGCCGGGAAGGGCGCGTGTGCTCGGCTCCGAAACCGGGCGAGGCCTCAACATAGAGTTCCTCGACGCACCACATCACAGCGGCACCTTTGAATTCGCGTCCGCCAGGGTGGCGTCGGAGGTCGCACTTTGGCTGCTCGGCAACTACGTGGCCGAGCCTGACAAGGCATTGCCGTCGCACAATCCCACGGTCGCAAACGGCCAGTAGCAAAGGTTCTGGCGAACCGGGATATCCCTTCGCTGCGGCCGTCCCGCATTCACAATGATCCTCGTCGGCGCGGCCCGCGCGATGCGTCGCCGCGGCCGTTTTGCCGTTGCCTACGGTCCGAAATAGGCGCAAGATTTACGCTATCCGGCATTAGTTTGAGTTTGTATTCACAAACGCGATGGAGGTGCGTGATGCTTGCAATCAATGATACCGCTCCGGATTTCGAAGCTCAGACAACCGAAGGCGTGATCAGTTTTCACCAGTGGATCGGCAACTCCTGGGCAGTGCTGTTTTCGCATCCGAAGGACTTTACCCCCGTATGCACGACCGAACTCGGCTACATGGCGCGGATCAAACCCGAATTCGACAAGCGCGGTGTGAAGATTATCGGTCTTTCCGTTGATCCGCTCGAACGCCACACCAGCTGGATGATAGACATCGAGGAAACGCAGGGCTATCGTCCAAACTATCCGATGATCGCGGACGTCGATTACGCGGTATCGAAGCGTTACAACATGCTGCCCGCGCTCGTATCCGGCGATCCGACCGAGCGCACTCCAGCCGACAATCAGACCGTCCGCAACGTCTTCGTGATAGGGCCTGACAAGAAGATCAAACTGGTCATGGTCTATCCGATGACCACGGGGCGCAACTTTGATGAGGTGCTGCGGGTCATCGATTCCCTGCAGCTTACCGCAAAGCACAAGGTCGCTACGCCAGTGAACTGGAAGAACGGCGAGGACGTGATCATCGCCGGTTCAGTCTCCGACGACGACGCAAAGAAGCAGTACCCGCAAGGTTGGCGAGCACCGAAGCCCTATATCAGGATCGTGCCGCAACCGCACGGATAGGCAATCGCAAAGCAAGCCGCCACGAAGGAGGTGGGGATGATCTTCCGGCAGCTGTTCGATCCGGTGTCGAGCACCTATTCCTATTTGCTGGCAAGCCGGAATGGCGGCGAGGCGCTGATCATCGATCCGGTGTTGGAAAGGGTTGATCGCTATCTTCAGCTCATCCGCGAGCTCGATCTGAAGCTCGTGAAGGCCGTAGATACCCATCTCCATGCCGACCACATCACAGGTCTTGGCGCGCTGCGCGACAAGACCCATTGTATTACCGTGATGGGAGAGCAAACAAAGGCCGACGTCGTTTCGATGCGTCTGTCGGACAATGAGAAGCTGACCATCGAGGGACTCGCCCTCGATGTGATTTATACGCCGGGACACACCGACGATTCCTACAGTTTCGTTTTGCCCGACCGTGTTTTTACCGGCGACACCCTGCTCATTCGCGGCACCGGCCGCACCGATTTCCAGAACGGAGATCCCCGGGCGCAATACGAGTCGATCTTTGGCCGACTGCTGAAGCTTCCGGAATCGACGATGGTCTTCCCTGCACACGACTACAAGGGCGATACGGTCTCGACCATCGGCGAGGAAAAGGCCTTCAATCCACGCCTGCAGGTAAGATCCGCCGATGAATATGCCGATCTGATGAACAATCTGAAACTGGCCAATCCGAAGATGATGGACGTAGCCGTTCCGGCTAACATGAAGGTCGGGATGAACCAGGACAACGTAATGCGCCATGGCTGGGCGCTGACGGCGCAGCAAGCGCTGGGCGTCGTCGGCCTCGGCGACGTCGCCTTGGTCGATCTGCGCGAGAATGCCGAACGGCAGCGAAACGGCACGATCCCGGGCTCTCTTCACGTCCCCTATCCCTCGCTCGAGGAAAGCATAGGCGCTGGCGGTACGCTGCATGAGCTTGCAACTTCAACCCGCAAGAGGCTGCTTTTCTATTGCGCGTTCGGCGAACGATCGGCAATGGCCGTGCAGGCAGCGCATGACGCCGGTCTTCCGCTGGCCTTTCATATTCAAGGCGGCATCGACGCCTGGAAGAAGGCGGACGGACCGATCGCGCATTAACGAGCGCCCTATGGCAAGCGATGCAATGGTGCAGCGGCAATCGATTCTGACCTGTCCGATCTGAGGGCACCGATCAGTGGAAACGGTGCCGGTCGATGCCTGCGTTTGGTTCCACGAATGCCAGGGCTGCGGCGCGACGCTTAAGGCGAAGCACGGCGATTGCTGCGTCTTTTGCTCATACGGGTCGGTTCCGTGCCCGCCGATCCAAACCCGCGCGATCTCGCGGTGTTGTCAGGCCACCTCGAACAGGGCCGCGTAGTGATAGGGCGGCAGATCGACGACCCGCTGCATGGAAAAGCCAGCAGTCTCAACAACGGTACGAACCGCTTCGGGCGACATGCGCATCTCGGTTCGCGGTCCCCGGGGCTTGCCTAGGACCACCGTTTCCTCTCGCGGAGCCGGGTGCCAGTTGACGATGCAGAACAGGCCGTCCGGTTTCAGAACTTCCCTTACGGAACATGCGAGACCTATTTGGTCAGGAACGCCGTGGAAGGTATTGGCGATCAAGACAAAATCGACCGGTTCGTCAAGGTGTTTCGCCAGCGCCGACGTGGCGTCCGCGCAAATCCACTGGCGAACTGACGCGCCGCTGCGCTCAACTTCGGCCTTTGCCAGCTCGATCATGGCGGGATCGAGATCGAGCGCCGCCAACCGTCCGTCGACCAGTGCTGCGAGCGGGCCGGTGAAGTAACCGTCGCCGCAGCAAAGGTCGAGAACGCTCATGCCCCGCCGGATGCCAATCTGTTGAAGCAGCCCTTGGGGATCAGGCCACAGCACAGACCACCAATCCCTGTCCGGCATGGACGTGCCTTGAAACAATGCTGCCATGTCACGCCCCCGAGGAGGTCTCACCACACAGAATTTCGACAGCGACGAGACGCCTGTCGATGGCTAGATCGGTAGGCTCCCGGCTCGATTACGCACTCTCCGCGAGCTTGACGTCCTGCCCGAGCCAGGTGGCACAATCCGCAAGCGCCCGCTTGGCGATCAGCTGCCGCTTCATGATCGTCTTGTCCTTGCCGCGGAAACGCTTCACGCCTTCGGGTTTGACGATCGAGCCGGGCTCCAGCTCGGGGAACAGGCCGAAATTGATGTTCATCGGCTGAAACGACCGCTTGCCCGGCTCCTCGTCGTTGACGATGTGTCCGCCCGTGATGTGGCCGAGCAGCGAGCCGAGCGCCGTCGTTGCCGGCGGCAGGGATACTCCCTCTCCCTTTCGCTCGGCAGCGGCGAACCGGCCAGCCATGAGGCCGACGCTGGCGCTTTCGACATAGCCTTCGCAGCCAGTAATCTGCCCGGCAAAGCGCAGGCCCGGGCGGGACTTGAGCGTGAGCGACGGGTCGAGCAGCGTGGGCGAATTGATGTAGGTATTACGGTGAAGGCCGCCGAGGCGAGCGAATTCGGCTTTCTGGAGCCCCGGGATCATGCGGAAGATCTCGGCCTGGGCCCCGTATTTCAACTTCGTCTGGAAGCCGACCATGTTGTAGAGCGTGCCGAGCGCATTGTCCTGGCGCAACTGAACGACGGCATAGGCCTTGACCGTCGGGTTGTGCGCATTGGTCAGGCCCATCGGCTTCATCGGGCCGTGCCGCAGCGTCTCGCGGCCGCGCTCTGCCATCACCTCGATCGGAAGACAGCCGTCGAAGTAAGGCGTTCCTTCCCACTCCTTGAATCCGACAGTATCGCCGGCAATCAGGGCATCGACGAAAGCGTTGTACTGCTCTTCGGTCATCGGGCAGTTGATGTAATCCTTGCCGGTGCCACCGGGACCGACCTTGTCATAGCGCGACTGGTACCAGCAGATATCCATATCGATGCTGTCCCGATGAACGATCGGCGCGATTGCGTCGAAGAAGGCCAGCGCGTCCGCGCCCGTCTCGGCCTCGATGGCGCTTGCAAGGGAAGGTGCCGTCAACGGGCCGGTGGCAACGATGGCGAGATCCCATTCTGTCGGCGGCAAGCCGGTTACTTCTTCACGAACGACCGTGATCAACGGGTGCTCTTGGATCGCTTTGGTAACGGCGTCCGAGAAACCGTCGCGGTCGACGGCCAGCGCGCCACCGGCGGGGACCTGATGCTTGTCGGCGCACGCCATGATCAGCGATCCCGCCATGCGCATTTCGGCATGGATAACGCCAACCGCGTTGCTGGTCGCGTCGTCAGAGCGGAAGGAGTTGGAGCACACGAGCTCGGCCAAGCCGTCGGTCTTGTGGGCGTCGGTGCCACGCACGCCGCGCATCTCGTGCAGGATAACCGGCACGCCGGCATTTGCGATCTGCCAGGCTGCCTCGGAGCCGGCGAGCCCGCCGCCGACCACATGGATGGGAGAATGGGAAAAGGTCTTGTTCATGCGCGGCTGATTACCACGCTGGGCTGGCGCAGGAAACCGAAGAATTGGCGACTGATCGATGCCGGCACCGATGCCGTCAAATATCCAGCTTCAGCCGAGCGCCCGTGTCGCTCGCCGCCGGCACGGCGCAGCAAATCAGCGCTTCGTCATCGGCGGTGTCGGCGGTCGGCTCCTTCGTGTATGCGACGGAGCCTGACAGGATTTTCGTCCTGCAACTTCCGCAATTGCCAAGGCGACAGCTGAACTCGGGCGCCAAGCCGCGCGCTTCGGCAAGCTCGAGCAACGTGCCCGATCCTGGCTCCCAGCGTGCTTCCTTACCGGAGCGCATGAAATAGACCGGCTGCGGTTCTTCAGCGGCGGCGCGCGCGGGCGATCGCGGGAGCGCATCTCCCGATCGCTGGAGAGACGCGGGTCCAAACGGTTCGGCATTGATGCGGCTATCGGAGATATTCAATCCACGCAGGCCATCATAGACCGACTGCATGAAGCCGGCTGGACCGCACAGATAAAAGTCGTAGTCGTTGAACGGCAACACGCTGCTGAGCAGGGTCATGTCGACCCGCCCCTGCTTGTCATAGTCTTCACCAGCGACCGTATCAGAAGTATCGCTGAGCAACCGGACCAGCTTAACGACGCCGCCGGACACTGCGGCGAGTGCCTGCAGCTCGGCATTGAATGCACGTTCCGACGCGTTGTGCGCTGAATAGATCAGCCAGGTCGGTCGTATCCGCCTGGTTCGCAGCCCCTCGTAGACGACATGCCGCAGCATCGCGAGCAGGGGGGTGATCCCGATGCCCGCCGCCAGCAAGACGGCAGGGCGTCTCTCGCCGGGGTCGATCGTGAACGCGCCTGTCGGGGCGCGTGTCTCGATGATGTCTCCTTGCCGGATGGCATCGTGAAGATGCGCCGAGACAAGCCCTTCGCGCTTGACGCTGATGCGATAGATACTGTCGGAGGGGGCCGAGGAGATCGTATAGGTGCGCACCGCCGGCACATCCGATCCCTCGAGCTTGATGCGGATCGGTAGGTGCTGGCCGGAGACATGCGGAATGATCCCGCCTTCGTCTATCGGTTCGAGATAGAACGAGCGCACGCTGGCGCTCTCTTCGACGATCCGGGTGACGCGGAAGGGCCGCCAGCTCTTGGCGAGGGCAATCGCCTGAAGCCGCGCGTCAGCCTCATCCCAACTCCCGGTCATCAGGGAGTTGGGAGATGGACCATTGGCGCGCGATCGCCAGCGCAGCGGCAACGCTTCCTGCCGGTAGACGATCTGTGTCGGGCGAAAGCGCCACAGACGCTCCGCCCCCTGGAACGCCGCTATCTCAGGCGATTCCAGAATGACCTCGGCGCTGCCCGATAACTGCAGCAGGTCGCCGCTCTCGAAATCCGCGAAGACCAACCCCGCCCGCGGATTGGCAAGAATGTTGCCGAGCGTGTTGAAGAAGAGATTGCCGGCAAAGTCCGGGATCGTCAGAACACTGTCCTCGCCAATCCGGACAAAGCCGGGCCGGCCGCCACGATGCGAAACATCGATTTGGCGCCCTTCATGGTCGCGGCCGACATACGAGGCGACGAAGAATGTATCCGCCTTGGCGATCATTTCGGCAGGCCGACCCTCCAGATTGCCAAAACTGACCGGGTCGTACCCGGAGGGCTGCATTGGATCCCGTGTAAACTCGAAATCGCGCAGCTGGATATATTGCGGGCAGTTGCCGTAGGCCTGCCCAACACGCACATCGAAGCCGTCCTGCCCGGTTCGATGGATAGTGCCATTCAGCCGGTTGCGACGGCGCGTGTGGAGCTCGATGCCCAACATGGCAATGGCCTTGCCGTCGTCCATTCCCGCGTCGGCCGGGTCGAGCGGCTCACGGGGAAGGTCGACACTCAGTGTGTGGACGTCCGGGCTCTGAAGGAAGCCCGGACGATTGGCACGGAGTGTCGCCCATGCGTTGCCGTCTTCATCTACCGTCCCAAGTACGATGAAGGGCAGCTGCGGGTAGAACTGCCGATGCTGATCGATCAGGTGATCTCGCAGCACGCGGCGGCCCACTTCGTCCATTCGCTTCGCGACGCCGACCTTCTCCTGCAGTGCGATCTCTCCGGCATGCCAGGGAGAGGAGGTGGTGCTCTGTGCCTCGGTGGGCATAACTGGCTCCTTCACGGCTTTTGGTCGGGTGCGGTGCGATGCGGCGCCTTAAGCGGCCTCGACAATGCCGACGGGTGATTTCTGGAAAGGCTGAAAGCCGGGAAGAGCTTCTATGCGCTCGAGCCAGGTCGTTACGCTACGGTAGGCAGACCGGTCGACGTTCCCCTCAGGCGCCCGTGCGATGTAGCTGTAGAGGGCGATGTCGGCGATCGTCGGTCTCGTTGAGACGATCCATTCACGACCGGTCAGTTGGGCATCGACAAGGCCAAGAATGCGATGAGCTCTCGCGATCACTTCTTCAGTATCGAATTTCGCGCCGAATAAGGTCACAAGACGGGCCGCGCATGGACCATAGGCGATCTCGCCCGCCGCGACCGACAGCCACCGCTGAACCGCAGCCGCCGCTGCCGGCTCCTCCGGCAGCCATCCCTCCGGCGCATACGTCTTGGCGACATAGACAAGAATGGCGTTGGAGTCGCTGACGACGGTGTCGCCGTCCTGAAGCACCGGCAGCTGCCCGAATGGGTTGAGCGCCAGGAAATCGGGGCTCTTGTGTTCTCCCGCCGCTAGGTCGACCTCCACGATTTCGGCATCGACGCCGATAAGCGACAGAAAGAGGCGGGCGCGATGGGCATGGCCCGATAGAGGATGCGAGTACAGCTTCATCGATCTGATCTCCGATTGAGGTGAACAAACAATAATTGTTTCCTGCTGCGCGTTGAATTGCGATAATACGAAAGTCACTATTTCAATTTGTGGAATATTGCGGGATATCCTATGGATCGGCTTCAATGCATGAGGGTTTTGGTCAAGGTCGCCGAGACGGCAAGCTTTGCGCAGGCTGCACGCCAACTTCACATGAGCGCTCCGGCCGTTACGCGCGCAGTTGCCTATCTGGAGGAAACTACAGGTGCTAGGCTGTTCGTGCGCTCAACGCGCTCGGTGAAGCTGACGCCATCAGGCAGCCGATATGCCGACGACTGCCGAAGGATTCTCAGTGATATCGACGAGGCGGAAGCCTCTGCCGGTGGATCCCATTCAACGGCATCCGGAATCCTCAGCATCACTGCGCCGGTATTGTTCGGTCAGATCCATGTCGTCCCGATTTTGACCGCGTTTCTCAGCACGCACCCGGCGGTCACCGGGCGCGTCCTGTTCTTCGATAGGATGGTCAATCTCGTGGAGGAGGGCATCGACGTCGCCATTCGTATCGGCCACCTGCAGGACTCGGACCAGCAGGCGAACAAAGTCGGCGGCGTGCGCCGCGTTGTCTGCGGCGCGCCGGCCTATTTCGCGCGTCATGGCGAGCCGGTAACGCCGGCGGATCTCACCCGGCACGTGACCATCGTCAATACGGGATCATCGGCGCCGTTGGACTGGCACTTCGCGCCCAACCATACGCCCGTCAAGCTTCACCCGCGCATGTACTGCAACACCGTCGATGCATCGATCTCCGCGGCGTTGACGGGGTGGGGCCTGACGCGGACCTTGTCCTATCAGGTGGCGGAGCATCTTGCTGCCGGTCGGTTGAGGACGGTGCTCGATCAGTACGAGGAAGAGCCACTGCCGATCCACGTGGTCCACGTAGAGGGCAGGCACGTCTCAGCCAAGACACGTGCTTTCGTGGACTTTGCTGTTCAGAAGATAAAGGCGCTCGGCCTCTAGAGGCAGACCGATGTCGAGGTAGATATCAGCCCGATACGCTGTGCCGCAAAGGCGGCATTTATGCCATGGCCTTGGCCGAGGCTTCGTAGCATTCGGACAGGGAGCTTATACGATCGAGGTTGTTCAGGATATCGACCATGTCGCATGCTTCGCGCCACGTCATCCGAGCCATCTGCACGTTGTTCAACTCCGCCGGCCGTTGTGTCGTGGCATCGACAACGGTCCAGAGTCCGTCCTCCATGCGAAGATTATATCGGCACATTACGCATGTCTCCCTTGGGTAATGCCGGATACTTTCACAATGACTAATATGAGTCCATCCTAAAGGATGATGGAAGTGCGGTATTAACAGCCATGCCCGTGGCGGGCGCGCTCGCCGTGAAGGGGCTCAGAATCAAAAACGGCGCCAAAGGCGCCGTCTTGGAAGCTTCACGCTCGCCGCTATTAGCGGAACGAGCGGGAAGCGATATTGCGGATGTCGTAGCGGGTAACGCCGATGTCGGCGAGCGCCTGGTTGGAGAGGCTGCCAAGTTCGCTGAGCGTGCGGCGATAGCTCATCCAGTTCTTTGCAATGCGGATCGGGTTCATGTTCTTTTCCTCAGAATGATCGTCAGAGCGGCCCCATCGCCGTCTCATCGTTGACGTTCATATAAGTCTTCTCTGTCATATTGTGCAGTGCAAAGAAGCGGCATCTGCTATGCAATTGTGCATGTGATGCTCATTCCGAATGCAGCGATTGTTTTCTGAGCCACGCCAAAAGGGACGGGGAATTGACTGCAACTATCGCGGAAGCTGGTAGCCAGGCAAAAGAAAACGCCCGTTGCTAGGGGCAGCGGGCGTTTTATCAAGGCGATCTTGCTTGGGAGGATAGCAAGTCGCTTGGATTAGCGGGCAGAAGCCTCGCGAGCAACACGATGGATGTCAGAACGGTCGATACCGAGGTCGTGCAATTCGCGGTTGGTCATGCGGCCGAGTTCGGAAACAGTCTGACGATACTTGCGCCAGTTGTTGAAAGAGCGAGAGAAGTTCATTTTGGTCCCCTTTCCTAGGGCTTGCGATCTGCCAGCTGCCGCCGATCGGCGCTGACCTCTATTTGATGACTGCAATATATGTTGCGCTGCGAAGTCGTAGCAGAGACAAGATTTCAGATCACCTATGCATTAAGCGCAAGTCTCAAGTGCTAATCGCCGTGATTTCGCGCCTATGTGGTTAATCATTAGGCAGAATGGTTGGTGTATGCCGGCCCGCGTTGCCTTTTCTCCTTGCGAGGCAGAGTGGCCGCCGGTTGGCATATTCAGCTACGACAAGGAGGTCGCAGCAAAATTTGGTTCGGCGGTCAGCGGCTGCGGGGTCGTTGCTGCCTCCGATGAGCCTGCTGCCAGGCCATTAGACCGGCGCGACCTGCGGGAGGCACATCCGCCACCGCTGTCCAACAGGCATTGGAAAACCACGCTGCGATATTGTCGAAAACCAAACGCCCACCGGGGGAGGATCCGGTGGGCGTCGTTAGGGTGACTGACAACTGGGAGGAGGAGGAGTGTCGTCAGTCTATCGGAGGGCGCTGGGAGGAGGAGTGCGCTGCTCCGAATTTCGTTACGAAGATCATCTTCGCAGGCTTTTCCGGTAACCCGGGGCAGGGCGCCGTCCCCTTGCCTTCTGATTAATAATATAAATCGTCTTACTGGTATTTTGCAGTGCAATATAATCATGCTGCCCATGCAGAAATCGCATGGCTTGCGAGTATGGAGTGTATATTAGCAACCTGCCGTTATGGATCGGTTAAAAAGCACCCCAAATTCGCCCAATGACGAATTCGTATGGGAATATTTCCCTCGTGCTCGATCAACGGCTATAAAGCAAAGAGAGGAAGCGCGTAGTCGCGCGTTTGGCGGAGTAGGGCATGTATCGCGGTCGATTGGAGCGAGACCTCTCGCTTTGGGTGGAAAAGGGGCTCTTGCCGGAGGCAACTGCAGGAGCGCTCTTGGAGGAATATGACGCGCGCCCGGCAAGCTTCAGCCTTGGCAACGTGCTGATGATCCTCGCGGCAATCCTGCTAGGGGCGGCGATCCTGCTGGTTGTCGCTTCGAATTGGGAAGCCATCCCGCGTCTTGTGCGCGTCGCCGTCATTCTTGCAATCATCTGGGTCGTGCATCTCGGCGCGGCGGTCATGCTCAGGCGCGGCGCAACCGGCGCAGCGGGCGGACTGCTGGTGATCGGGACATTGGCCTTCGGTGGAGCGATTTCGCTGATCGGGCAGATGTATCATCTGTCGGGAGACCAACTGACGGTCATGTACCTGTGGTTTGGCATGGCAGTGGTTTCGGCGGTGCTGTTTCGCTCCGGCGTCGTCGCCGCGGTGGCAGGCTTTCTGTCTTGGGGCAGCTTCGCGGCCTATCTCGATACCTACGATACGCGCTGGGTCGGCCTCGATCCCTGGATTGTGCCGCTCATGGCAGCGGTTGTCATTGGTCTCGTCCACCTCACCGGCGCGGATCGCGCGCGCCATCTCGCGTATCTGCTGCTTGTCGCCTGGCTTACCTGGCTCTATGCGGTGAACGAGAATTTCTGGCTCGCGCTCGCCTATGCTATCGGCGGCATGCTCGCCTTTGTTCTCGTCAGCCTGCCGGTAGCACGACGTTCCGCGCTTCTCAGGACTGCCGGATCGGCTCCTGCCTTTTACACTTTCCTCGTCGCCATCATCGGTCTCCTTCTGCTCCATATTGAACTGGAGCATGGCTGGCAGTTCGTGACATTGGCGCTGGTGACGCTGGGCGCCGCAGTTGTTGCCATTGCGCTCCAGGGACGAAACAACGGTGCGGTGCGCTATCTGGCCTACGCCGCCTTTGCCGCTGAGATGCTCTACCTTGCGTCGGTGACCGTCGGGTCGATTCTCGGGACATCGAGCCTCTTCCTGTTCTCGGGGCTCTTCGTTGCGGCCGTCGCGTGGCTCGTCATTCGCCTCGAGCGGCGATTTGCCCTCAGAACTCCGGAGGCAAGCGTATGAGCATTTTCTCGCCGCAAGGCTCAGGCAGCCGCTACATCGTCGCTGCAATCATCGTAGCGGCGCTGCAGACCGCCGTTCTTGGCTATGCGATCGAGAGCCGTGCGTCGATTCTGCGCAGCGGTACCGACGCTCTGCTGAAGACCGCGCCCGTCGATCCGCGCGACTTTCTGCGCGGTGACTATGTCGTGCTGAACTACGAGATCTCCTCGGTCCCGGTAGCATCGATTGTTGGCGGTGTACCGCAGGACCAGGGCAAGAAGAGCCTATGGGTGCGGCTGAAGCCTGGCGATGGCGGATTCTGGGGCATTGTCGAAGCATCGTTCGAACGCTTGGCCGAGCAACCGGGCACCGTGGTTCTGCATAGCAGGCCTTTCTATAGTTATGGCCCCAATTCCGCCGACCACATCCGCGTCGAGTATGGCATCGAACGCTATTACGTTCCGGAAGGCCAAGGCACGGCCTTGGAGAAGGCGCGCCAGGGCGGTGACGTCTCCATTGCCGTTCGCGTGGCCTCGGATGGAACGCCACAGATACGCAGCCTGCTCGTCGACGGGAAGCCCGCCTACGACGAGCCTCTTTATTAAGTTGACGCCGAATGGTGTGGAAGCCTGCGAGCGCGGGCGAAATCACTGTCATTTGCCCTTCATTTTTCCTTTGCCTCTCCCAAATCGGGTGTTATAGAGACGCCGCGCTCCGGAAGGCCTCATGTGCAGGCATATGCATGCGGTTTTTGAGAACGCGGGTATGGTGAAATTGGTAGACACGCCAGATTTAGGTTCTGGTGCCGCAAGGCGTGGGAGTTCAAGTCTCTCTACCCGCACCAAAAGCTGGCTTGCAGGCGGGGGGACCGGAACCGGTGTTCCTCGATTACCCGGCAGCAAGGCGCCGTTCCGCCAGGGGCGGAATGAATAAGAATTGAGAACAAGCCACGCTCGGCAACTTTCCGGCGTCGTGCTCATCGAAACGAACGGCGTCTGGGCACGGCCGCCACGAAATGAGGTAGGAAGACATGCAGGTTATCGAAACGCTCGCTGAAGGGCTGAAGCGCGAAATCAAGGTCGTAATCCCGGCCAAGGACATGGAAGTCAAGATGAATGAGCGTCTTGCCGACGTGAAGGACAAGGTCCGCATCAACGGCTTCCGTCCGGGCAAGGTTCCGGCCGCTCACCTCAAGAAGGTTTACGGCAAGTCCATTATGGCCGACCTCGTCAACGAGATCGTCCGCGAGCAGCCGACCGCCATCTTGGCCGAACGCGGCGAAAAGTCCGCGACGCAGCCGGAAATCGCGATGACGGAAGACAAGGACGAGGCAGAACAGATCCTCGCCGCTCAGAAGGACTTCGAGTTCACGCTGTCCTACGAAGTTCTGCCGCCGATCGAACTGAAGTCCAACAAGGGCATCAAGATCACGCGCGAAGTCGTCGACATCTCCGAAGAGGAAGTCAACGAACAGGTTCTGAAGGTCGCTGAAAGCGCCCGTTCGTACGAAACCAAGAAGGGCAAGGCCGCCAACGGCGACCGCATCACGATGGACTACGTCGGCAAGGTCGACGGCGTTGCCTTCGAGGGCGGCACCGACCAGGGCGCCGAACTCGTTCTCGGCTCCGGCCGGTTCATCCCGGGCTTTGAAGACCAGCTGGTCGGCACCAAGGCTGGTGACGAGAAGACCATCACCGTTACCTTCCCGGCTGACTACCCGGCCAAGAACCTCGCTGGCCAGGAAGCCACCTTCGACGTGTCGGTCAAGGACGTTGCTGCTCCGGCCGACGTTGAAATCAACGACGAGTTGGCCAAAAAGCTCGGCCTTGAATCGGCTGACCGTCTGAAGGAAATCGTCCGCGGCCAGATCGAGTCGCAGTACGGCTCGATGACCCGCCAGAAGGTCAAGCGTCAGATCCTCGACCAGCTCGACGAAATGTACAAGTTCGAGACCCCGGCCTCGCTCGTCGACGCCGAGTACAACGGCATCTGGAACCAGGTCGCCAACGATCTCGCTCAGTCCGGCAAGACCTTCGAAGACGAAGACACGACGGAAGAGAAGGCACGCGAAGAGTACAAAAAGCTCGCTGAGCGTCGCGTTCGCCTCGGCCTCGTTCTCTCTGAAATCGGCGAAAAGGCCGGCGTCGAAGTAAGCGAAGACGAAATGCAGCGCGCCATCTACGAGCAGCTGCGCCAGTATCCGGGCCAGGAAAAGCAGATCCTTGACTTCTTCCGCAGCCAGCCGGGTGCGGCAGCCTCGATCCGCGCTCCGATCTTCGAAGAAAAGGTCATCGACCATCTGCTGACCGAAATCGACGTCACGGACAAGAAGGTGACCAAGGAAGAACTGCTCGCCGACGAAGAAGGCGAAGCGTCCGAGAAGGATGCCAAGAAGGCCGCTCCTAAGAAGAAGGCTGCTGCAAAGGCAGAAGCTGCTGAAGGCGAAGAAGCTGCTCCGAAGAAGAAAGCAGCTCCGAAGAAGAAGGCTTCCGAGGAAGGCGCCGAGTAATCTTCGGCCAGTTGAAATTTACGAAAGCCCCGCCTTGTGCGGGGCTTTTTCTTTTCCAGGTCGCGTGCCTGCTTTTAGGCTGCCGTCCGTCCAGGTCACACGATATGGTTGCATTTGGGAATGATCTGATGCAATCTAAGCGTTGTTGGCAGGGGAAGGATTGACGATGGCTTCCGGCGCAGACCTGACAAGGCGGATTTTCGAGGCGCGGCATCGGGGGGACCTTGATGCGCTTATGTCATTCCTTGGGACAATTGCGTTTTCCGGGCAGAAGGCAGCCAGTATCTGGCGTCACTCACCAACCCGGTTGTCGGCAGCGCTGCACTCCGCGCGACGATGCGGCAGTTCATTGACACCTGGGACATGACGGCGCTGGAACTCGACATCCGTGTCGACGGAAATGTTGCACCGGTTCATCGCGTCGGCCAGATGCGTCATAGTACGACCAAGTTCGATACCGAAATCATGGACAAGATGACCTTCGAGAACGGCAGGCTGGTTGAGTGCGTGGAATTTCTCGACACGCTTCAAGCTGCGTCACTACTCAATATAGCGGCGATCTCTGCGGCACAAATTTAACCGGCCCGTTCTTGCGTTGTCGGCGGCGGCGGTCGACCTCAGACTGCCGGTCGGGCCTTGTGGGCGTGGGTCAATTCCGCGACCTTGTGAATGTGGGACACAGCAGCCCGCCCGCCGGCTGTCTTCGTGAAGAGTTCAAGCGTCTCATCCTCATGGTCACCGACCGGTGTCAGTGCCTGGTCCATATAGGCTTTGGACGCTTTGTCTCGTGCGATGAAGAAGGCGCTGATTGCAAGCTTGGCAATGGTCGCACCTAGCGACAGGTGTTTGGTGACCGTCTCCCAGACGAAACGCGGCCAGAAGGTTACAGCGCTTTCTCGCGGCATATCGGGCCGCCGTTCGGAGGGATGCTTGAGACGTAGAAGGCCGCTCTGCAATGGATGCACGTTCTCCAACGGTACAGTTGTGGCGAACGACACAAGGACCTTCACGAGGCTGGCGAGCGGCACGCCCGTGGCAACGGCCCGGCGCAGCAGCGTCTTCATGTGCTCCGGCGAATAGTAGAGCGACCAGGCCTCCTGGTAGATGCCCTCCCATTCCTGCTTGCTCATCTTCGGATGCGCGGTGCAGACGTGCTCCACGTCGTAAATGTTGAGATCGGCGTCCATCTCGACGCCTTTCTTCCACAAGGTCTGGTGGTCTTCCGAGCCCGGCAGTGGTGTCAGCACGAAGAATTCAATGACATCAAGAGGCAGTTCGTGCTGGATGATCGCGATGTCGCGGCGGATCGTCTCCGGCGTGTCCGCGGGGAAACCGAGAATGTAACCGGCGAGAGTCATGATGCCCTGTGCCTTCCAGGCAAGCAGCATCTTCCGGTATTCGGTGATCTTGTTCTGGTTCTTCTTGGCCGCCGTGAGGTTGTCCGGGTTTACGTTCTCAAGCCCGATGAAGACGCGGGTGACGCCGGCACGCTTTGACTTTTCGATGAAGTTCGGGATCTTGTGGCAGAGGGTGTCCACCTGGATCATCAATCCGAGCGGAATGCCGTCCTTCTCCCTGAGTTCGATCAGGCGGTCGAAGATTGCTTCCCAATCCCTGTTGCGTGCGAAATTGTCGTCGGTGATGAAGAACTTATGGATGCCTTGCGCCCAGTTCATTCGCACCAGCTTTTCGACATCGTCGGCCGAGCGGAAACGCGACTTGCGGCCCTGCACGTTGATGATGGTGCAGAAGGAGCACTGATAGGGGCAGCCACGGCCGGCGTCAAAACTCGTGCTGAGGCCGAGCGTCTGCGCGACATTGGTTTTCGGCAGAAATGGGACGGCGGCACCTTCGATGCTGGGCAGGTCGTTCATGAAATTGTAGAGCGGCTCAAGCTTGCCGGCGGCGGCGTCCTGTAGAACGCGGTCCAACCGGCCTTCTGCCTCTCCAGCAAACATCGAGATGCCCATCTCGCGACAGGCGTCGAGGCCGACCGCCTTGCCGTCGAGCATGGCCAGGCATCCCGACACGTGAAAACCGCCCATCGAAACCGGAATTCCGGCAGCGCGGAAGGGCCGGGCAATGTCGAGCGCCCGCGGATATTGGTTCGACTGCACACCAACCAGGGCGATCATCCCGAAATTGTCGTGCTGTTCAAGCCGCTTGAGAAGTGCGGGGACGTTGACCCGAGTGTTGGTCTCGTCGATGACCGTAATCTCGATCCCGACATTGGGCCCCAATACCTTGCGTTCGGCGCAGTCGGCAGCGATTCCATAGATCGCAGCCAAGGAATTCGACGGGATCATCGCCCGCCACCACCGGATTACATAGCCGTCATCGTCATAGTGCGACGGCTTGATGAGGATGAGCTGAAAGGTCCGTTCGGCAGTCTTTGGAAGATCTTGCACGGTCACTCGCTGGTAAGAGGAATCCCCGAAAATGGACGCTACCAGACACGGTGGATTATACAAGTAAAGCTTTTACCGATGCTATTCGACACAAATAAGTCAGTTGGAATGGATTTTGGACGGCGCGTAGGTGTCTGTTTTCGTTCAAGAAATTATCAAATTCGAATCGGTTGCCGTTAGTCGGAGGGATTAAAGCTCCGACTTGATGTCGCCCATGCGGTTCCACGCGTCGAGGCCTGCGATCTTGTAGGCTTCAGCGAGGGTCGGGTAGTTGAAGGTGTTTTCGACGAAGTACTCGACGGTGCCCTTGAGGTTCAACACTGCCTGGCCGATGTGAACCAACTCGGTCGCTCCTTCGCCGACGATGTGCACGCCAAGCAGCCGGCGCGTCTTCAGAGAGAAGATGAGTTTCAGAAGCCCAGTATCGAGTCCCATGATGTGGCCACGCGAAGTCTCGCGGAAACGCGCGATGCCGCATTCATAGGGGATACCGCGCTCCTTCATCTCTTCCTCGGTCAGGCCGCAGGTGGAGATCTCAGGCACGGCATAGATGCCGTAGGGAAAGTACTTTGGCGGCTCCTTCGCGACCGCGCCGATAGCAACGCGCGCAGCAATGCGGCCCTGCTCCATCGAGGTGGATGCCAGGCTCGGAAAGCCGACGACATCGCCCGCGGCATAGATGTCTGGTACGGACGTCTGGAAAGTCTCCGGATTGACCTTGAGGCGACCGCGGCTATCAGCTTCGAGCCCGGCCGCGTCCAGGTTGAGCGTGTCGGTCGCGCCCATGCGCCCGGCGGCGAACAGGACCATGTCTGTCACCAGGCGGCGACCATTGTCGAGCTTCAGTTCAACCTTGCCATTGTCGAGACGCGTCACCTTGTCGGCCTTGGTGCCGAGCAAGATCTTCATGTTGCGATCGCGCAGTTGGTAGGTGAAGTCCTCGACGATTTCCCGGTCGATGAAATCGAGCATCGTCGCCTTCGGATCGATCACGGTCACCGCGGTATCCAATGCGCTGAAGATCGTCGCATATTCGATGCCGATGACGCCCGCGCCGATCACGACCATCGAGCGCGGCAGCTCGTCGATGTCGAGCAGTTCGTCGCTGTCGAGCACCGTCTTGTTATCGAATGGGATGTCGTCCGGACGGAACGGTTTCGTGCCGACCGCAAGCAGGATGCTCGCTCCCGTGACCTTGACCACTTCCCCATCATCCTTGACGACCTCGAGTGTCGACGGGTCGAGAAAGCTTGCCTTGCCCCTGATGTGCTGCACCCGGTTTCGGGCGAACTGGTGTTCCAGCACTTCGACTTCGTGATCAAGGGTGATCAGCAGGCGGCGCCGAAGGTCATCCGCGCTGATCTCTTCCTTCACGCGATAGGATCGGCCATAGAAGCCGCGCTCACGCCATCCGGACAGATTGAGCGCCGTTTCGCGCAGCGTCTTGGAGGGGATGGTGCCGGTGTGCACCGAAACACCGCCGACGCGCTTGCCTTGCTCGATGACCAGGACCTTCTTGCCAAGCTTGGCTGCCTGGATTGCGCCGCGGCGGCCTGCCGGGCCGCTGCCCACAACAACGAGATCGTACTGGAACATTAGGCTGGCCCCGATTGGAAAGCTGGAATCATTTTGCGACGCAATATGTCGCGCGTCCACCGGGGCAGGTCAATGTTGCAAAATGCTTTAGGAGGAGAGGTCTGGATTTATTGAAGCCAAGTAGGGTTCCAGCTTCTCGAAGCTGCGGTCCATGGCGAAGGCGCGAGCGAAAGGCAACCCGATATGCCCGTAGAAGATGGACATCTGTTTCTCCGCAACCCCCTGGCTCGTCTTGTCGACGCCGGCCAGATAGAGAGCGGAAGCGAGACCGGTTCGATCCGCGCCTGAGTTGCAATGGATCAACAGCGGTTTCGGCGCGTCCTTCATGACTTGGATCAATTTCATCGCTCGCTCTGGCGAAAGCTCCTTGTAGGCCGACATCGGGAAATCGATATGCTCGATGCCAAGTGTCTTTGCCTGCTCGACTTCGGCGCTCCGTACCGGGTTATTGCCTCGCAGGTTTATGATCGTCTTGATCCCATAACGCTTCGAGAAACCCGCAAGGGCTTCAGGCGATGGCTGCGATGAACGATAGACTTCGCCATCGACGACCGCGTGGAAGTTGTCCGTAACTGTCAGGTAGAGGGCGTAGCTGCCACCGGCGAGAAAAGACCCGGCGAGCAAGCACAGCGCTGCTATCGCGCTGCGAGGAAATCGGCGAGAGGCGGTTGGCGTCATAAAGGTCCCGGAGCAGTTTGATTGCAGCATTGTCCCTTTGCCACCTAAACCTGACGGATACCTGAAGCACTTTAGACTCCTATAGGTTTAGACCCCTATATCAGACGCAACCCTTTCAGGCTAGCGTGACGTCCTTGCCGATGATGATGTGGTCGTGGACCGTGATGCCGAGGGGCTTTGCGGTGTCGACAATCATCTTGGTCATGTCGATATCGGCCCGCGACGGCGTGGGATCGCGGGAGGGATGATTATGCACGAGGATCAGGGCTGTGGCCGAAAGCTCCAGCGCCCGCCGCACAACCTCGCGCGGATAGACCGGCGTATGATCGACCGTGCCCCGCCCTTGAACCTCGCCGGCGATCAATGCGTTGCGCTTGTCGAGAAAGAGAATGCGGAATTGCTCGCGTGTCTCGTGAGCCATCGCGGCGTGAGTATTGAATCACCAACGACCAGGACGACAGCACCTGCTTGCCTCGAAGCTCGCTCTTCAGGGTCCGCTGTGCGACCGTCGAGACCAGTTTCAAATCGAGCGCCACGGCTTCGCCGATGCCCTTTACCTCCTGCAGCAGAGGCAGCGGTGCACCGAAGACGGCAGCGTGCGAGCCGAAGCGCTCGAGCAGCGCCTTGGCGATCGGCTTGGTGTCGCGCCGGGGGGATCAGCCTGAACAGTAGCAGTTAGAGCAACTCGTAATCGGCGAGGGCTGTATCGCCATGCTGACGGAAGCGGTCGCGCAGGCGCTCGCGGTGCCCGTGGTAGTGCTCTTCCTTGCCAAGCGAGGCGGAGAGGCTGGCCTGCTTCGCCAAGGATGCCGGCTTGGCGGCCTGTTCCGCGAAAAAGGAGCGTTCGTCGCTTGCATCGCTGGTGGCCAAGGGCAGTTCGGCGTCGTTGGAATGCGAAACAGGACCCTTCGTCATCAAGCGCTCATCGGTTCAAGGGCGGGAGGCCGGGTCGGTCGAGGCCGCCTGGCGAAAGCGTGAAAATCTCGCAGCCGTCGGCAGTAACCCCGACCGTGTGTTCGTATTGCGCCGAAAGTGAGCGATCGCGCGTTACCGCAGTCCAGCCGTCCGCCAGAACCTTCACATGCGGCCGACCGAGATTGATCATCGGCTCGATCGTGAAGATCATGCCTTCCCGCAGTTCGGGCCCTTCGTTCGCGCGACCATAGTGCAGGATATTTGGGGAGTCGTGGAACAGCGCGCCGACGCCATGACCACAGAAGTCGCGCACGACGGAACAGCGCTCGGCTTCGGCATAGGTCTGAATGGCTTCCCCGATCGCGCCGGTGCGGGCGCCGGGCCGAACGGCCGATATGCCACGCAGGAGGGATTCATAGGTCACTTCAAGCAGCCGCTCAGCAGCGCGCTTGATGGTTCCGACCGGGTACATCCGGCTTGAATCGCCGTGCCAGCCTTCGACCACGTAGGTGACGTCGATGTTGACGATATCGCCTTCGCGCAGGGGTTTTGCATCCGGAATGCCATGGCAGACGACATGGTTGATCGATGTGCAGGTAGACTTTGTGTATCCGCGATAGTTGAGCGTCGCCGGAATCGCGCCGTTGTCCATGCCAAATTCGAACACGAAACGGTCGATTGCATCGGTCGCAACGCCGGGCCGCACGAACGCCGCCAGCTCATCGAGGCAACGCGCCGTCACTTGGCACGCCTTCCGCATTCCTTCGAATGCTTCGGGACCGTAGAGCCTAATTGCGCCGGTATTCTTCGATGGCGCGGAAGAGGCTTCGATATAATTCACCATTGCAGGCCCTTAGGATTGTCATTCTGGTACATAATGCAGCTATGCCGGGTTCGTCCATCGCGATCAATGGGGCGAATGCTATTTCTGCCGTGTGCGTCGTGTATCGGTGCCAAGTGGCTTTTCTGCGAGCGGCACGCGTCTTCGCCCTCACGCGATCCTCACGACCCGCGGCTTGAGCATGCATGCATTGGACGGGGCGCTGGAATTTGCCTCGTTGAGATAAAATCATATGGCTCTTCCCAGAGCCCCGTTCGTCGGTTTATGTCCGCAACTCCGGTCCCTCTGCGGCCTTGCCCGAGCAAGCTTCGCTTCCCCTGGGGACCATGTGTGCCACACAGGCACGTCCGAGGCTCAACTCAACGCCGCATTCGCGCGGACGCCGCCGCCCCCAGAGGGAGACCATTTTCTGCAGACCCCTGATGCGGAAGCTCACGTCCTTCTTCCGCACCCTGCGCCGGTTCCGCCTCGCCGCAACGCCTTGCGGTGTATCCGCGACGGGACAAGGGGATGATGGCATGGGGGCGAGGTGCGGGGAAAATCGAGCGCGGTGTTTTCTTTTGACTATTGATTAGGAGCGCGACGAGAACAACGAAGCGAAGGTGGACGTCGGCTTGTTCGGCATGCTCGTGACCACCACCAGCTGGCGTATCTGGCCGCGCTTGAAGGCAGCGAGGAAGCGCTTGTAGTCCTTGAAGGACACGCAACCGTTCGAGTCGCCGCGGGCGCCGAGCATGTAGGTGTGCGCAAGCAAGCCGACGCGGTTGTAGACGTAGCCTGCACCGCCGACAGGGTTCAGTCGGATCGCCTCGACGCCGTGGAAAAGGCTTTCGCGCATCGTCAGATTGTAAGTATGCGGCGGGGTCGGGCCGCGGTTCTTGGCATGCACATAACGCGGATTGTCACGCATCTTGCCGAGGCCGGAATGGGCTTCCAGGCGTTCGCCGTTCGGAAGGTAGACGACGTTGGCCGAAATGTCGTAGACCGCGACGCCATTGCGGGCGATCGCGGGGGACAGCCCCTTCTTCACCGTCGGCATTTGATCGTCGTCATCATCGGAAGCGCCGGCATCCGGGCGCGCATAGGCAAGTACGGGTTCAGCCGGAGCACTGCGATCGTTGGGGGTAGCCCGCTTGATCAGGCCATCGGGCCGAGCCATGGGCAAGGGGATCGCGGTGTCGGTGCCGCTCAAAACGAGATCGAACGGCTGGGTTGCCCCCGGTGCAGGCTGCTCAGTCGGCGCAAGAGCGGCAATCTCGACCGGGCCGGGCTTGGTGGCGGCGGGCGGTACCTGTCCCTTGATTTCGGCCGCAGGGCTTGCTGCGAGCGCCAGCAAGGCAGGTCCTTCGGCGGCTGCGACCTCCTGCTTCGACGGGATGATGATACGGTCAGTCGAGGCAACGGTCGCTGATGCCACCTCTACGGTGTCGTCCTTGGCCGGGCGCGCGGGCTGAGCGGGTGCCGCTGACGCGACAGCCGTCGCCAGCTCTCTGTTCGGGGAGGCATCGGAGAGCGCAAGAGGTTCGGACTGCCCGACAAATGCCGCCGCAAGCGCCGCCGACGGAGCGGCTACGTGAACACCCCTTGCAAGGGCCAG
This sequence comes from Rhizobium sp. RHZ02, assembly GCF_014851575.1. Taxonomy (NCBI): domain Bacteria; kingdom Pseudomonadati; phylum Pseudomonadota; class Alphaproteobacteria; order Hyphomicrobiales; family Rhizobiaceae; genus Rhizobium; species Rhizobium sp. RHZ02. The sequence goes on from NZ_JACUZX010000017.1 coordinate 94,581, forward strand.
TTCGGCATCGGTGCTCATGCGCAAGCGCGAGAATTTTTTGACGTGAACGAGGCGTTGCTCAGGCTCGGTCTTCGCGACGCTTGCGGGGGCAAGCGCGATGTCGGCGAAGCGACCGGCGCTCGGATGCGGGGCCGGTGCGACCATATGCATGGTCGCAAGTGTAGCGACGACCCACGCTGAAGCGGCAAACCCCGCACCGATGAGAGCTGCACCTGAAAGAAAGCGGAAAGAGTAACCGAAACGAGAAATGGACGTACCTATAGGCCTGCTATTGCTAAACACATCGACCGCAAACGCCATGAGACCCGTCTTTCACAACTCGTTACTGGGGCCGGCGGTACGAACCGATGGAAATTCCTTCGCCGGGGCCGGTATAGAAGCATCAGGGCTAAATTGCGGCTCGCTAATATGTCCGGTTGATTGGCAGGATGCCGAATTATGGTAACCAATTCCTTTACGAGCTCGCTCGAGCCGTTCGAAATTGAGGGCAGGCTTTGGGCATGTCCCTGGGGCGCCGGCTTTTTGCCTGCTCCTCCTTTGTCAGGACGTGCCGAGGAATGCGGATTCTGCTATGAATACCTCCCGTCGCGTGGCTCCACGTTGGGAGGGAAAGCCGATGTCTTCGACACAAGTGGTTCATGAAGAAATCTCGCCAGCCTTGCTTGTTGATGCGATGTTTGCATTTCGGAAAACGGCGGCGATGAAGGCAGCGATCGAATTCGATCTTTTCACAAAATTTGGCGGGCAAGCGCGCACGGCGGCGATGCTCGCGTCGGACATTAATTGCGCCGAGCGTGGGGTGCGCATTCTTTGCGACTTCCTGGTAGTTTCGGGTCTTCTGACGAAGAGCGGTGAGAATTATGCGCCGACGCCGTCGAGCAAGGCCTTTCTGGACAGGCGTTCCCCGGCCTATATAGGTGCGGCGATCGATTTCATGGGGTCGCCGCAAATGATGTCCTTGTTCCTCGAAAACCCTGCCGCCTACGTCCGCAACGGAGGCTCCGTCGGCTTGGCCAACGTGGAGCCGGACAACCCTATTTGGGTCAAGTTTGCGAGGGGCATGTTTGGGCTTAACACAGCGAGCGCGAAAGCTGTGGCATCTGACGTTGCGACATGGTCAAAGCTGCCAAGCAAGGTGCTGGACGTTGCCGCCGGTCCTGGTGCCTTCGGTATAGAAATCGCCAAGGTGGCGCCATCTGCCAGCGTGGTTGCTATTGATTGGAAGCCGGTTCTTGCGGTGACCGAGGAAAATGCAACGAATGCAGGAGTAGCGGGGCGCTTCAGCTTCCGACCCGGCAGTGCCTTCGAGGTTGATTGGGGCAGTGGCTATGATCTCATCCTGCTGCCGAATTTCCTTCATCACTTTGACGCCGAAGGCTGCGTCATGCTCCTGAAAAAGGCGCGAGCAAGTCTGGCGGGAGGAGGCCGCGTTGCGATCGTCGAGTTCGTTCCGAACGAGGATCGGGTGTCGCCCGAGTTCCCGGCTGCTTTCGCCATGGTCATGCTGGCCACGACACCGAAGGGAGACGCCTACACGGAGCGGGAACTGGCCGATATGGCCAAGTCGGCTGGTTTTCAGGAGTTCGTTTCCCGACCGCTGCCCCCGTCACCTGCCAGTCTGATCTTCCTGGAGTGACGAAGCCGAGCAGGGGCGTCGCTCTTAGGCTCGCTCCATCACATAGCTTCCCGGCGCCTCCTCGATGGCGTTGAGCGCGGTGCCTCCCGGTTTCCGGGCGGGCACGCGCTTGTTGTCCTTCGCCTCGATCCAGGCTTGCCAGTGTGGCCACCACGAGCCGGCGTTCTCAGCCGCTTTGGTAAGCCACGTCTCATAGTCGCCGGTTACGCCGCCGCCGGTCCAGTATTGGTATTTCTTCTTGTCCGGGGGATTGACGACGCCCGCTATGTGGCCGGAGCCTGCCAGCACGAAATCGACCTTGCCGCCGAAGAACTGGCTGCCGAGAAACACCGATTTTGCAGGCGCGATATGATCTTCGCGGGTGGCGAGATTGTAGATCGGGATCTTGACGTCCTTCAGCGACAGCTTCTGACCGTCCAGGATCATCTCGTTCGCCGTCAGCGCGTTCCTGAGGTAGCAATTACGCAGATAGAAGGCGTGGTTTGCCGCCGCCATGCGGGTGGAATCGGCATTCCAGAACAGAAGGTCGAAGGGCATCGGTTCCTGGCCCTTCAGATAGTTGTTGACGAAATAGGGCCAGATCAGTTCGGAAGCCCGCAGCATATTGAAGGCGGTCGCCATCTTTGAGCCGTCGAGGTAGCCGATCTCCTCCATGTGGGCTTCAAGCCGGCCCAATTGCTCCTCGTCGACGAAGACCTTGAGGTCGCCGGCGTGGGTGAAATCGACCTGTGTCGTGAAGAGGGTAGCGGTCTTGATCCGCTTGTTCTTTTCCTTGGCGTGCAACGCTAGCGTTGCCGCAAGCAGCGTGCCTCCGACGCAGTAGCCGACGGCGTTCGCTTCCTTCTCACCCGTCGCCCTCTCGATGGTGTCGAGGGCAAAGTCGATGCCTTCGCGCGCATAGGCGGCCCAATCCTTTTGCGCGTGCCGCGCGTCCGGATTGACCCAGGAGATCACGAAAACGGTCTGGCCCTGATCGACGCACCATTTGATGAATGATTTTTGCGGGTTGAGGTCCAGGATATAGAATTTGTTGATCCACGGCGGGCAGATGAGGAGAGGGCGCTTCAGCACCGTCTCTGTCGTCGGCTCGTACTGGATGATCTGGCAGATCTCGTTCTGCGCGATCACCTTGCCCGCGGTCAGCGCCATGTCGCGACCGACGGCGAATTTGGTCATGTCGGTCTGGCGAAGCCTCAGGTCGCCTTGGCCCGCCACGATATCCTCGGTAAGCATCTTCATCCCGCGCACCAGGTTCTCGCCGCTGGTCGCGATCGTTTCGCGGTAAAGCTGCGGATTGGTGGCAACGAAGTTGGTCGGCGACAGGGCGGCCGTGATCTGCTTCACATAGAAACCGGCCTTGTGCTTCGTGTGCTCGTCGAGCCCGTCGGTTTCGGCGACCATCTTCTCCGCCCAATCGGCGGTGATGAGGTAAACCTGCTTCAGGAACTCGAAGAACGGGTTCTTCTGCCAGTCTTCATCGGCAAAGCGCTTGTCGTTGCGCTCCGGTTCCGCCGCCGGCGTTTCGCCCTGCATGCGTTGCATCGAGCGCATCCAGATACCGAAGTAACTGCTCATCAACTGGGTCTGCGCTTCGAAGGTGCGGCGCGGATCTGAGATCCAGTATTCGGTGACCTTGGAGAGCGTCTTGACCATGTCGGTCACCGGCTCCGCTGCATTTTCTGCGATCTCGCCACGTTCGCGTGGCGCAAGCCAGGCCGTGGCCGCCTTGCCGAGATTCTCCAGTGCACGGGCGAAGTTGACCGCCATCGCCTCGGGATCTTTCATCAGGTACGGATCCAGGTCCTTCGCATCGAATCCCCGGCTCTTTGCCTTGTCGCCGTCTTGCTGCTTGCTGTCGGTCACGTGTCTCCTCCGGCGGCGGCATGTTCCTGCAAATTGAGTTGTACATCTGGAAAGATCTATAAAACAAGTTCCGCTGACGCACGCTCGTGCTATTGCTTTGTGGCGGCGACGAATCTAACAGTCGAAGCACCTCAGGATTTGGGACCTCTGGCAAATGACGAGAATTGGCATCCGCACCATCGCAAACATGACCCGTATCGCGCTCATCGGCGCCGCCGCGGCCATGGCGCTTGCCGGATGCATGCAGACGCCCGAGGAAAAGGCCGCCTTCGCGGCAAGGCAAGCGGCCCCGACGCCCGTTGTCATGAGCGCGACAAAGGGTGAAGAGCCGACCGAGAGCGGCCTGTCTCATTACAAGGACGGCTATCCGGGATTCGGGGCACCGCTCACGGCCGCAAACGTTCAGATGAGCGACGACGAGGCTGGCGGGGTTCAGAAGCAATTGACGGCGCTTGCCGCCCAGCGCAAGGCCGGCACGATCTCGGAAGCCGAGTACCAGCGTCGCGTCGCGGAATTTCGCAAGCTAGCGGCCGAGCACGGCGCCGAAACGCTCTCAGAAATCGCCAATTAGGCCTTGCCTTCGCTGCAATTTGGAAGCAAAGCCTTCCATCTGTGGCGGAAGATGAATTTTTCCCGATAATGCACGGCCTGCGCGGCTTTCCGTCAAAGAAATGCCGTGCGACGCAAGTCTGATGAATACGGCGTTGGTGATTCTGAAGTTCGTATCGCGAACAGCCGGGAATTTAGGACGAACTTCGAGCGCGGCCGCGGTGGCCGCATTTCCGTGGGGAAAGAAATGGAAGAGTTTCACAAAGTCCGGCGTTTGCCGCCTTACGTTTTCGAACAGGTCAACCGTTTGAAAGCAAGCGCGCGAGCGGGCGGGGCCGATATCATCGATCTCGGCATGGGAAACCCTGACCTTCCGACCCCGAAGGCGATCGTCGACAAGCTCTGCGAAGTCGTCCAGGACCCGCGCACGCATCGTTATTCGTCCTCCAAGGGCATTCCCGGCCTTCGCCGGGCGCAGGCTGCCTATTATGCGCGCCGCTTTGGCGTGAAGCTCAATCCTGACACGCAGGTCGTCGCGACGCTGGGCTCCAAGGAAGGCTTCGCCAACATGGCGCAGGCAATCACCGCACCGGGCGACGTCATCCTCTGCCCGAACCCGACCTATCCGATTCACGCCTTCGGCTTCCTGATGGCCGGTGGCGTCATCCGCTCGATGTCGGTCGAGCCGGACGAGAGCTTCTTCCCGCCGCTGGAACGCGCCGTTCGCCATTCGATTCCGAAGCCGCTGGCGCTGATCCTCAACTATCCGTCCAACCCGACGGCTTTTGTGGCGACGCTGGACTTCTACAAGGACGTCATCGCGTTCGCGAAGAAGCACGATATCATCGTCTTATCCGACCTTGCCTATTCGGAAATCTACTTCGAGGGTGAGCCGCCTCCGTCGGTTCTCGAGGTTCCGGGTGCGATGGATGTGACGGTCGAGTTCACCTCGATGTCGAAGACCTTCTCGATGCCCGGCTGGCGCATGGGCTTTGCCGTCGGCAACGAGCGTCTGATCGCCGCGCTCACACGCGTCAAATCCTACCTCGACTACGGCGCGTTCACGCCGATCCAGGTAGCGGCAACGCACGCGCTGAACGGCGACGGCTCTGATATCGCGGAAGTCCGCAACGTCTACAAGCGCCGCCGCGACGTCATGGTCGATACTTTCGGCAAGGCCGGCTTTGAAGTGCCGCCGCCGGCAGCGACGATGTTTGCCTGGGCCAAGATCCCGGAAAAGTTCCGTCACCTCGGTTCTCTGGAATTCTCCAAGCTGCTCGTCGAGAAAGCCGACGTGGCTGTCGCGCCAGGCATCGGTTTCGGCGAAATGGGCGACGACTACGTGCGCCTGGCGCTCGTCGAGAACGAGCACCGCATTCGTCAGGCAGCCCGCAACATCAAGAAGTTCATGTCGACGGCAGACGAGACGATGCACAACGTCATCTCGCTCAACGCACATCGCTGATATAATCCCTCAACGGCAGCCGCTTCCGGCGGCTGCCCTTCATGACACATTTCAGGATCGATCCATGGCAGATGCCCTCAAAATCGGCATTGCGGGCTTAGGTACCGTTGGTGCTTCGCTTGTCCGTATCATTCAGCAGCGCAGCAACGAGCTGGCCGCAACGTGCGGACGCCCGATCCTGATTACGGGTGTTTCCGCCCGCGACAAGACCAAGGACCGCGGCATCGACGTCGGCGGCATCGAGTGGTTCGACCGGCCGGAAGATCTGGCGGAGAAGGGCGACATCGACGTTTTCGTCGAACTCATGGGCGGCGTCGGTGGATCGGCAAACAGCTCCGTACGCGCTGCTCTACAGCGCGGTCTCCATGTGGTGACAGCAAACAAGGCGCTGCTTGCCTACCACGGCGTCGAACTGGCGACGATCGCGGAAGAGAAGGGCGCGTTGCTGAACTTCGAAGCAGCGGTTGCCGGCGGCATTCCCGTCATCAAGGCGCTGCGCGAATCGCTGACGGGCAATACGATCTCCCGCATCTACGGGATCATGAACGGCACCTGCAATTACATCCTGACGAAGATGGAAAAGGAAGGCCTGTCCTTCGCCGACTGCCTGAAGGAGGCACAGCGCCTCGGCTATGCAGAAGCCGATCCCGCCTTCGACATCGAAGGCAACGACACCGCCCACAAGCTCTCGATTCTCACGACGCTCGCCTTCGGAAACCAGATCGCGGCCGACGATATCTATCTCGAAGGCATCACCAACATCTCGATCGAGGACATCCACGCTGCCGCCGATCTCGGCTACCGCATCAAGCTGCTCGGCGTTGCACAGCGGACCGATACCGGCATCGAACAGCGCGTCCATCCGACGATGGTGCCCGTCGATTCCGTGATTGCACAGGTCGACGGCGTGACCAATGCCGTGGCGATCGAGTCCGATGTTCTCGGTGAGTTGCTGATGGTCGGGCCCGGCGCCGGCGGCAATGCGACGGCTTCGTCTGTTCTCGGTGACATCGCGGACATCGCAAAAAGCCGACCTGGCGCCCAGCGCGTGCCCGTTCTCGGCCATCCCGCCAAATCGCTCGAGCCCTACCGCAAGGCGCAGATGCGAAGCCACGAAGGCGGATATTTCATTCGCCTGACCGTGCTCGACCGCACGGGCGTGTTTGCAAGCGTCGCGACCCACATGGCGGAAAACCATATTTCGCTGGAATCGATCGTCCAGCGCTCGAAGCAGCACCTTGCGCCGTCGCATCACCAGACGATCATCATGGTGACTCACGCGACAACAGAGGACTGCGTTCGCAAGGCGGTCGCCGCAATCAAGGGCGAGGGCTATCATGTGGGTGAACCGCAGGTGATCCGCATCGAGCGGCCGAAGGAAGACTGAGCCTCACCCGCTCCCAGAAGATCGATGTTGCCGAAGGTGCCGCGGTAGATCAGCCGCGCGCATCCACAGCTAACGTCGAGTGTCTCGTCCAAAACCGTTGTGCGGCCGGGCCAAGCCGCATAAAGCTGCCGATATCACTCCCGGTCCCGGGGTGGTGACAAGCGACGAGGGCAGCAGGCGATATGGAGATTCCGGCCGATCCGGTACAACGTGCGTTTCTGGGCGTGGAGAGGTCCGTACTGGACAACCGCTGGATATCGCGACTGGATCAGGCCGGCCAGAACCGGGCGCTTGCGATGTCTCAGGTGCACGGGCTGCCTGAACTTATCGCGCGCGTCCTCGCCGGACGCGGTGTCACCGTCGACGAGGCGCTGGAGTTTCTTGATCCGACGCTCCGCAACCTGATGCCGGACCCCTACACGCTGACGGATTGTGAGAAGGCGGCCAAGCGGCTCGCCGAGGCCATCCGCAACCAGGAGCAGGTCGCGATTTTCGGCGACTACGACGTCGACGGCGCGTCCTCGTCGGCGCTTATGTTCCGCTTTCTCAAGCACTTCGGCGTCAAAGCTGAGATCTATATTCCGGATCGAATTTTCGAGGGCTATGGGCCTAACGCTGCGGCAATCGGCAGTCTGATTGACAATGGCGCACGCCTGATCGTCACCGTCGATTGTGGGTCCACAAGTCACGATGCCCTCACCGAGGCAGCCAGGCGGAATATCGATGTGGTGGTGATCGATCACCACCAGGTGACACACGATCTGCCGCCGTGCCACGCGCTGGTCAATCCGAACCGGGAGGACGATCTCTCCGGGCAGGGACATCTCTGCGCGGCGGGTGTCGTGTTCCTCGTGCTCGTCGCGACGCTAAGGCTGTTGCGGGAAGCAGGAAACCCGCGCGTACGGTCGATCGACCTGCTGCAATGGCTCGATATCGTCGCGCTTGCGACCGTCTGTGATGTCGTGCCGCTGAAGGGTCTGAACCGTGCCTACGTCGTCAAGGGGCTGATCGCCGCTCGCCACCAGGGCAATGCGGGCCTGTCCGCTCTCTTTCGCAAGGCGGGTCTTGCTGGACCGGTGACGCCCTATCACTTCGGCTTCATGATTGGGCCGCGCATCAATGCCGGTGGGCGCATCGGCGACGCGGCACTCGGGAGCCGCCTGCTCACCCTGGACGACACGAGCGCGGCCGAGGCCATCGCCATGCAGCTGGATGAGCTCAACCGCGACAGGCAGGCTATGGAAGCGGCGATGCTGCTGGAAGCGGAGGCCGAGGCACTGGCGGAATATGGGGACGGCAAGGGCGCCTCGGTCATCGTCACTGCCCACGAAAAGTGGCACCCCGGGATCGTCGGCCTGATTGCCGCCCGTCTCAAGGAGCGCTTCAAGCGCCCGGCCTTTGCCATTGCTTTCGATCCATCCGGCAAAGGCACCGGCTCGGGTCGCTCCATCAACGGCTTCGACATGGGCAAGATGGTGCGCGCGGCTGTGGACGATGGCCTGCTGGTCAAGGGCGGCGGCCACGCGATGGCTGCCGGTCTCACCGTTGAGCGCGACAAGCTCGGCCGCTTGCGCAGCTTCTTTGCCGAGCGAGCCGAAAAGACGGTTGCCGCACTCGTCGCCAACGAGAAGCTGAAGATCGACGGCGCGATTGCCGCCAGCGGCGCGACGCTCGATCTGATCGACCGCCTCGAGACGGCCGGGCCTTACGGCTCGGGGCATTCACAGCCGCTCTTTGCTGTTCCCGCCCATCGGCTTCGCGATTCTCGTTTGGTTGGTGAGAAGCACGTGAAGGTGACGCTCGAAGCCATGGACGGCGCCCGCCTTGATGGGATCGCCTTCCGGGCCGCCGATACGCAGCTCGGCAACCTGCTGCTGAATTCGAGGGGCGCCAACCTCCATGTTGCAGGCTCGCTTAGCGCGGACCACTACCAGGGTGTACGACGCATCCAGCTACGCGTCCAGGACGCCGCTCCGGCGCGGTGAGTGCACATGGCTATCCAGTGAAGGCTCGCGACGCTATCCTCGCCTGTCGACCGGCCATTGGCGTCATCGGCCGCCGGACTCGCCGGACATTGATTGGCGACTATGCCGCGATTGCCGACTTTGGCCTGCATGTCGCAACGATCTGCGGCGATCCTGCTCCCGGCATACCGCTTGACGAGGTCGCCAAGATCGACGTGACGACATTTCTGTTCAAGCATACCGTTTTTTCGGGAAAGGCGACGTCAGTCATGGGTGATCCGTTGAACGCTGTCGCCTGGCTCGCTGCTGAGCTTGCAGCAAAGGGCCGCCAGCTCGAGCCGAACGACGTGGTCGCAACTGGTTCGTGCTCGAAAATTCTTCAGGTTTGGGCAGGCCAGCATCTCGCAGCCGACTTCGGTCCGCTTGGCCAAATCGAGTGCGTCTTTACCTGACGCTCATCGAGGGCTCGCGCCCGCGCTTAATGTGAAAAATCAGATCGAGCGCTATCTTCAGCGCATCACGCGGCTCGGGAGCACTCAGGGTCCACGCTACCAATGCATAGTTGATTTTCTGGGAGTGACTCTCCATCGCTGTTTTCAGCCCTTTGCAGACGGCGTGATCAGAGAAGTGTCGGTTCTGAGCATCAAATGCGTGTAGTCTTGCCCGCTTCCTCGATGCGCGCGACAGCCAAGAAGTAGGCTCGCGCAATGTGCCAGGGTCACGCAATAGCGATGCTTCGACGAGAGGTTCCTCTGCGTTGCGGAGCGCCGCTTCGCCGTAACGCCGCAGAAGATCAGCCGTCATTTTAGGTGACCCATGGGCTGCTCATTCTGCTGCTAGGTAGATGGCGGGGAGGGCTCGAACCATATGGTGTCCGAGCCCAAGCTATAGCAGGTGGCTGATTCCCAGACATTCGCTTTGCGAAAAGCAGCATATAATCCGCTTGCCCCCGAAACTCGAAATAATTATCGAATTTTCGCAAGCGGGTATCTAAACAACTGATTTTTAAAGGAAAACGATGGCACGCCCTAGGGGAGTCGAACCCCTCTTCCCAGAATGAAAATCTGGTGTCCTAACCGATAGACGAAGGGCGCTTCCTTCGTGGTGGCGCCCTTATAGTCAGGCACTTTGAATCCCGCAAGCGGCAAAACCAGAAAAAATCACAATGGCGCGATTTTTTCTCTCCCTTGAACCTCCGGCGCCTAGGAAAATCTGTCTATCTTTTTGATATTTCGCCGTTATTTCTATATTCACAAGCTCTTCTCAGCATGTGGAAAGTTTCAGGTGACGCGGCGGGCCATGGCCAAGCGCGCCGCACCTCGCCTCAGGCGCGCACCTCGAAGACCATGTTGAAGGGTGTTTCCGTGGCGCGGCGGAAATGCTTGAAGCCGGCATCGAGGGCGACCTTACGCAGCTTGGTTTCCCCGGCCTGCGCGCCGAGTCCGAGGCCGACCTCCTGAGAGAGCGACGCCGGCGTGCAGATCATCGTCGACGCGCCGTAGTAGACGCGGCCGACCGGATTGAGATTGTCCTTCAGGCAGTCGTGGGCGAAGGGCTCGACGACCATCCAGGTTCCATCGGCCGAGAGCGATTCCTTGACATGCTTGCCGGCACCGACCGGATCCCCCATGTCGTGGAGGCAGTCGAACATGGCGATGAGATCGTAGTTCCCCTCAGGAAAGCCGGCGGCGGGCGCCTGTTGGAATGTGACGCGATCTGAGACGCCGGCCTCCTTGGCGGCAGCCTTCGCCCGCTCGATCGACGGGGCGTGATAGTCGAAGCCAAAGAACGTCGAGGCAGGATAGGCCTTAGCCATCAGGATCGTCGAAGCGCCGTGGCCGCAGCCGACATCAGCGACCTTGGCGCCGGCTTTGAGGCGGGCGTCGACGCCCTGGAGCGCCGGAATCCACTCAGCAACCAGATTGTTGTTGTAGCCGGTCCGGAAGAAACGCTCCGTGCCGCGGAACAGGCAGGCGCTGTGTTCGTGCCATCCCACACCCTTGCCGGTCCGGAAGGCGTCAGCCACCTTCGGTTCGTCCGTCCACATGGCCTGCACGACCTGAAAGGCGCCAGCAAAGAAGGCTGGGCTGTCCTCCTCGGCAAAGACCATGGCCTGCTCTGGCGTCAGATGAAAGCGATCGCTCTTCTCGTCATAGCTGACGTAGTCGGCAGCTGCGAGGGCGGACAGCCACTCCCTGATATAACGTTCCTTGATACCTGTTTTTTTCGACAGTTCGGAAGAGTTGCGCGGCTTGCCGTCGGCCATGGCCTTGAACAGGCCGAGATCATCGCCCAGCACTACCAGCGCTCCGGAGACGGCCGCGCCAACATCGCCGATTAACCTGCCGACGAGTGCATCTACTTTCTGCATGTCAGGTTCGCGCATGTCTTCCTCCCTCGGAAGTGCAGGAAAAGCCAGCCCGGCCGGCACTATACCACCGTCGGCGTTTTGCCGCTAAGCAAACGCCTGCTGCATCGCGGGGATGTTATCCCGTCAGTGGAGCTCGACGGTTGCCCGGAACAAATCTAACGTACTGGTTGCGCCAATTGTCGCGTTGACAAGAAAATTGGCCAGCCTGATAGTTTGATTGCCCCTGGAGGCCTGGAGGAAAGATCATGATCAAGCAGTTGACTATTCTTGCATCCGTTTCCCTGCTCGGGGCGTTGGCGTTTGCTACGCCGTCCTCGGCGCTGACCATGAAGGAATGCAGCGCGAAGTATAAATCGGCCCAGGCTGACGGCTCTGCGAAGAACATGAAGTGGAACGATTTCCGCAAGGCGCAGTGCGGTCCGGATGCGACGGCCGAACCCGATGTCACCCTCAACAGTGGCGAAGAACCGGACAAGCCGACGATGACGGCGCCCAAGGGCGTGTCGTTCCCGACAGCAATTTCACCGAAATACGCCAAGGAAACGCCCGGAAAGGGCCGGATGCATACCTGCGTCGACGCCTACCATCAGAACAAGGATGCGAACACGCTCAATGGCCTGAAGTGGATCCAGAAGGGCGGCGGCTTCTACAGCCTCTGCAATGCCAAGCTGAAGACCTGATCGCTCTCAGGCTCGCCTCGGAAGGCCCCGTCATCGGGGCCTTTTGTTTGTGATGTTATGGCGCCGCGTGTGAACCGCCAGAAGTGCCCCGAAACGAAAAGGCCGCCGGAAAAATCCGACGGCCTTGAATTTGTTGTTCGCCAATCGACCTAGTGCAGGATCTGGCTGAGGAACAGCTTGGTGCGTTCGTGCTGCGGATTGTCGAAGAACTCGGCCGGCGAATTCTGCTCGACGATCTGCCCCTGGTCCATGAAGATGACGCGGTTGGCGACCTGACGCGCGAAGCCCATTTCGTGCGTCACGCAGAGCATCGTCATGCCTTCTTCCGCAAGCCCGACCATGGTCTCCAGAACTTCCTTGATCATTTCAGGGTCGAGCGCCGAGGTCGGTTCATCGAAGAGCATGATCTTCGGGTTCATGCAGAGCGAGCGGGCGATTGCCACACGCTGCTGCTGACCGCCCGAGAGCTGGCCCGGATACTTGTTGGCCTGTTCCGGGATCTTGACGCGCTTCAGGAAGTGCATGGCGACTTCTTCCGCCTGCTTCTTCGGCATCTTGCGCACCCAGATCGGCGCCAGCGTGCAGTTTTCCAGGATCGTCAGGTGCGGGAATAGGTTGAAGTGCTGGAAGACCATGCCGACTTCGCGGCGCACTTCGTCGATCTTCTTGAGGTCGTTGGTGAGTTCGACGCCATCGACGATGATCTGGCCCTTCTGGTGTTCTTCCAGACGGTTGATGCAGCGGATCATCGTCGACTTGCCCGAGCCCGACGGGCCGGCGATGACGATGCGCTCGCCACGCATAACTTTCAGATTGATGTCGCGCAGAACGTGAAAATCACCGTACCACTTGTTCATGCCGATGATGTCGACGGCAACGTCGGTTGCCGAAACGGTCATCTTCTTTGGTTGAGCCTCAGCCATGTGTTCGTTCCCTTATCTTTTATCGTTTGTGGCCGGTATCGAGATAGCGTTCCATGAAGCCTGAATAGCGCGACATGCCGAAGCAGAACAGCCAAAAGACGAAGCCAGCGAAAATCAGGCCTGTCAAGGGTGTCACCGCGCTCGCCCAGTTGGCGTCCGTGAAGTTGAAACGGACGATACCGAGCAGGTCGAACATGCCGATGATCGACACCAGCGATGTGTCCTTGAACATGCCGATGAATGTATTGACGATGCCCGGGATGACCAGCTTGATCGCCTGCGGCAGGATGATCAGCCGCATTTTCTGCCAGTAGCCGAGCCCGAGCGAGTCGGCCCCTTCGGACTGGCCCTTCGGGATCGCCTGCAGGCCGCCACGGATAACCTCGGCCATGTAGGCGGAGGCGAAGATCGCCACACCGATCAAGGCGCGGAGCAGCTTGTCGATCGTAAAGCCTGTGGGCAGGAACAGCGGAAGCAACACGCTCGCCATGAACAGCACGGTGATCAGCGGTATGCCGCGAATGATCTCGATGAAGCCGACGCAGACCATCTTGATGACAGGCATCTTCGAGCGGCGTCCGAGTGCCAGGATGATGCCGAATGGCAGCGACACGGCGATGCCGACGAAGGAGAGCACCAACGTCACCATCAGGCCGCCCCAGAGCGGCGTATCCACCATTTCGAGCCCGAAGCCGCCATAAAGCAGCCAGAAGGCAAGAAGCGGCAAGACGGCAAACAGCAGAATGGCGTTGGTGCGCTTGAATGGTGCCTTGGGGATCAGCATAGGCACGAGCAGCAGCACAAACAGGATCCCGACGATTGTCGGACGCCAGCGTTCGTCGAGTGGATATCGACCGAAGACGAACTGGTCGAACTTCGCATTGACGAACGCCCAGCAGGCGCCGCTCCAGCCGTCGGGTTGCGTGCCGCCCTGAACGGTGGTTGCACAGAAGGTGCGGTCCGTTCCGGTCCAGACGGCCTGGATGAATAGCCAGTTGATGACGTGCGGCAATGCCCATGCGAGCAAGGCAACGGCCAGAGCCGTCAGGACGACGTCTTTCGGCGTAGCCAGCAGGTTCTTGCGGATCCAGGCCAGAGGCCCGCTTTCGCTACGCGGCGCGGGTTCGGCATCGATGAAATTCGTTCGGACGAACGCTTGGTTGGATGTCGACATCTTATCTCTCCACCAAGGCCATCTTGGCGTTGAACCAGTTCATGAACAGCGATGTGAGGATGCTGATGGCGAGATAGACGACCGCCCAGATGAACACGACTTCAATGGCCTGTCCGGTCTGGTTCAGGATCGTACCGCCGACGGCGACGAGATCCGAAAAGCCAATGGCGATCGCGAGCGACGAGTTCTTCGTCAGATTCAGGTACTGGCTGGTGAGTGGCGGAATGATGATGCGCAAAGCCTGCGGAACCACCACGAGGCGCGTGATACTTGATGGATGCAGGCCCAGTGCGCCGGCGGCCTCGGACTGGCCCTTCGGCACACCGCGAATGCCGGCGCGGACGATTTCGGCAATAAATGCCGCCGTATAGAAGGACAGTGCCAGGAACAACGACATGAATTCCGGGCCGATGACGGAGCCGCCGGTGAGATTGAACTTGCCAGCAACTGGCACATCGAACGAAAGCGGCAGGCCGGACAGCAGGAACACCAGACCGGGCAGGCCGACAATCAGCCCGATGGAAGCCCAGATCGTGTGGAATTGCTTACCGGTTGCGGCCTGACGTCTATGCGCCCAGCGCGCGATTATTGCGGCTGCCACGATACCAACCAGAAATGCCACGCCAACCGCCCACATGCCTTCACCGAAGATCGGCTTCGGGAAGGCGAGCCCGCGATTGTTGAGAAACATGTTCAGTGGCAGGTGCAGCGACTCTCGCGCGCCTGGCAGAACAGCGAGAACGCCCTGATACCAGAAGAAGATGACGAGCAGCGGCGGGATGTTGCGAAATACCTCGACATACACCGTGCAGAGCTTGGCGATCAGCCAGTTGTGCGACAGGCGCCCGATGCCGACGACGAAGCCAATGATCGTGGCCGTAATGATGCCGGTGACCGCGACGAGGATTGTATTCAAAAATCCGACCACAAGGGCTCGGCGATACGTCGCATCGCTCGAATATTCGATCAGCGACTGGCCGATGTCGAAGCCGGCGCGCCCGCTCAGAAACCCGAAGCCGGAGGCCGTGCCGGCGCGGGCGAGGTTTTGAGCCGTGTTATGGGCAATCCACCACACGAAGCCGACGATGAGCGCGACGGTCAGAACTTGGAAGAAAATGCCCCGAATCCTCGGGTCGTAAGCCACCGACCGGAAACTCCAGCCAGTGCTTTGCACATGTGACGTGTGCATAGCCTCTTGCGTCATGCCGAGTCTTATCCCCTATGAGCCCGTTTTCGGGCTTTTCTCTTTATATAGGGAAGGCGGCTGACCGCCTTCCCTAGTCTTGACCAGCCGCTTAGCGGACCGGCGGAGCGTACTGGATGCCGCCCTTGTTCCACAGCGCGTTCAGACCACGCTCGATCTTGAGCGGGCTGCCTTTGCCGACGTTGCGCTCGAAGACTTCGCCGTAGTTTCCGACGCCCTTGATGATGTTATAAGCCCATTCATTGGTGAGCCCGAGGTCGGTGCCGATCTTGGTATCGGTTTCCGTGCCGAGGAAGCGCTTGATGTCAGGATTGGCCGAGTTCTTCATTTCATCGACGTTCGCCTGGGTGATGCCGAACTCTTCGGCATTGATGAGGGCATAGGCCGTCCACGACACGATGTCGAACCACTGATCGTCACCCTGACGAACGGCCGGGGCGAGCGGCTCCTTCGAGATGATTTCCGGAAGGATCATGTGCTCGTCTGGGTTCTTCAGCGTCAGACGCAGCGAGTAGAGGCCGGACTGGTCAGTCGTGTAGACGTCGCAGCGACCAGCGTCATAGGCCGCGTTGACCTCTTCAAGCTTCTCGAAAACGACCGGATTGTACTGGAGGTTGTTGGACTTGAAATAGTCGGCAAGGTTCAGTTCCGTCGTCGTGCCGGACTGGACGCAGATGGCCGCACCGGACAGCTCAAGTGCCGACTTCACGTTCAGGCTCTTGCGGACCATGAAGCCTTGGCCGTCGTAGTAGGTGATCGGGCGGAAGTTGAAGCCTTGCGCGGTGTCGCGGTTGATCGTCCAGGTGGTGTTACGCGACAGAAGGTCGACTTCGCCCGACTTCAGCGCCGGGAAACGGTCCTTGGCCGACAGCGGCGTGTACTTCACCTTGGCCGGGTCGCCGAAGACAGCCGAAGCAACTGCCTTGCAGAAGTCGACGTCGAAGCCGGCCCAGTTGCCGGAAGCGTCAGGTTGCGCGAAACCGAGAAGGCCGGTGTTGACGCCGCACTGAATGAAACCCTTTGCCTTCACGTCTTCGAGCGTGGTGGCAGAAGCTGCAGAAGCGCCAACTCCGAAAACTGCTGCGCCGATGGCGACCGACAGAAGCTTAATCTTCATTTTTCCCAACCTTTTCCTTTGTCTTATCTTTCTGTGGGAGCGCTCGCGAAGCAGGCAAACCTCCCAGATGACCCGACACCCTCCCGGCGCGAGTTGGTGCTATCACAGTCGCAAATGTCACTATGGTCAAGTGTCGCGATGAAAGATTGCGTGATATTTCGGCAATTCACTAATTGAGGCGCATAAAATGCGCAGATGGCTATCGAAATGGCAGCATCTTGCCAAAAAAACCGCGCAAAACCGATGATATATCTGAGGAATTTGCATGGCAGGGATGCTGTGCGAGTCCGGGCTACGGGGTTGACCGATCGTTTTACGCGGTCCAAGAGTTTGGCTGCATCCCACCGCCAAAGGCATTTCCGATATGATAGATAAAGAAGGCCTGCTTCAGAACGCCGGCATCAACACGCGCCTTTCCCACCTCGGCAACGATCCGGCCGAATACCACGGTTTCGTCAATCCGCCCGTTGTCCATGCCTCCACGGTCCTCTTTCCAAATGCGAGGACGATGGAGACACGTGGACAGAAGTATACGTATGCAACGCGCGGTACCCCGACGACGGATGCGCTTTGCGAGGCGATCGATGCGCTGGAAGGGTCCGCTGGGACTATCCTCGTGCCCTCGGGCCTTGCAGCTGTTACCGTCCCGTTCCTGGCGTTCCTGTCGGCCGGTGACCATGCGTTGATCGTCGATTCGGTCTATGGACCGACCCGTCATTTCTGCGACACGATGCTGAAGCGTCTCGGTGTAGAAGTAGACTATTACGATCCGCTGGTCGGTGCGGGCATCGAAGCACTGATCAAGCCGAACACCAAGCTCGTTCATACGGAAGCGCCTGGCTCGAATACCTTCGAAATGCAGGACATTCCGGCGATTGCCGCGGTCGCCCACAAGCAGGGGGCCGTGGTAACGATGGATAACACCTGGGCGACGCCTGTTTATTTCAGGCCGCTCGACTTCGGTGTCGATGTCTCGATTCACGCCGCCACCAAATACCCGTCCGGGCACTCGGACATCCTGATGGGAACAGTCTCGGCAAACGCCAATTACTGGCCGCAGCTGCACGAAGCGAACATTACGCTCGGCATTTGCGGAGCGCCTGACGACGCCTATCAGATCCTGCGTGGATTGCGGACCATGGGCGTGCGCCTGGAGCGACACTATGAAAGTGCGCTCACGATCGCCAAATGGCTGGAGGGCAGGGAGGACGTCGCCAAGGTGCTGCATCCGGCGCTGCCGAGCTTCCCATCGCACGAATTGTGGAAGCGCGATTTCAAGGGCGCGAGCGGCATCTTCTCTTTCGTGCTTGCCGTGGACGCGCCGGAAAAATTCAAGGCCAAGGCGCACGCCTTCCTCGACGCGCTGCAAATCTTCGGCCTGGGTTGGTCATGGGGTGGGTTCGAGAGCCTCGCGCTTCACGTCAACCTGAGCGATCGCCGTATCTGCAAGGCGCCCGCCGAGGGGCCGGTCATCCGTCTGCAGATCGGGCTTGAGGATGTCGTCGATATCAAGGCCGATATCGAGCGCGGTTTCGCCGCGGCAAAAGCCGTCTGATCAAGTGCCGGCGCGGTAGCCGTAAATCCAGTCGAGATCCGCCGCGAGACTTTGCGGCGGCCGCAGCGCCAGAACGATGTCCCGGCCGATGCGCATCGGTCCGCGGGCGTGATAGGCAAACTGGTTGAATGCACCGCGCTGGCGCAGCCGCGCAATCCGCGGCGTGCGATGCGCTTCGAACAACCGCAGGGCTTCGGCGACGGGATGCGACGGGGCGAACAGCGCAAGCTCATAAGCGTCTTCGATTGCCATTGCGGCACCCTGCGCCGCGAAAGGCATCATTGCGTGTGCGGCGTCGCCGATGAGGACGCAGTTGTGGCCGTCGTGCCAACGCCCGTTCGTCGTTTCGTACAAGGGCCAGAAGGTGACGTCGCCTGTCTTGGCGAATAGTTCGACGATCGCAGGATGCCACCGAGAAAAACGCGACAGCAGTTGCTGACGCTGGGCATCCGTCGGCTGGTTGGTCCAGTCGTGCGATGCGGCATTGCCGGCGGTGATCGCCACCATATTGAAACGGTTGGCTTCCCTGAGCGGATAACAGACGAGATGCGCTGAGGGACCAAGGATGGCAGAGACGCTCGTCCGTTCAAGAAAGGCGGGCGCATTTGCGGCGTCAACGGTGAAACGGTAGGCGATGTTGCCGGAGAACCGCGGCGAGGGGCTGCCTTCGATGCTTTCCCGAACCTGCGACCAGACGCCGTCGGCGCCAATCAGAAGGTCTGCTTGGCGGTCTGACAATGGCCGGCCCTTGATCTGCGCGCCTAGATGTATCTGGCAGAGCGGCTCGTTGGCGACGGCGTCGAGCAGGGTTTGCTGCAGCGTGGAGCGATGCAGGACGCCGTAGGGAGCACCCCAGCGGGCGCGTGCAAAGCTCCCGGCGGGAACGGCTGCCAGCCGGCGCAGTGAGGTTCCGGATATCAGCTGGATGGAGTCCGGCTCGAGCCAGGCGTCGGTCAGGCGCGCGAGTACTCCCAACTCGGCCAGAATGCGTGACGCATTGGGCGAAATCTGCAGACCGGCGCCGACCTCGGTCAGTTCCGGCGCCTGCTCGAAAATCTCGGAACTGATGCCGCGCCGTGCCAAAGCAAGTGCAGCTGTAAGGCCCGCTATGCCCGCGCCAACGATGGCGGCATGTTTAGCCGGCATAGGCTTTCCGATCTCGAAATGGGTGTCAGGCGGCCTTGACGTGGAAGACGCAGCCAGCCGGATTGGTCTGGGTTGCCTTCAGCGCACCATTGAAACGGTAGAGGGTCGAGCAGTAGGAGCAGACCTTCTCGTTCTCATCGCCCATGTCGATGAAGATGTGGGGATGATCGAACGGAACGGAGGCACCGGTGCACATGAACTCTTTCACGCCGACTTCGATAACGCGGTGTCCGCCGTCGTTCTGGAAGTGGGGAATGTTGTGGCCGGCCATGTCTGTCTCCGAATGCTTTGTAACGTGCGCGGACCTTATAGTCCTTCACCGCAAATGTGTAGAGCCAAAGAGCGCTCGGACGCACAGTTTTTGCACCTGCGAGGGTTTCAGTTCTCTGGCCTATAAAATATGGTCCGGCAAAAAGGACAGTCCGATGAACTTGAATACGCCCGCTTTTTCCAGCTTGACACATGATGGGCTGAAGCTTGCCTTCTTCGATGAAGGCGATCCGGGCGGCGCTCCCGTGCTGTTGATCCACGGTTTCGCTTCCAGCGCCAACGTCAACTGGGTTAATCCCGGCTGGCTGAAGACCCTGGGCGACGAGGGCTACCGAGTCATAGCTATCGACAACCGCGGACACGGTGCAAGCGACAAGCCAAGGGATGCCGAGGCCTATCGTCCCTGGCATATGGCAAGCGATGCGATTGCGCTCCTTGATCACCTTGGGATTCCGGAAGCCAACCTGATGGGCTACTCGATGGGAGCCCGCATTTCCGTTTTTGCGGCACTTGCCCACCCCGACCGGGTCCGCTCGCTGGTCCTCGGCGGTCTTGGGATCGGCATGACGGATGGTGTCGGCGATTGGGATCCGATTGCTGATGCCTTGCTGGCTCCGTCGCTCGACGATGTCTCTCATGATCGCGGACGCATGTTCCGGGCCTTCGCCGACCAGACGAAGAGTGACCGTGACGCACTCGCCGCCTGTATCAAGGGATCTCGCGACCTCGTGGCACGCTCCGACATGGCGAAAATCGAGGCGCCGACCTTGATCGGCGTTGGAACGAAGGACGACATTGCAGGTTCAGCCCAGGAACTGGCTGCGCTGATGCCGCATGCCCAGGCGCTTGATATTCCCGGCCGCGATCACATGCTGGCCGTCGGAGACCGCGTTTTTAAGAAGGCGGCGCTGGAGTTTTATGCCAAAGTCGCCGGATAGTGACTTGCCTCCATGCCGGTGCTGCGGGACAAAGGATTCCCCAAGTACCCATTTATGTTAACAGGTTTTTGCCCTATATAGAGCCGAGCCTACGCATACGAGGAGACCTTTCATGGTCGCAAAGACAGACATTCGCTCTCTTGAGACTGGCAATCCTCTCAAGGTGATGGATCCGATCTGGGACAGCCTGCGCGAGGAAGCGCGTGTTGCCGCGGAAAACGATCCGGTGCTGGCCGCATTTCTCTATTCGACCGTGCTGAATTATCGGTCGCTCGAAGAGTGCGTGATCTACCGCATCTGTGAACGTCTCGATCATCCGGACATGCAAGCGATCCTGCTGCGCCAGACCTTCGATCAGATGCTGGAGGATTGGCCGGAGTGGAGCGCGATCCTGCGGGTCGACATTCAGGCGATCTACGACCGCGACCCCGCATGCCTGCGTTTCATGGAAGCCGTGCTCTATTTCAAGGGATTCCACGCGCTGCAGACGCACCGCCTAGCGCATTGGTTGCTGAACCGCGGCCGCCGCGATCTGGCGCTCTATCTGCAGAGCAGATCCTCGAGCGTGTTCCAGACCGACATCAATCCCGCAGCGCGTATCGGCAGGGGCATTTTCCTTGACCATGCCACCGGGTTGGTCGTCGGCGAAACCGCTGTGATCGGCGACAACGTGTCGATCCTGCATGGTGTCACCCTTGGCGGCACCGGCAAGGAAGGCTCGGATCGGCATCCGAAGATCGGCAGCGGTGTCCTGATCGGCGCCGGCGCCAAGATTCTTGGCAACATCGAGGTTGGCTATTGTTCGCGCATTGCCGCTGGCTCTGTCGTGCTGAAGGCGGTACCGCCGAAGACGACTGTGGCGGGCGTGCCGGCCAAAGTGGTCGGAGAAGCCGGGTGTTCGGAACCGTCGCGAATAATGGATCAGGTGATCGGCGCGGATATCTGAGCCGCTTACCGTCTTAACAGTACGACATATCGGCGGGGATAGCGTTCGCGCGTCTGTCCCCGCGCCTTTACAGCGCCGTCTTTCCCATGCAAGAAGCGGCCAACCGAGACCGCTCAGGAGATGCAGTGTGAAGCCCGAAGAAATCAAGAAGCTCGACGCCTATTTCAAGCGCACGTTCAACCCGCAGGTGATCGTCAAGGCACGCCCGCGAAAGAACGATTCCGCGGAAGTCTATCTCGGCGAAGAATTTCTGGGTGTCGTCTATATCGATGACGAGGACGGCGACCGCTCCTATAATTTCTCGATGGCAATCCTCGACGTTGATCTTTGATTTGTGATTGACGGGCGGCCTCGCCGCCGGTCTGCCATGTCGCGCCCGCGAGCGGCTTGCTTCTCAAGGCAAGTCGCTTGATCGATCTGCAGCGCGGCTCAGGCCTTGATCCCGCAAACCTCCGATTGTTTCTTTTCGCAGGGCAATCTTTAGCGGAAAAATAGGCTGCCTTCTCTGGACCACTCCGTCGAATGCTCCATCTCCTCTTCTGAGCATGTGCTCTGGCGCTAAGGAGGGATGCTGAGAATGGGTATTTTCGACAAGATCAAGCACGCGATTTTTGGTGAAGCCGTGGCCGCTCCGGTCACACCGTCCGCGGCACCCACGCCACCGCCGACAGCAGCAGCGCCAAGCGCCGCGCCCGCAGCCCCATCGCAGCCGACTCCGGCCACCGCGTCGCCCGCCGCAGCTGCGATCGATATCGTGCCGCTGCTCGATGCCGCTGTGAAGAAGAGCGGACAGAAGCTGGATTGGCGCCGTTCGATCGTCGATCTTATGAAGGCTGTCGGTATGGACGCGAGCCTTGCGGAGCGCAAGGAACTTGCGGCAGAGCTTGGCTTTACCGGCGATCCGCACGACACCGCCACCATGAACATGTTCCTGCACAAGGCATTGATGAAACGGCTTGCCGAGAATGGCGGAAAAGTTCCGGCAGACCTCCTTGATTGACGGCTCAATGCTGGCGGCGCCGCACCGAAATTCTTCGAAAGCTCTTGGTTGCGGCGCTCCTGATATATTTTAGCAAAATCAACTATTGGAGAGGGTGTCGTTGTGTCTTGCCCGAAGAAAACAGGGTGAATGCAAGTGAAGGTTGTTTTGCAATGCACAATCGTGCTTGACTATTTGTGCGTTGCAGCTACGCTTCATCCTGCTTGCAAAGGCCAAGGAGGATGATGGTCATGTTGAATTTCGATGACGCCAACCGGAAGAGCAAGGAAGCCATGGATACCATGCTGAAAAGCTATTCGGACACAGCCAAGGGCTTCCAGGCGATTGCCGCTGAAGCCGTGGAGTATTCCAAGAAGTCCTTTCAGGACACGGTCACACATTTTGAAAGTCTTTCCGGAGCGCGCAGCTTTGAAGCTGCCTTCGAGTTGCAGACCAACTATGTGAAAAGCGCATACGAGAACTTCGTGAGCGAGGCGACCAAGCTCGGCGAAATGTATTCCGATCTCGCCAAAAGCGCTTACAAACCATACGAAGCGCCTGTTGCTGCAGCGACCGCGAAGGCGACGAAAGCAGCCACAGTTGTCACGCCCGCAGCGGCATAACGATAGGCGGCAATCGCCGCATAGCCCTTGAAAATCGAGGACCGGCTACGCATCTGCGGCCGGTCTTTTCTTTTTTCGCGACGTCCGTCATCTGCTTTCGCCAGTTTCTGTGTCTTTGCGTCGGCACCGGCCGAAATGTGATTGCAGTGTGAAACGAGGGGCTTAAAATCGCGCAAGGATGGACTAAGTTAGTAGTTCGAATATTCGGTGGGCAATCACGCCTCCCAGGCCCACCGGAATGATCGAGGAATGATAGAAAATGATCGCCAAGCCGATCCGGATGCAAAACGACAGCGAAAGGAACGGGGACAACGGAAATCGCGGAACCTCGGTCATCACGCGCACGAAGCCAAAGACCAAGAAGCCCAATCTCTACCGCGTGCTGCTCCTGAATGACGATTACACACCCATGGAATTTGTCATTCATATCCTCGAGCGTTTTTTTCAGAAGGATCGTGAAAGTGCCACTCGCATCATGCTCCACGTCCACAATCACGGCGTCGGTGAATGCGGGATATTTACATACGAGGTGGCGGAGACGAAGGTGAGCCAGGTGATGGACTTCGCCCGACAGCACCAGCATCCGCTGCAATGCGTCATGGAAAAGAAGTGAGGATCTGAACGTGCCAACATTTTCGCCTAGTCTTGAGAAGGCGCTCCATCAGGCACTGACCTTTGCCAACGAGCGGCATCATGAATATGCCACGCTCGAGCATCTGCTGCTCGCCCTGATCGACGATGCCGATGCGGCCGCGGTCATGGGTGCCTGCAATGTCGACCTCGACGCGCTGCGCAAAACGCTTGTTGAATATGTCGATAACGAACTTTCCAATTTGGTCACTGGCTATGACGAGGATTCCAAGCCGACATCAGGCTTCCAGCGTGTCATCCAGCGAGCGGTGATCCATGTGCAGTCTTCCGGTCGCGAAGAGGTTACGGGGGCAAACGTCCTTGTTGCCATTTTCGCCGAGCGCGAGAGCCATGCTGCCTACTTCCTGCAGGAGCAGGAAATGACCCGCTACGACGCCGTCAACTATATCTCGCACGGGATCGGCAAGCGGCCGGGCTCGTCCGAGTCCCGTCCGCCGCGTGGCGCGGACGACGGCGAGTCCGAGAGCAAGCCGGCTTCTCGCAACAGCGGTGATCAGGAGGAGGGCGGTCCGAAGAAACAGCAGGACGCCCTGAAGGCCTACTGCGTGAACCTCAACGAGAAAGCCAAAAGCGGCAAGATTGATCCGCTGATCGGCCGCCAGGCTGAAGTCAACCGCACCATCCAGGTTCTGTGCCGTCGCTCGAAGAATAACCCGCTCTACGTCGGTGATCCCGGCGTCGGCAAGACGGCGATTGCCGAAGGCCTTGCCAAGCGCATCGTCGAGGGCAAGGTGCCGGAAGCGCTTGCTGATGCCACCATCTTCTCGCTGGATATGGGCACGCTGCTGGCCGGCACACGCTATCGCGGCGATTTCGAGGAGCGCCTGAAGCAGGTCGTCAAGGAACTGGAAGAATATCCGGGCGCCGTGCTGTTCATCGACGAGATCCACACCGTCATCGGGGCGGGTGCGACGTCGGGCGGCGCGATGGATGCATCGAACCTGTTGAAGCCGGCTCTGTCCTCGGGCGCGATCCGCTGCATCGGTTCGACCACCTATAAGGAATACCGCCAGTTTTTCGAGAAGGACCGTGCCCTGGTTCGTCGTTTCCAGAAGATCGACGTCAATGAACCGTCGATCGACGATGCGATCGAGATCATGAAGGGCCTGAAGCCTTACTTCGAGGAATATCATCACCTGCGTTATTCGAACGAAGCGATCAAGACCGCCGTCGAGCTGTCCGCCCGTTACATTTCGGACCGCAAGCTGCCTGACAAGGCAATCGATGTGATCGATGAGACTGGTGCTGCTCAGATGCTGCTGCCGCCGTCCAAGCGCCGCAAGCTGATCACCGAGAAGGAGATCGAAGCGACGGTCGCGACGATGGCGCGCATCCCGCCGAAGACGGTGTCGAAGGACGACGAAGCCGTTCTTGCCAATCTCGAGCAGGAACTGCGCTCGGTCGTCTACGGCCAGGACAATGCGATCGAAGCGTTGTCGACGTCGATCAAGCTCGCCCGCGCGGGCCTGCGTGAACCGAACAAGCCGATTGGCTCCTACGTCTTTTCCGGCCCGACAGGCGTCGGCAAGACCGAGGTTGCAAAGCAGCTGGCGTCGTCTTTGGGTGTTGAGCTTCTGCGCTTCGACATGTCCGAGTACATGGAGCGGCACACGGTATCGCGCCTGCTCGGTGCACCTCCCGGCTATGTCGGCTTCGACCAGGGCGGTCTCCTGACCGATGGCGTTGACCAGCATCCGCATTGCGTTGTGCTGCTCGATGAGATCGAGAAGGCGCATCCCGACATCTACAACATCCTGTTGCAGGTGATGGACCACGGCGCGCTGACGGACCACAACGGCAAGAAGATCGACTTCCGCAACGTCATCCTGATCATGACGACCAACGCGGGCGCATCGGAGATGGCCAAGGCCGCGATTGGCTTCGGCTCGTCCAAGCGGACAGGCGAAGACGAAGAGGCGCTGACCCGCCTGTTCACGCCCGAGTTCCGCAACCGCCTCGACGCGATCATCCCGTTCGCGGCGCTGCCGACGGAAGTCATCTACAAGGTCGTGCAGAAGTTCATCATGCAGCTCGAAGCACAGCTTTCCGAACGGAACGTCACCTTCGATCTGCACAAGGACGCCATCGCCTGGCTGGCCGAGAAGGGTTACGACGACAAGATGGGTGCTCGCCCGCTTGCCCGCGTCATCCAGGACGTCATCAAGAAGCCGCTTGCCAACGAGATCCTCTTCGGCAAGCTGCGCAAGGGCGGCGTCGTCAACGTCACGGTCGGTCCGAAGGAAGATGGCAAGCCCGGCATCATCCTCGAAGCTGTGTCGGACAGCGCCCCGATCAAGCCGAAGCCGGAAGCCGAAGTCGTCCATTCCGAGGCCGATGATGAGGATGACGGTGAGTTGAAGACGAAGGCCCGCCCGAAAAAGGCAACGGCCAAGAAGGCGAAGGCAGCAGCCGAACCGGTAATCAAGAGCTTGCCCAAGAAGGGAAGTGCGGTTCCGAGGGTTCCGAAGAAGTAAACCTGAGCAAAAGGCGGCCGAAGGCCGCCTCAGACTGCTGACAAACCCGTCGATATTTTCGGCGGGTTTGTTTTTTGGACGTTGGTTGTTTTAGTTGGGTTCTGAGGCGGGGTGAAGTTGGCGGCCTCTGGCCCTCATGCCATGGCTGGTCTGGGTGGCTTGGTGAGCGCCATGGCGATCTTCTTGATGTTTTGGGCGGCTGCAGCCAGCAGGCACTGGCATGCGACGCGGGTGAGACTT
>NZ_JACUZX010000018.1:0-112783 GCF_014851575.1 Rhizobium sp. RHZ02
CGGTTCGCCTCGACGATCTGCAGCGGAAACAGCGAGCTAGCCGTGATCAGTGCCACGAGGTCATCCGGATAAAGTGCGATGCGCGCGACAAGCGTCTCGAGTTCGTCCTCCGTCAAGGCCTGAGGCGCCGCTGCTGTTTCGGCGGTACTCGGTGCCGGCGCGGCGGCTGAAGCAGAAGCGGGTGCGGGCGCTGGCTGCTGCGCGTAGGCAGTCGGTAGCTCTGTCGGAATGACGAGCCAGGACACCGCCGCCAGCCAAGTTGCACACCAAGCAAGAAACCTTGTCATGATCGCACCTTTTCTTTCTTTGGTGGAAGACGGATCACCGTCTCCACTGGACGTCTGGGCAGCCTCGCTTGCACCCGCAGAAAATGCAGCCGCCGGTCGAGCGAAAAATACTTGCGGATGCGGAGGCCCCTCGCAACTCCATGAAGACAGGCTAGCAGCAATCAGCTCCGGCCGCACGTACGTTACGGTAAATTACGGGAGCCGATCTATGCCCGTCATGGCTGTCCAATGTGGAGAATTGCTGTCGACGTGCAGTTGGAATGCAAATTCATGCCGATCGTGCGAAATAGCGCGCTCGTGATCGCCGGACGAGCTAGTCAGATCGGGTTGATCAAGCAGTCACGGGCGCTACGATGAACTGTCATGTGTCACAGCGATCTAAGTCATCGCTGATGGGCGCGGAAACGGAAGTTGAACAGCGCCGAATGTTCGAACCACGGTGGCCCGCCTTCTTGTGAGGCCACGGGAGGTGAGATCAGCTATCGCCGCTACTCAAACGGCCGCGCAGATCCTCAGCAAGGAACTTTTGGTTTTCGAGCAGACGCTCATAGAGAACGAGCATCTCCGGCGTAATGTCCTCCCAGGACCCACCAGCGAATCTGGCCTGATGCTGCACCTCGCCCGTTTGGATCCGGGAAATGCGTTGCGAGAGATCTTCTATCATCGCGGCGCATTCTGCGAGGCGCTCGACGATCGTCGCGCCCATGTCTCCCTCCATGAAACATGCATGCTGCTGAACTGAACAACGAGCGCTGCCGAAATGCAAGCGGCTATCGGGTTGGTTCCCAACCCCGTCGTGTATTGGGACATGGTCCAATCCTGGGCCGGACTTTGTCTTCAAATGGCCGACCGGGCGTGGGGAAGCCACTGAAGCCAGAGACCGCTTCGACCCCAAGGCGAAATGGCGGTCGAGAACGGAAAGTGGTATGGGGCGGGATCGCAACCCGGTTCCGCTGATATGGCTGACGAACACCAGGCGACCCATACCACAAAAGCAAAGGAACCCGTGCGGCGATATCTCCTGGCGTCTGTACTGGCTATGGTTTGGGCGGTGAGCGTTCCGGTGCAATCCGTTGCGCAATCCTTGCCCCTGCCGGAGTTCCCAGAGGTGGAATTCGGCTCACGCAAGATATTCCTGATGCTTTTTTTGATGCTCGGCCCAATTAAGATACTGGTGCCATTCAAGGTCCTTGCGGGCAGCTACGAGCCCAGCGTTCGGCGACAATTAGCCACCAGAGCGATCCTGTTCTCCGCGGCGGCGCTCGCCATCGCCGGATTTCTCGGACGCACCATGCTTGAAAATCTGGAGATTTCGTTGCCGGTGCTGGCGATGACGGGCGGCATTATCTTGTTCATGGTGGCTTTGCGAACCGTTTTGCAGCCGACCGCGGACCCAATGATACGGCCAACGGAGCAGGGCCAGATAGACTTGAAATTTGCTCTGGCACCGTTGGCGTTTCCAACAATTGTGACGCCCTATGGTATAGCTGCCGTCATCGTCTTCGCTACGTTGGCGGGTGACCGGCAAGCGGAAGGCGTCACCGTGGCAGCGATCGTATTGCTGATCCTGACGCTTGACTGGCTGGCCATGATGTTTGCTGAATCCATCCTCAGATGGATCGGAACGTCATTGCAGGTTTTGGCGGTTGTGCTCGGGGTTACCCAAGCCGCTCTGGGACTGCAGATCATTCTGCATAGTCTAAGCATGATTGCTTGGTAACCGCCGCATTCTCACTAGGGAAGTTTGCACGCCTCGAATGTCCGCCCTGGCGCTCGGTGGCTTGATTACTTCAGTGGCACACGCGATGGCGAAGGAGTGTTTGCTCATGCCACAGTTGACCACACCCTCAGATTACATTTGCCCCAGTGGCAAGGCGAGAACCTCGCCGAGTATTACGTCAGCTCGCGCTTGCTGTCGTGGCTTCCGCCGAGATCTCAGGGCCCCGAGGAAACAATCGACGTTTCGTCGCCTGGTGAGGCGGAACTGCCCCTGGAGGATGGAATTGTCGCTAAGAGCGCTTTGCTGCAACAAGCCCGGTCAGCGCGGTCCGCGATCGAAAAGCACGCACCGGATCGCATCCTTACAATCGGAGGCGACTGTCTCGTCGATCTGGCCCCAATCGCGTATCTCAACAAGCGATACGGTGGGGACGTCGGAGTGCTCTGGATAGATGCACATCCAGATATCCAGACGCTGAAGGACACCGGTCACGCGCACGCGCAGGTGCTCGGTATGCTCCTTGGCGAGGGCCGACCGCGATTTCGTCGGCGAGGTTGATATCCCTGTTCGACCGTCCCAGGTCACGTATGCGGGGCTGGACGAGTGGTCTGCTAATGAGCAGAAGGTCATTGATCGCCTGAACCTCCGACACACATCCTCGCGTAAGTTGTACGGCGACAGTAACGCAATCCTGAAGTGGATTGCGGACGAGGACATCAAGCAGCTTGCAGTGCATCTCGACGTCGATGCGATCCTGCCCGGCCGTTTCCCGCCAATTCTTTTCAATAAACCGGGTACTGATAAAACGTTTCTATCCGGTGTCCCCAGGGGGCGCCTGGAACCTGAGCACGTGGTGCGGCTCCTTCGGGATGTGTCAGCTGCTTGCGAAATCGTGGGGATGGCCATCACCGAATACATTTCCTGGGATGCGATCGAAACCAGAAAACTTCTGAGCCAACTCCCGCTGGTCTAGCCGGGACCGATACATCGATCCAGTCATGAGACTAAGCCGATGGCAACGGACATGGAGCTACCTCCCAGATGTCGCGGGCATATTCGGCGATCGTGCGATCGCTCGAGAACCTTCCTGAAGCCGCGATGTTCATGATCGCCTTGCGGCTCCAAGCTTCCGGATTCCGATAGAGTGATTGAAGATTGGAATCTGCATCCATGTAGGAGGTGAAATCGGCCAAATGCATGTAAGTATCGCCACCGACCAGAAGTATGTTGCGCAGCGCGTCGGTGACTGCCGGCTCATTTCGCGAGAATTCGCCTGAGAAGATCAGGTCGAGGACAGCGCGTATCTCTGGCTCGTTCTCATAGTGCCAGCCGGGGCTATACCAGCAGCGGCTGTTTGCAACTTGGTCTGCGGTCAGCCCAAACAGGAAGAAATTTTCTTCGCCCGCGGCCTCGGCCATTTCGATCGTTGCGCCGTCACGCGTGCCGATGGTCAACGCCCCGTTCATCATGAACTTCATGTTGCTCGTGCCGCTTGCCTCGTATCCCGCCATTGATATCTGGTTGGATACGTCGCTGGCAGGAATGAGCTGCTCGGCGAGTGACACGCAGTAGTCGGGCAGGAATAGTAGCCGAAGGCGACCCCGCACCAACGGATCGCGGTCGATCGTGGCGGCAAGATTGTTCAAGAACTTTATAATCAGTTTGGCAGCGTGGTAGGCAGGAGCCGCCTTTCCTGCAAAGATGAAGGTGCGTGGCGGCATATCGAGACTAGGATTCTGCCGCAGCCGATGGTAGAGGGCGACGACTCGCAGCCCATTCAGGAGCTGTCGCTTGTATTCGTGGATGCGCTTCACCTGGCTATCGAAAATCGTGTCAGGATCAACCAGAACTCCCGCCTGCGCCTTGAGCCAATCGGCAAAACGGACTTTGGCCTTGCGTTTTGCGGTTTGGACGGCGGAAATGAACCCGCTGTCATCGGCAAGCGACCTCAGACGTTCGAGGTCCGTCGCGTTCGCTATCCAGCGGTCGCCGATAGCTTCGGAGATGCATTCGGCAAGACCCGGATTTGACAGCAATAGCCAACGGCGTGGCGTGACGCCGTTTGTCTTGTTGTTGAAACGGTCAGGATAGAGTTCTGCGAGGTCGCTCACGGTGACGTTTCGGAGCAGCTTCGAGTGTATCTCCGCGACACCGTTCGTGCTGTGGGAGCCGGCTATTGCGAGGTGAGCCATCCGCACCAGGTGATTGCCTTGCTCGACAATGGCTATACGCTCGATGCGGCCATTGTCGCCCGGCCAGCGAGTTTGCACCTCTTCCCGCAAGCGGCGATCGATTTCCAGGATGATTTCCAAGTGCCGTGGAAGCATCAACTCAAACCAGCGCACCGGCCACTTTTCCAGCGCTTCCGGGAGGAGGGTGTGGTTTGTGTAGGCAAGGGTCCTTTTCGTGAGGTCCCATGAACGCTCCCAGTCAAGTTTTGCCGTATCCAGGAGGATGTGCATGAGCTCCGCAACGGCGAGACTCGGATGGGTGTCATTGAGCTGGATAGCCACCTTCGTCGGCAGATCGTCCCAATTACTGTTGCTTTTTTGGAAGCGTCGAACCAGGTCGGCCAATGAGCACGCTACAAGGAAATATTCCTGCACGAAGCGAAGGCCCTGTCCCATGCTGGTGGAATCGTCCGGATAAAGAACACGTGTCACGGTTTCCGCTGTCAGCCGTTCGGCCAGTGCGCCAACAAAGTCACCTGCGCTGAATTCCTGGAAATCGAATACGTGGGGAGTTGCGGAAGCCCATAGCCGCAACGTGTTTATCGTTTTTCCGCCGTAGCCGACGACAGGCCTGTCGTAAGGGATTCCGAGCAAGCTTGAAGGCACGCCGGCGATCGCTCTCAGGCTTCCCCCGCGCACTTCGAACGAACATCCAAGCTCGACCGGCACGGCCAAGTGAGGTCGGGCAACTTCCCAGGGATCAGGCCTGCGCAACCAATTGTCCGGTTGTTCGCGTTGCCAGCCATCGACAATCGACTGTTTGAATATCCCGTACTCGTAGCGCAAGCCATAGCCCATTCCAGGCAATTGCATCGTCGCCATGGACTCGAGAAAGCATGCTGCCAAGCGTCCAAGACCACCATTGCCGAGCCCGGCGTCGGGCTCTTCGGAAAGCAAGGCCAATTCGTCCAGCTGATGTCTTTGAAAGAAGCGATCCGCAAGAGGGCCTAGCCCCAGGTTGACAACGTTGTTGTTAAGGGAACGACCGATCAAGAACTCCATCGAGAGATAATAGACCCGCTTGGGGTTCTCGCGATCATAGACCTCTTCTGTCTTTTCCCAGCGCTGGGAAAGAATATCCCGAACGGACCGTGCGACTGCCTCATACCGCTCGCGGTTTCCTATCTCGCTCGATGCCCGCACGTTGTCGAACAGAAGATGACGTTCGTACAACGCGTTGCTGCTGCCACTTAGCTTGAGGGGGCCGCAATCATATTGCGGGGGAATGGAGTCCGTCGCCTCCAATTCAGGAGCTTGGGCTGATGTTTCCTGGTCGTCTGCCATTCCATGCCTCCGAACCTGCCGGTCACGATCTTCGGGATTGGTTTACGAGCCATCGCAGTGCCATGCCGTCTTTCACGCGCTCAAAGGTCGAGCTAACGGTCCCGCGTGTTGCATGAAGAGGCGCTTTAGCAGGGCGGGTGCCGGGTTGATGGTGCCTGAAACCAACAGCGCAGTGAAGTATGTTACCGTAAACGACGCACGTAACGACACTGGTGAGGCTGCGGCGGCAAGCTCTAGGGCCGGGCCGCTGGGATCCAAAGTAGACATCATGATTGGCGGTCTAATTTCAAGAGTGTCGTAAAATCGTCCGGGCGACACGCCATGGGCCGTTCGAGACCATGAAAGCGCCGCGATCCGATAGGAGTCTTTGCCCGTAGCGACTCAGGGGAGGAGCACGCACATGCTTTCAAGGAGCGATTGGACCTTTGGTCTGGAAATCTGGCTGCCTGACTTTCCGCAACCCATCGATATCAAAGGAACTGGCGAAGCTTCCGCATTACTAGCTGACAAGTGGCCGGTAACCTTTGGGCCGGCATTTGAGCGTGCGCTTGCCGTTTGCGCGGCAGTTATGGAAGGGTTGCTCCCGGCAGACGATGCAAAGCTGGCCCTCATTGATGCGGCCGAAGAAGTCGGAATTTCCTGGATGGACCGGATCTATTATGTTCCCGATCGTCCGGATGGTCTGACGAAATCGCCACCTGCCGGGCAGGTTCACTAGCGCCGATGTCGGCTCAATCTTAAGCCGTCCTAGAGGCGAACGAAAAGAAGTACGTCACACGTTGCTGCCTGTGGATCCTCGCAGCTAGAACCGCTGCGCCGCCGCCGGCTTGTTTCCGGTAATTGCATCGATCCGATCGAGCACGTCGGAAGTCAACTTGTCCCTATGCGAAAGGGCCGCAAGATTGTCCTCCAATTGACTCGTGCGCGACGCGCCAACGATGACAGTTGAGACATTCTTGTTGGCCAGACACCACAGCAGAGCAAGGTGCGTGATCGAGATCCCGATCTCGTCTGCGAGCTTCGCCAACTCGCGGACTTTCGCGATCTGGGCGCGGCCAGCGTCGCTCGATAGCTTCTCCTTCAGCCACTCGTATCCGGGAAGGTTCATTCGGCTGTCAGCCGGCACGCCGTCGTTATATTTGCCGGTGAGGACGCCTGATGCAAGCGGCGACCAGATCGTGGTTCCGAGACCGAGAAGGTCGTAGAGCGGCCGATAATCGGCTTCCACCTTCTGGCGCTCGAAGATGTTGTATTGGGGTTGCTCCATCGTCGGCGGCGTGATGCGAAGATCCCGCGCGACGGCGTAAGCCTCGGTTAACTGCTGCGCCGACCATTCCGAGGTTCCCCAGTAAAGGATCTTCCCCTGCGCCACGAGATCGTGCATCGCCCGAACGGTCTCCTCGATCGGCGTATCGATATCCGGCCGGTGGCAGAAATAGAGGTCCAGGTATTCGACCTGCAGCCGCTTGAGCGCGGCGTGGGCAGCATCGGTTACGTGCTTGCGCGACAGCCCGCGTTGCGTCGGCTTCTCCCCGCCCCAGAACACCTTGCTGGAGACGATGAAGCTATCGCGGCTCCAGCCGAGCGTCTTGAGCGCTTCGCCCATCACAAGTTCGGATTTTCCACTCTCGTAGCCTTCGGCATTGTCGAAGAAGTTCACCCCCTTGTCATAAGCGAGCTTCATTAGGCTGACCGCATCGCCGCCATCAACCTGCTTGCCAAAGGTGACCCATGATCCGAAGGAGAATTCGCTGACTTTCAGGCCCGATTTGCCGAGACGACGATATTCCATAACGAACCTCCTACGAATGTTTA
This sequence comes from Rhizobium sp. RHZ02, assembly GCF_014851575.1. NCBI lineage: Bacteria > Pseudomonadati > Pseudomonadota > Alphaproteobacteria > Hyphomicrobiales > Rhizobiaceae > Rhizobium > Rhizobium sp. RHZ02. The sequence goes on from NZ_JACUZX010000018.1 coordinate 7,338, forward strand.
CAATCAGCCGAGCAGCTGTTCGTAGCGAACCTAGCCCTATCCCGCTTGGGCGCAAGGCCAAAAACGAGAACGCGGAGCCGAGCATTTCCTCAGCCTTCGGGTTCCTGCTTGCTGTCCTTAGCCAGGCAGCCGAGACTCGCCAACTGATTGGGAAGGTTTACCGCAAAGGGACGGCAGCGTTCTGTTTTGGTTCTGCAGGATCTTCACTACCGCCGATCATCCCTGAAAATGTTGTCCGGCCGCAATATGCCCTCTCTTAGGTTCGTGACGGGTGGACCCAGCGGACTTTCGTTCATCGCAAAACGCCGCCCGCAATCTTGAGGTCTTCGGTATCAAGCGCTTCGTCAAACTTATCCAAGATCGGCTGAAGCAGCGCTCCCGCATCGCTTATGCGACCCTCAGCCGCTAAGAAACGAGCCAAGTCGGTCGCGGCACGCAATTCCCAGCCGCGGGCACCCATGTTCCGGATTGTGTCGAGGGCCTGCAGCAGGCACGTGTGCACCTCATCTGACGCCGACATCGACAACAACAGGTTCGCCTTTACACGCAGAAGTTCCGGCATATAGCAGAGATCGCCGTTGGCCTTGACTCTCCTCGCAAGCGCAGGCCGGGTGCTACGACCGCCGCGAAGCCGACATGCTGCGCCGCTCCCCATCTTCTGAGTGAGCTCCGACGGATCTCCGGGAGGCAGGAAGCATACGGTGATTATGCCGCTTGGCGGATGGGTGTCATCCTTCTATCGCCAATTCTCCCGAGACACGCAGACATCTAAATCAATTGCACCGACGCCGCTGGCGTTGGACGGACCGAGGGATCGGCCGTCGCAATCGAAAGGATGCAATCATGAGCAGTCATCAGAAGGTAGCCATCATCACCGGCGCGTCCCAAGGCATCGGCGAGGGCCTCGTCCGTGGATACCGGGAAAAGGGCTACAACGTCGTAGCTACCTCGCGTTCCATCAAGGCTGGTTCCGATGCCGGCGTTCACGCTGTCGCCGGCGACATTTCGAAGGTCGAGACCGCTGAGCGCGTCGTTCGCGAAGCCATTGAGCGCTTCGGCCGCATCGACACTCTCGTCAACAACGCCGGCGTGTTCACAGCCAAGCCGTTCGTCGACTTCACGCAGGAAGACTACGATCTGAACTTCGCCGTGAACGTCGCTGGCTTCTTTCATATCACGCAGCGCGCCGCAAAGGAGATGCTGAAGCAGGGATCCGGTCACATCGTCTCGATCACCACAAGCCTCGTCAACCAGCCGATCGCTGGCGTCCCCGCGGCCCTTGCTTCGCTGACGAAAGGCGGTCTGAATGCCGTCACCAAGGGACTCGCGCTTGAGTATGCCAAGACCGGGGTTCGGGTGAACGCCGTATCGCCCGGCATCATCAAGACCCCCATGCACGCCCCTGAAACGCATGAGTTCCTTTCGGCCCTGCACCCGATCGGCCACATGGGCGCGATCAGCGACATCGTAGACGCCGTTCTCTACCTCGAGAACGCCAGCTTTGTGACCGGCGAGATCCTGCACGTGGACGGCGGTCAGAACGCCGGTCGCTGGTAACACGCCTTCGGACCGAACGGCCTGACGCAAGTGCGTCAGGTCTCCCAGACGACAACGATTGGAACAACGATGGAACTGGTACTGGCCGCAGACCCGATGTGCTCGTGGTGCTATGGGTTCGGAAAGGAAATGGAACTGCTGCTCGAACGGCGCCCGGAAGCCTCTCTGCAGATCATACTTGGCGGTCTCCGCGCCGGCGCGACCGACGTTCTCGACGATGTCGGAAAGCAATTCAGGCTGCATCACTGGGCTAGGGTCGAAGAGGCAAGCGGTCTTCCGTTCAATCGTGAAGGGCTGCTGGCGAGACAAGGGTTCGTCTACGATACCGAACCGATTTGCCGCGCGGTCGTCGCCGCTCGCATCCTGCGTCCGGAAGCCAACCTTCTCAAGGTCTTCAGGGCGTTTCAGCATGCCTTCTACGTCGACGCGCTTGATACCACCGATGGCGTCGTCCTCGCAAAAGTCGGAAGCAGTGCCCTGACGACTTTGGGCCACCCCACAACTGCTGAAGAGTTCCTGGAGACGTGGAAGCGAGGCAGCACGATCGCGGAAGCGGCGACCGACTTCGCCACCGCCCGAGCAATGAGCGTTTCGAGCTTCCCGACACTTTTCGTTAGGAAGGATGCCGGGCTGGCCAGGGTTGGCTCGGGGTATGCACACGTCGACGCGCTCGAGCAGCACCTGTCGGCGCTGGGCTTTTGAAGGCAGACGGACAATTGGAAAGTACCAAACGATGCCTATTGTAAACGTGCAGGTCCCTCGTGAAGGAACTGCGCCGGGGCGCCAGTCGGTTACGGAGGAAGAGAAGGCCCGCCTCATTGCGGGCGTGAGCCAGGTGCTGCTCGAGGTCCTCAACAAGCCGCTCGAATCCACTTACGTGGTGATCGAAGAAGTGGACCTCGACAACTGGGGATGGGGCGGGCTGCCGACCGCGGAATATCGAAAGCTCGCCGCCGCCAAGGGCACCTAGTCCGCTTGGGGGCGGCAAGCGCGCAGTTTGATCGTGTCAATCCGGAAGATCGGCCCCTGCTTGCTCGGCAAGCATGTATGCGGCGTACCAATCGGGCCAGTCATCGTCATGCTTGCCCCCGTTTCGCTTCTCATGCTCGCCGTGGGCAGCCGCAGCGCGCCGAAGGGCTGCTGCCAGATCGCTGCCGGAGGTGAACGTCGCGCCGTTGGCCTCTTTTCGACCCGGTAGCCTCGTCGTAATCTCCTGGAGGAGCCATCCGTTGCCGTCCGGGTCGCTAAAGGATGCGAACGATCCATAGCTGGCGCGCGAAGGGTGTGGGCCGGGCAGCCGTCCATCGGTGTTCTTGTGGTGGAAGACGCCGCCGACGTCGTGGAAGACGCCGCTCATTTCAGCACCATGTGAGGCCAGTGCCGCGTGAGCCATCTCAATGTCCGATACGATAAGATGCAGTCCCTGAGCGGAACCCGGCGCCGCGGATGTGACGTTCGATCCGAAGATCACCGAGCAGGGAGATCCCGGCGGCGTGACTTGAACGACGCGGAAGCCGTCCTTGCCGGGCACGTCGGCGTCGAGACGCCATCCAAGTCCCGTATAGAATGCCTTGGCGCGGTCGATGTCCGAAACTGGGATCACGACGACCTCCAGTTTCATGTCGGCATCCTTCACTGTCTTTGTCGCGGTCGTGCTACGCTCCTGAATGGTCATCTTGTCATCCCTCGGTAAAATTGCCGCGGGGAACTTCCCGCGACCAGGCACACGATGCGCTCGCCTCGGGGGACCGTCCATTATCCAATGGTGTCGCCGCCAACGCCCCCATTGACTCTGGCATCCAGCGGGTGAGGAACGGGAGGAGTAAGACGGTTCAAATCGACAATTGAGTGTCGGTCTCCCTCTCGCTCATCATCCAGAGGCGCTCAGCAGAAGCAGGATCTACCGCATAAGGCGCGACTTTCGACGTTCGCCGGTCCCGCCCATCGAGCGAGGTGACGATGGACCCGTCCTCGAGAAGCGCTATGTCCGAATTCGCGCAGAACACGCCCCCGAGGCCGGCGAGCTGAGGGCTGACTGCGCACCAAACATGGGTTGCCGCACCTTGCGGAATCGATTTCATGTCCCTGTCAGGATCGATGACAGGCACACCCTTCTCGTCGAGATTTCCCATTTCCTTCAGGCGTTCGGTCGAGATGTGCTTCGCCAGACCAGTCACGATACCGCCGGGGTGTAACGAGAACGCGCGGATCCCGAAGTCGCGCCCTCGGCGATCAAGTTCGATAGCAAAGAGGATGTTGGCTGTCTTCGACTGTCCGTACGCGCTCCAGCCATCATATGGGCGGCGCTCGAAATTGAAGTCGTCCCAGACGATGTCGGAAAAGCGGTGACCCATTGAGGAGACCGAAACGACGCGCGCGCCTCTAGCTCGAACCAATGCAGGCCACAGGCGGAGCGTGAGCTGAAAATGACCGAGGTGGTTGGTCGAGAACTGCAGCTCGTTGCCTCGGGAGTCGCGGCTCAGTTCCGGCAGCGCCATGATGCCCGCGCTGTTGACGAGAATGTGCAACGGAAGCCCCGACCGGACGATGTCACAGCTAAAGGCGTCGATCGAGGCTGGATCGGTGAGGTCCATCGGCCGGACTTCGATCCCGCCACCAATCTCCGCGATAGCACGTCGCGCGCGATCTACGTCTCGCGCCGGGACGATCACCCGGGCTCCAGCCGACGCCAGCGTCCGCGCGGCTTCTAGCCCAAGGCCCGCATAGCCGCCTGTCACGATCGCCAACTTTCCGGTGAGGTCGATACCGGCGATGATGTCGAGCGTCGTGCTGGAGGCATGGAAGCCGGATCCGAGTGGCGTCTGCGTCGTAGGCATTTGGTGAGTTCCTTTCGGTGACTGTTCGCCCTTGGATATGCTCTCCGATTGCCGTACTTTGAATATTCAGAAGTTCCAGTTTCTTTCGCCAAAGTTCAAAATGACACGCGATCCGCTATCACATACCCTCAAGGTCTTTGACGCTCGTACGATCTATGCCGGCGGCTTTATTGGTGGCGGCGACTGGGCCATCCGTTTCGAACCACCGCGCAAGATCAAGTTCTTCGTTGTCGGTCGCGGGCACTGTTTCCTTGCCCTTGACGGCACAGTCGCAAGATTCCGGCTCGAGGCCGGCGACATCTTCATCTTGACGCGTGACGTCGGGTTTGTGGTCGCGAGCGATCTGGCGCTTGCTCCGCAGCCGGCGGCCGAGATCTTCAGGGGCGCCGGGAAGTCCATCATTCCAGTCGGGCAGGGCGACGACTTCCTGCTTCTCGGAGGTCATATCGATACACACCATGTCGGCGGACGCCTGATGATCGAAAGCCTGCCGGATTTTGTTCATCTTCCGGCGGCCGAAAGTGGAGCGAGCCGACTTGGAGCATTGATCGGCGAACTCGTCGAAGAGGCGGCAGGCGGCGCTCCAGGGGCCGAAATGGCGTGTTCAAGTCTAGCCCATTTGCTGCTCATCCAGATCCTACGTCGGCACCTTTCATCAGGAGACCAGGTTCGTCCCGGCTGGCTTCGCGCCGCCTGCGATCCAAAACTCGCCCCAGCGCTCAACCTCATGCACGGCGACATTGCCCGTTCCTGGACGCTTCCTGAACTCGCCCGTGCGGCGGGAATGTCTCGGACGGCTTTCGCGGTTCACTTTCGTAAAGTGACCGGAATCCCGCCGCTCAACTATCTGACTGAATGGCGAATGCTCCAGGCCGAACGCGCGCTTCGCCAGGAGGGCAGTTCTATCGCCAGGGTTGCGGCCTCAGTCGGATATGGTTCCGAGGCGGCCTTCAGCACCGCTTTCAAGCGCGTGATGGGCGTATCGCCTCGACGTGGAGGCCGACTTTATCTCGTCGAGGAAGCGGCGCACGCTTCCTGATTTTGTTTGCCCGTGCTCGCACGAATCATGTGAGGTGTCCGTGCGATTTGCCATGGACTGTACGGACACTTGTTTACCTATTTGTCGGCCAAAGTCCCTGTGTAGTGGCCAAGTCTGGCCTCGATGTCCGGATTGGTCTGCAGGCCCATGTCCATCAGCTTGCCAATGTTCTTCTGTGCGACCGGGCGCTGTACGGAGGTGATGAACGCGTCCCACCCGGCACCGATCTCGGGGTTGGACGGCAGGCTTGCATAGTCGACGAGACGTTTGGTGTCGGCAATCGCCTGCCGGTCGAAGCCGGAGATGCGAGTGGCGAGGGCGTCTACGAACGGGTCAAGCTTGTCGTCGGGGAACGACCGGTTGACGTAACCGTACTCCTCGGCGAGATCGCCATTGATGTCGTCGGAGCCGAGCAGAACCTCAAGCGCTCGGCCCCGGCCCATCAGACGGGGAAGCCGGGCCATAGGACCACCACCGGGTACGAAGCCTGCGCCGACCTCCCATTGGGAAAGGATTGCCTTCTCCCGGCTCGCAAAGCGCATGTCGCTGGCCAGCGCAAGTTCGCTACCGACCCCCGTTGCGCGTCCGCGTATCAGTGCGATGGACACCACTGGCGCCTTGCTGATGCGAACCAGCATGTCCGGAAGCGGATGAAGTCCCGTCGTCCCTGATGGCAGGCTGGTGGATTCGGAAAGCTTGGGCGTGAAGTTGTAGTGGGTCAGGAAAAAGCCCGGCACCGCACTGTCGAAGACAACGACGCGCAAATCGGGATCCGACTCGATCTCGGCGGCGACCTTCTCCATCTGCGGAATGGTCTCCGGCCCGAAGATGTTGAAGGGCGGGTTGTCGAAGGTCACCCGCCAGTACGCCGGGGTTCTTTTGTCGACCTTGATCTGTGTCTGCTCGCTTGCAGGCTGAGCTTGCTCGCCCGCCGGACGGGCCGTCTTTTCGGCGACGCCCGCCTGGCCGGAAAGCGCAAGGGCGGGCAGCATCAGAAGGGCGGTGGCCGTCAGAAACTTCGACGAGACAATGACGACGTTCCTCGCATCCGTTGGCTTGATCTTCATGACTTACTCCATCGTTCAGATTGGAAGAGAAAGGTTTGCTAGGGCTCGATCTCGAAAACGAGTTCGACTTCGACCGGCATGCCGAGTGGTATGCTGGCGACGCCGAGGACGATACGCGGTGGGACCCGATCCGCTCCGAAGACATCGAGCAGCAGTTCCGAGGCGCCGTCGGCGACCTTCGGATGTTCACGGAAATCTCCCGGCGTAGCGATGTAGACGCCGAGCTTGGCGATGCGACGAATGAGATCCAGCGATCCGAGCTGCGCCTTGGCAGCGGCAAGACCGCTGAGGCAGGCCGTCCGCGCCGCGTCATAACCTTCGAGGACAGACAATTCCTCGCCGACGCGCCCATGATAAACCGGATCGTGTCCAACCACTGGCAACATGCCGCTGAGGAATAACAGGGTGTCGCACTGGACAGCTTCGACGTAGGCGCCGAATGGGGTGGGCGGAGGAGGCAACGCAATGGCCAGTTCCTCCAGTCGCGCTTCTGGGCCGCGGGCTACCATTTGCCGAGATGTGCGCCGTTGTCGACGTGCAGCACCTCCCCGGTGATATTTGCGGACTCCGTCAGATAGACGACGCCGTCGACGATCTCCTGCACCGCGGTGATCGTTCCCATCGGCGACAGCGATTTCAAAAAGTCCTTCGGGTTGGACGCATGAAGCGGCGTGTCGACGACGCCTGGCGACACTGCGTTGACGCGAATATTGTCTGCCGCAAATTCCAGCGCGAGGCTTTTGGTTATCGCGTTGAGTCCACCCTTTGCGACCATCGGCAATGACGCGTTCACGCCCGCGATCGGGTGATCCGTAAGGGACGACGTGATGGTGACGATGCTTCCGCCAGACTTCTGGCGAAGCATCTGCCTGATCGCGTGATTGGTGAAAAGGATGAAGCCTTCGACGTTGGTCGCGGAGAGCTTCCGGAAATCGTCGACCGTGTATTCTAGGAAGGGCTTCGTAAAAAAGATTCCGGCGTTGTTGACGAGGGCGTCGACGGATCCGAAGCGGTCGATTGCCCGCTGCGCGACCCGTTCGGCGGTGTCGGGATCGCTGACGTCGCCGTCGACGAGTTCCAGACGGTCGGCGCGGTCGAATGGCGTCGTCTCGCTGATGCGTCTCGAGGTTCCCACGACGTTGTAGCCCTTGTCGAGGAAGGTCTGCACGATGCCGGCTCCGATCCCTTGCGAGGCACCGGTTACCACCACTGTCTTCTGCACACTCATGTATGCCTCCGTTTTGATGCAAAGAGCCATTCGCCTGCCGTGGGGGCAGGTCGGCTTGTTTCGAAATTGATGCGTTGATGCCGACCGTGCCGGGAACGAAGGCGCTTACGCCCTGCGTTCTCCGCAACCATCGCGCCGATTTCCTCGAGGCGCTATTGTACCAAGGTGTCCCCGATACTTTGGGATCGATTGGCGCGCGTAGACACCAAGGTGCAATGGACCGCAACGAGCACCGGAGATATGACGGTCAGACACAGGATACGAAATGGAGTCCGACATGACGCGCTGGCCCGACCGCCGAATCCTCGACTTATTCGGGATTGAAATCCCCATCATTCAAGCGCCCATGGCTGGCTCGACCACGAACGAGATGGTCATTGCCGCTGCACAGGCGGGCGGCCTCGGGTCGCTGCCAAGCGCGTTGTTGAGCATCGATCAGCTAAAGGCGGCTCTGACGAGCATCCGCAGCTCGACGAAGGCTCCTTTGAACGTGAACTTCTTTGCGCATCACACGCCGCCCTCCGATCCAGCCGCGCAGATGCGGTGGAGGGCGCTGCTCGCGCCATATTACGTCGAATCCGGCCTCGATCCAGCGGCGCCGGTGACGGCAGCCGGACGTGCACCGTTCGACTCCGCTTTCTGCGAGGTGGTGGAGGAGTTCAAGCCGGAGATCGTGAGCTTCCATTTCGGCCTGCCGGAGAAGTCCTTGGTGCAGCGAGTGAAGGCGACCGGCGCGAAGATCATCTCGTCGGCCACTACTGTCGCCGAGGCCGTCTGGTTAGAAGAAAACGGCGTCGACGCTGTCGTGGCAATGGGTTTTGAAGCCGGCGGTCATCGCGGAAATTTCCTGACGCATGACATGTCCACGCAGGTCGGAACGATGGCGCTGGTCCCGCAGGTCGTTGACGCGGTGAAGGTCCCCGTCATCGCGGCAGGAGGCATCGCTGACGGCCGAGGCGTGGCGGCCGCCCTGATGCTCGGTGCTTCTGCGGTTCAGATCGGAACTGCGTACCTCTTCTGCCCCAAAGCAAAGATTCCTGCCGTTCATGCGCAGGCGCTCGGTGATGCGCGCGACGACAACACCGCGATCACCAACGTCTTCACCGGCAGGCCCGCCAGAAGCGTTGTCAATCGCATCATGCGCGAGCTCGGGCCGCTCTCCGAAAGCGCTCCACCGTTTCCAACCGCAGCGGCCGCTCTCGCCGCAATCAAGGCGAAAGCGGAGGAGGCGTCCAGGAACGACTTCACGAATCTTTGGTCAGGGCAGGCGGCGAAGCTCGCACCGAGGCTGTCCGCCGGCGATCTGACCCGGCGCCTGTATCAGGATGCCCTCAAAGTCATCGAAGGACGGACGCAAGGCTGAGCCTGGGAAGTGTGTCGGATCGCGCTTCTGATACGGGGGCCGCAGTCGAGTGGCACGCGGAAGGTTGATGGGCTGGCTTCTATTTCCCAACGGTCGCTGTTGAAGAAACGAAAGGATTCGCGATGGAACGGCATTTCGTTGAAATCAGTGGAAGCGAAGCCAAGGCCGGCGACGGTAGCCCTCTCGACGCTCTGATAGAGTTTTATAGAGCCTTCAACAGCGGAGACATGGCCGGGCTGGAGTCGGTCTGGTTCGACGGGGAGGCTCCAAGCATGGACAATCCCATCGGCGGCATCCGCCGAGGGTGGCCTTCGATCTCCCAAGGCTATTCCAGGCTTTTCGAGGGCCAGGCTGAGGTCCGCGTCACCTTTCACGATTTCACGAGCCAGGGTGGCGCCGACTGGCATCTCTTCGTCGGTCGCGAGCGAGGCCAATGCAAGACGCCGCGTGAGACGATCGACGTTGCTTTCCGGACGACGCGGTGGTTTGTCCGAAAGGACGATGCCTGGCGGCTGCTCCACCATCACGGATCGGTCGAGGACCCAAAGATGCTTGCCGATTACCAACGGTTGATCTTTAGCGAACGCAAATGACCAAGGGGCAGAGCCGGCGGTTGTCGGCGCTGTCTCGTTCACGACGTGTGGCCATGGCCATAAATCGATAAAGCCGGGACCTTCGAGATTACCCGCGAACTCCGCCAGCCTGATGTGCCCTACATCACCCGCACGATTGGCTCCGTACAATCAACCATCGGCGACCCACACTCCAATGCAGGGAAGGCCGTCTCCAGGCGGATTGGAGACGGCCTTGGCGGATCGTGGGAGGGGGATCCGCGAGCTCCAGCGGCGGGAGGAACACTGGAGCGCTTGCTGCGCAAGCTTATCGCCAACTAGGGAGGCGATAAAACATAGCCTAAGCCGTGACGGCCATTCTGGTAAGTAAACTTAGGTATTGCCCGAATATACCTGATGGCAATTTCGGCAATCACCCGAGAGATTGATAGGAAGCATCCGAGGGCTAAGGACAAACGTCTCGGGCGGTAGCACGGGTCCAATGATCTCCGTCGAAGGCAGTCGGAGAAAAATGGATCGGCGAGGACGCCTCCGACCTCTTTCGCTGACAGTTCTCGGCGTCCCGTCGGAGCCGGCGGCAAAGAGTGGTGCCCCGGCTGGATCCGTGTTTAGTGTAGCGGTGCAGCGCCAAGTTCGAGTTTGGCAGCCATGTTTACGAGCTCTGGCAACGATCGTGCACGCATCTTCCTCATCACCTGCCCGCGGTGGGCCTTGATCGTGATTTCGCTGAGGCTCAGTTCATAGGCGACCTGCTTGTTGAGTAGCCCAGCCACCACGAACTGCATGACCTGGCGCTCGCGCACCGAGAGGGACCGATAACGCCGGTCGAGTTCATTGACCTTGATGGTTGATTCAATGGCGGCCTGTATCTCTTCAAGGAGAGCAACCGTGTTCACCGGCTTCGACATGATTGTAAAGTTGAACCGAGATGCCGTCATGGTCATGCCGCGATGGTCGTGGCTCGTTAGCAGAATGACCGGGCAATGCATCGCATAAAAGCAGATGATCCGGGTGAGAGTCTGGACATCCAGATCGGGCAGATCAGCATCGAGAACGATGCACCCGAAGCTCGAAACGCGTCGGGCGGAGAGAAATTCAACTGCTGATCCGAAGATGTCAGGTCGCCAGCCGCACGACCGCAACTCGTCGGGCAGGATCTCGCCGATCTCATCATTGTTGCTCACGACGGATACGGACGGCGCGTCCGACGTCGATATCTTGTTACTTGGGAATGTCTGAGGCAGACCGCCATTGTACATGCCATTCTCCTCCGGTTCAAAGATGAATTCACGTCGAAGTGGTATCTATGCTTAGAATGCGCCGACAGCGCGAAGCTCGCCAACAAGAATGGCTATTGTCTAAGCCAATACCGCCCGTGAAGCGACTTAAGTGGGTTGAGAGAATCTGAAATATCCTGAAGTATCCGGTGCGGCGTCTCCGCCGTCATGAATCGCCGCGGCGGTTACAGATGCCGCTGAACTATTTGGCATTGGCAAGAGAGATCGGATCGCTTTGGGACAGATCGAACGGGGCCTTTTCGAATTCTGCGGCTGGGAGATGGATCTCGCAAAGCGGGAACTCAGGGCTCTCGGCGCACCCGTTCCGATCGGAAGCCGCGCATTCGACATCCTCGAGGTCCTCGTTGTGGCCGGTGGAGACGCCGTGTCGAAGGAGGATCTGATGCGCCGCGTATGGCCTGGGATCGTCGTAGAGGAGAATACACTCCAGGTCCACATATCGGCCATTCGAAAGGCTCTGGGAAAAGACCGGAATCTGCTCAAGACGATCTCCGGCCGTGGATACCGACTTCTTGGCAACTGGAAATCTGGCGCGCCATCGCTCAACGGAACGGCGCCGTCGGTGAAAACTCATTCAGCCGACGCCCGTTACGTTTCCAAGATCCCGGCGTCGATATCTGATCTTATCGGTCGTGAGAATGCCGTGGCTGAGCTTCTTACGCTCGCATCCGCTTATCGGGTCGTGACGCTGACAGGCCCTGGCGGGATCGGCAAGACGGTACTTGCATCCGAAATCGCCCGTAGTCTTTTGCCCAGCGTCGAAGGAGACGCCTTCTTCATCGAGCTGGTTTCGCTGCAGGACCCCAACCTAGTTCCGACAACCTTGGCTCAAACTCTCGACCTGCAACTTCAAGGTGACGAAATCTCGGCCCAGGTCGTCGCGCGTTGCATTGGTGGGCGAACGATGCTGCTCGTTGTCGACAACTGCGAACACGTCATCGATGCTGCGGCAGCGATGATCGAGGCACTTGTCCGCACGTGCCCAAATGTGACGGTCCTTGCGACAAGTCGAGAATTGCTGAGGATCGAGGGAGAGTTCGCTTATCGCGTCCCACCTTTGGAGGTGCCAGCTAGGGAGGAGGCGACCAGCGCTCTGGAGCACAGCGCCATCCAACTCTTCGTGGCGCGCGCTCGAGCGCTGCAACGGGATTTCGCGGACGACACGGAGAAGCTCTTGGCCATTGCCGGGATTTGTCGGCATCTCGACGGCATACCGCTGGCAATCGAATTTGCAGCGGCACGTGCTGCGACGCTGGGAATAGAGCAGATCGCCGGCCGGCTCGACGATCGTTTCGTGCTGCTCACTGGCGGGCGCCGGACGGCACTGCCTCGTCATCAGACGCTCCGCGCTACCCTGGACTGGAGCTATCAACTTCTGCCGGACGCGGAACGGGAATTGCTTTGTAGCCTGGCGACTTTTCCCGGCGGCTTTACTCTGGACGCGGCGGTAGCGGTCAGCGGCGACGGGGAAGCGGAAACGGCGCTCGTGATATCAAATCTCGTCTCAAAATCTTTGATCGCATTCGACGGTTTCGACGCTGCTCCGCGCTGGCGCCTTCTTGAGACTGTGCGGGTCTACTCGCTGGAAAAGCTGGGAGCTCGGGACGAGTTTCGGCGAACAATGTCTCGAGTTACGAAATACTTCCTCAAGCTGTTTAAACCTTTTTCGGAGGAGCGCTCCCTTCAGACGGCGCTCGACAATATCGGTCGCTACCGAAAGGAGACCGACAACGTGCGTGCGGCCTTGAGATGGGCGTTCTCGGAAAGCGGCGATGGCGTGCTCGGCGCGAAGCTTGCTGCCGCGTCAAGCGACTTTTGGACGGCAATATCGCTGGTCTCCGAAGCTGGCGACTGGGCTGAGCGCGCGCTGGAGAACATCGGGGAAGAAAACGGCTCGCGCACCGAGATGGTCTTGCGATGTGCTCTGGGATACGCGCTCATCTACACTCAGGGAATGAACAAGCGCGGAAAGGAAGTACTCACCGGCGCGCTGGCACTTGCCAGGGATCTGAACGATTACGACTATCGCCAGCGCCTAACCTGCGCCCTGTGGCTCTTCTCCGCCCGCTCGGCGGAATTGAGCGACGCTCTAGCCTATGCGCGCGAATATGAGGGGGCAGTTGAAGAACACGATGTGCGCGGACGCGCAACGGCCTCATGGCTTGTAGGCATTCCCCAGACCTATCAGGCGCTCCATCAAGAAGCCGGCGAGAGGCTTGAATGGGCGGCCACACACTATCCGCTGGTGAACCGCCGGACAGACTTGCTGCGATTGGAAGCGGACGTACGAACGTCTTCTCTGGCTCACAACACAGTGAACCTGATCGCAGGTGGCCGACTGGACGCCGCAACACTTACGGCAGAGGTCGCCATACAGGAGGCCCGAGAGACACGGCAGCCTTTCGTCCTCTGCGTCGCGCTCGCATGGTCGGCTTCCTTCGTTTCGTTAACGCTTAACGATCTGGACCGCGCGCAGGAATGGGGCGAGGAGCTTTTAGCGGAGGCATCCAAGCACTGTCTTCGACCCTTCCATGCCGCCGGCTTGTGCATCAAGGGCAGTCTCGCCTATCGAACGGGTAGCCCGGCAGAGGGTATCGAGGCTCTTCGAACCGGCCTCGTGGAACTGCGTAGTGGGGCCTACCTGTTGTTCTATCCTTTCTACCTCTGTGAGTTCGCAGCTGCGCTACAGTCAATGGGGCGTTTCAACGAGGCTTTGAACGAGGTCGCCAACGCGTTGCTGTTCTCGGAAGAGAAAGGCTACCGTTGGATGGTGCCCGAAATCCTGAGGCGGAAAGCAGAAGTGCTCAAGGCGCAAGGCTCAAGCGAGACGTCCCTGATCGAAGGTCTCTTTCAACAGGCGATGGCGGAAGCGGCGAAGCAGGGAGCACTGTATTGGGAATTGAACGCGGGCGTCAGCCTTGGTGCGTTCCGCCAGGCAAGCGTTCCGAGTGTTCTGCTTCCTGTCTATCGGCGATTCACTGAGGGCTTCAGCAGTCCGAGGCTTCTCGAGGCAAAGGCATTGATCGAGGCATCGGCTGTGTGAAGCTGCCATGTGACGGACGTCGTTTTCGGTCCCGCACGACCGACGAGCAGCGCCGGCGTCTGTGGGCAGGCGCTATGACCGGTTGTCTCAGGTGGCAGGGGCCACGGGCTCCGTGGTTTTCAGCGCATCGACAATCTGCTCAGTGGTTACGATCGCGCTCGCATAGTTCGGCATATTGATCACCAGCGCCGCGTGCATCATCTCGTCGGAGTAGTCGGCGACGGCGTCCTTCACGACTGTCACGTCGTATCCAAGCTCTGCCGCGAAACGCACGGTCGCCTCGATGCAGGTGTGTGCGATCAGCCCGATGACAATGAGTTTGTGAATGCCCTGCCTCTTGAGCTGCAGATCGAGATCGGTGTTGGCAAAGCCGCTGGAGCACCAATGCTCCGAGGCGACAATCTCGCGGGACGCGGGTACAAACTCGGCCTTGAACTCTCCGCCCCAGGTCCCGTATTCAAAACTCCTACGGCTCCACGCAAGCTTTTGAATAGGCGCAATGTACTTCCAGTTCTTGTAGTCGCCTTCGCGGTACCTGTGGTGCATGGCAAAGAAGACGGGAATCTTGACCTGTCGTGCCGTACTGAGGATTTGCTCCATGTGCGGCACGCAATTGTTGGCTTCGGCGACTTCCTTGATGCGTGGCCAGATCTTGCCGCCTTCAGAGATGAAGTCGTTGTACGGGTCGACCACCAGAAGACCGGTGATGCCGCGCTCGTAGGACAGATGCATAATTATCGGCTCCTTTGGGCTTCAGGCTGCTTTCGACGGCTGTTGGCTGCGAAGCGCGTGGCGCTCGATGCTGGCTGCGAACAGTGGCGTCTCGCCCTTGTTATGGGCGATCGACATCGGCTGGCGCTGCGTGCGGAAGATCTCGAAAGGAATGCCCTGCCGGTCGAGAGAGGCGAGCATGTCCGGGGTCGCGAAGGACTGAACCCGGTTGGTAAATTCGCAGTGATATTTGTCGATTGCCTTGACGCTTAGTTCCCAGGTCACGTGAATGGCTACCCGGCCCGTCGGCGTGAACACATCAGAGTCGGAATCAAGGATCAGATGATCCTTTTCGCCGAGCGTTTCGACGTAGTGCTGCACCATCAGGCTGCCGCCGATCGTTTCGACGTTGATCGACATGCGCGTACCGTCTGGAGCGGTAGTGAAGCCAGCAGCGATATGGGCGGGCGAACAGCCCTGGTATTCCTTTTCGGGCAGCGTGAAGCACCACGTCGGGATGTCGATCTTCTCGATCGACGCGTTGATGATGGCCGTGAAGCTGGAATCGACGATCTGCTTGTCTGACATTGTCTTTCTCCTTCATCCAATGGGTGGGAATTTTGCGGCACCAGGGAACGCCGCAGACGCCGTCACATCGATTTGCGGAGCGGCTTGAAGGCGGCGCGCAGATCGGCCGTGAGAAGCATCGGCTGCTCCCAGGCTGCGAAATGGCCGCCCTTGGGAGGCCGGTTGTAGAAGATGAGCTTCGGGTATGCCTTCTCGGCCCAGCTCTGGGGAGCCTGGTAAATCTCGTCCGGGAAGGCACTGACCGCGACCGATATCTTGATGCCGCGCGGATCGAAGAAACCACCCGAAGGGAAGTGCGCGTTATCCCAGTACAGGCGGGCGGAAGAGATCGCCGTATTGGTCAGCCAGTAGAGCGTGATATTGTCGAGGATATCGTCCTTCGTCAGGCCTTCCGTTTTGCCGTCGAAGACGCGAGCGATCATGTCATAGCTGCGGATGTCATGGTCAAGCATCCATGAGGCAAGACCGATCGGTGAGTCGACGATGCCGTAAAGCGTCTGCGGGCGGTTGTTCATCTCGATGGCGTAGCCAAGACCATTCTTGTAGAAATCGTCGAGCTGGTCCCACGCGCGCTTTTCATCAGGCGTGAGGTTGGCAGGCGGCGTGCCGGCTGACAGCGCCTTGGATATGTCGGCGGGAACGGTTGCTGCCATGTTGGTATGGATGCCGAGCAATCCCGGAGGCTCTTGCACAGCCATCAGCTCGGTAACGGCGTTGCCCCAGTCGCCGCCCTGCGCGACGTATTTTGGGTAGCCGAGGCGCTGCATCAGTACAGCCCATGCCTTGGCAATGCGGGGAGGGCTCCATCCGGGCTCTGTCGGTTTGCCGGAGAAGCCGTAACCCGGAAGCGATGGGATGACGACGTGGAAGGCGTCGTCGGCGCTGCCGCCGTGCGCGGTCGGATCGGTCAGGGGCTCGATGATTTTTAGCTGTTCGATGATGGAACCGGGCCATCCATGGGTGACAAGGATCGGCAGGGCATTTGCGTGCTTAGATTTCACATGGATGAAGTGAAAGTCCAACCCTTCGATCTTCGTGGTGAACTGCGGGTAGGAGTTCAGTTTCGTTTCGATTTTGCGCCAGTCGTAGTGCTTGGCCCAGTGGTCGGCGAGCTTCCTGATGGTAGCGAGCTGGACGCCCTGCGAGTGATCCTCGACCGTTTCCCGGTCAGGCCACCTGGTCGCCGCGACCCGCCGGGCAAGATCGGATAGCTCCGCATCCTTAGCCGAGAATCGAAATGGTTTGATCGCGTTTGGATCGCCACTCGCGGCAAACGCTTCAGGAAGCACGCCCAATGCACTGATTGATGCTGCCACTGCGAGAAGTGTACGGCGCGAAACCGCCGGTTGGTTATGGGACATGAGAGCCTCCTGGAGTTAGTTTGCTGGCGAGTAACAAGTCACCAAAGAGGAAATGCAGCCATTGAACTAAGGTATCGGCGACACCTTCGTATAGTGGAATCGAGAGCACGTTTGGATGTTCGTATTCAGCTCTGTCCGCTATGGTTCCGATCGATGCAGCCAACCTGAGAACATCGTCGCTCCGGTTTGGCCATTGGCTAGTGGATCGCGGTTACCGTCGTCTGGCTTCGCTTCAGGTACTGCGCGAACGAGGGTTTTCAGCGCACGGTGTTACCCAATACCAAGGTGTTGCCAATACCAACGTGCAAGTGCGCTTCCTGGCAATCGTCGGCATACTTTCCTAATGCAGCCGGTTTCGCTGCGTAACGGCAAAGGAAGGAGCCGACAGATGAAGATCCTGATGGTTTTCACATCGCATGACATACTCGGAAGCACCGGCCGCAAGACGGGCTTCTGGCTCGAGGAAGGCGCAGCACCATATTACGTCTTTCGCGACGCCGGCATCGATCTGACGCTCGCCTCGCCGAAGGGCGGTCAACCGCCAGTCGACCCGAAGAGCGATCTGCCCGAAAACCAGACCGCCGCGATGGCTCGCTTCAAGAAAGATCCGGACGCGCAGCAGGTGTTCGCGACGACGAAAAAGCTGAAGGATATGCGGTCGGACGATTTCGACGCGGTCTTCTATCCTGGCGGCCACGGGCCGATGTGGGATCTTGCCGAGGATCCGGACTCAATCACCTTGATCGAATCCTTCTATAACGCCGGAAAGCCTGTCGCGGCGGTGTGCCACGCGCCTGGCGTCTTGCATCGCGTGACCTACAAGGGGGAGCCGATCGTCAAGGGAAAGCGCGTCACAGGGTTCACCAACACCGAGGAGGAGGAGGTTCAACTGACCAACGTCGTGCCATTCCTTGTTGAGGATGAACTGAAACGGCTCGGCGGACTTTTCGAGAAGAAAGACAACTGGCAACCCTTTGCCATCACCGACGGTCGGCTCATCACCGGCCAGAACCCTGCCTCGTCCACCTCAGGTGCGCAGGCCCTCGTCAAGCTTCTGAAAGGCGCAACGGAGCAGACAAGTTCCACGGCTGCGTAACTGGCCATGCGAACTGCGTAACGACAAATCTGCGGTCGCAATTCCAGCCGTTGTGACCGCTCGCAGCCCTGCGCCTTGCCTCGGCGTCGCCAGCCGGCAAATTCATTAGCTCCGCTACGGCTGCCAGGCCTCAGTTCCTCACGCCGAAGGATTACACGCTGATCATGATCGACTATCAGTCGCAGATGGCTTTTGCGACGAAGAGCATCGATGCCGTCAATCTTCGGAACAACGCAGATCTCGTCGCCCATGGAGCCAAGGGTTTCGGCGTTTCCACCAGTCTGACCACCATGGCTTATGATTGTCCGAAGCAAGTTCTCCGTCTTTGAACCTCGACGTTGAGCGAGGGAACTTTAATGCAGGCAGGCAGTTCTGGTGGCGCAAATCGATATCTAACGGCGATATCCGCGAAATGTTGTGGCTGGTCTCAGCCGCGCCTCAACCTCGATACGAGCAAGCCCACATCGAAATGTTTCAGTTAAAGTAGCAGGCATCACTCGCCTGTCCCATTATGAAGATCAGTCGATGATGTATGCGAGTAGGGAGATCACCGATGGTCATTTCGTGGGTTGAAGTGAAAGATCGGATGCAGCAGGGTTATCGATATCCTCTGACCGCGCCCACGGGCCAAGACTTCCACCAGGGCTTTGCACCGGAACTGACACCTGCGGAGATGCTAAGGCTAGGTGTATTCGGGGGCAAATACATGACCGATTGCGCGGACGAATTCCCCAAAGAATGGTTCGCCGCGGCCAAGATTTCATCCTGGTATGATCCGAGTTTGAATTTTTTCGGAGTGGGTGCCAGCCAACCACTTAGCGTCTGGCGAGCCAAAGGCTGGATATATCCGGACGATCCCCGCGGGTGGTTTCAATGGTACTGCCGCTATTTCCTAGGCCGCAGGTTACCCGGCGAGGATGAACGCCAGATTGGGCGTTGGAAGTCTATGAAGCGACATGCATCGCAGCTACGGCGCCACTGCGAGCCCCACGACTGGTTCTGCCGTCCTCGGCAGCGACAGGCACTACTTCAGTGGGCTTATGATAGCCGAGCCCTATGAACGCGCCCGATCCTGCGCCGAGGACGTGGCTGCGACCTTACCGAAAGCTGGCTGGCCTTTCGGCACTGCGGCGGCGAGAGGACATGACCTCCGTTAGTCAGCAACCACCATTTCGCTGATATCGGGGGAGCGCCATCTTCTCGCCGTATCCGCCTCGGCTGCCAGAACTGCATGAACAATGCGAGCGCGCCGCGCCCATGGCGCCAGCGGTGCCACGATGTCAGTACACTCGCCCTTGAGGAAATAGGGTGGGATTACCAGAATGCTCGCGCGACCCGGTGTCTTCGGCGTCAGGAAGCAGGTGCTGACGCTGTTGCATGTCGGCCCTTCTCAGAAGCAGGAAGACAAGGGGCAGCATGCCGAGGTCCATACCGCCCATCTTCCGCCCGATTGTCGGCGCTGTAGTCTGGCTCATAGAACATAACGGTAGCAGCGCACGGATCTTGCTTTAATGTTTCGAGGACACCCGATGGCCCTGAGAACACTGACACTCTTCGCGGGTGCGCTCGCCGGTCTAGTTCTGTTTGCCGCGTTGGAAGGCAAGGTTAGGGCCGAGCCGCAGCCGGCGCTTGCCGAGCAGGCCAGCCCGAAAAATGCCTACGCGGTTCCTGTGCGCCGGGCTGTCCATATTTCTCGGCAGGGAGCCAGTTCGTTCTCGACACTGTTTGAGACTGTGGGAGGTAATCAATCAAGGGTACTGCGCGAGATGGGCGGCGTCTCGATCGTGATGAACAACGATATAGCGGACGCAGTTGAGGCCTATTACGGCAATCCGAAAGCAAAACTTATCTGGGTCGATGGCAGAGGTCCCACCGCCAAGGCAGTGCAGGCGATGAACCTGTTGAAGCAGGCGGATGATTGGGGCCTGAGCACCAGTGACTATGCGGTCGCCACGACGTTTGAGACGGTTCCGCGGGGCTCGCCCGAATACGCGAAGTCTTTGGCCCTATTTGAAGCGTCGCTGTCCGGCGAGTTCTTGATGTTTCTGCAGGATAACTACCGCGGGCGGATCGATCCCAACCAGCTCTCCAACTACTATGACTTCAAGCGGAAGCAAGTTGATCTGAAGGCGGCCATCGACCAATTGTCTGCCCATCCGGATCTGATGCCGGTCGTCGACCGGCTTATGCCGAGCAATCCGAAGTTCGCCCAGCTTGCAGCGGAACTTCATTGGCTGCGATCGTCGGGTCAGGGAGGCGATAGCGCCGCCAACATTGATAAGGTCATTGTTGCGATGGAGGAAATCCGTTGGCTGCCTCAGGAGTTTCCTGATCGCTATGTCTTCATCAATCAACCAGCTTACATGGCGTATTACTATGAGCAGGGTCAGTTGGCACTTTCGATGAAGGCCGTAATCGGGCAACAGGATCATCAGACGAACTTCTTCGATGCTTCGATCAAGACTGTTCAGTTCAATCCCGACTGGGGCGTGCCGCAATCGATCATTCGCAACGAGATGCTACCGCATCTGAAGCGCGACCCCGCATATCTCGACAGGGAAGGTTACAAGGTTTCTGTAAATGGAAAGCCGATGTCCTCCGCGAAGGTCGATTGGGCCCAGCCTCTCGAGAACATCTCCGTTGTTCAGCCGCCGGGGCCGGACAATGCACTCGGACAGCTAAAGATACTGTTCCCGAACCCTCACGACATATACATGCACGATACTCCGGCGCGCGGAAAGTTCGCCGCGCAGGATCGAATGTTCAGTCACGGATGCGTACGGTTGGAAAACCCACGCGCAATGGCGGCTGCGGTTCTGAAAACATCCGTTGAATTTGTTGCACAACAGATAGCCGATGGGGAAAAGAAGGAGATGCCGGCACCGGAAGAAGTTCCGGTATATGTCTCATACTTTACAGCATGGCCAACTGCAGACGGCGTCGTGCACTATTTCGATGACATTTACGGTCGTGATGCAGAGACGCTCGCCGCGATATCGATGACGACCTCAAGCCGCAATCAATCCTGAGCGCCCAAACAACGCAGGGCGTCTACGACATCTTCAAGTCAGCCGCGCAAGACTTCGTTGGCTGCCCGGATACCACTTTCCCAGGCACCATGCGCCGTTGAGAAATCCGAGATGTGGGTGGCCTCGCCCGCAAAGAACAGTCGATCATCGACTGGGCGCGCCAATATGTTGCGGGCATCGGAGTGATTTGGGAGCGCATGACTGTAGGAACCGCGTATCCAATCGGTACGACACCACGAAGTCGCGGCCAGTGGCCGCAGATGCCGTCGTATGCCGCTACCCAGCAGGGACGACAACTGTTCAATCGCGAAAGCGAACGCATCCAGCAGCCCCGCACGCTCAATGACCAGGGCACCTGCGCCTCCGAAGAAGCCCTCGATAATCGGTCGGCCAAGCGGACGGATATAGTAGCTGCCAGTTTCGGCGTTGCGGGGATCGCCGAGAAGATGGGTCTCGGGCTCGAGGCCATGGTTCCCGTGCAGTTCGAGGAATAGCTTGTCTGCCAGGCCAAGCGGCAATTGGCTTGATGCGTGAAGATGATCGTCAACTGCCGCATCGAACGCGATCATACCGTTGGCAAGGACGTTGGTCGACGACGTAATCACAGCCTTCTGGGCGCTGATCGCACCGCGGTCGGTCTCCAGCTGGACTCCACGATCGGACAGCGCGATACGGCGCACAGGTGTCGAGGGTCGCAATGCAACATCAGGAATGCTCGAAGAAATCAGAGTGCCGTAGCCTTCGTGAACCCGCCAATTGGCATCTGATGCGGCATTGTCGTATGCAAGGAAGTCTTTGATCGACAGCCGCTCGAGCGGTGTCCCATTCATGTATCCGCTTGTCGCGTCGCAATAGGCATTCCATTCCGCGTTTGCCGGCAGCGCATCGGAAGCACGGTCGCTTGGTTGGCGATCGCTGCGAATGCGGGTTTGGAATGCGTCCCACGCTGCTTCCGCCGCCTTCTGATCTTCCGGCGTGAAGCCCAAATCGCGCCACTGCCGTCGCCATGCCGTCGGGCCGCTTTCGATGGTAAGCCCGGCAGCACGAGCCATCTCGACGAGTGGATTGCGTTCGGCCGAATGAAGCCAACCACAACCCATGTCGAGCGGCATTCCGCTGATCTCAATTGTCCAGGCGCGACCGCCGATGCGGTCACTCGCTTCCAGGAGGATGACCGAGGAGCCGGCGCTGGACAGGGTCCGTGCCGCCGCAATTCCAGCAGCGCCGGCACCGACAATCGCTACGTCGTAATCCATGGTCGCCGCTCCGCCTTGAGGCGCTCGTCGCTCGTCTTTGACTGGTTCTACAAGGGAATCGATCCCTCTTCAACGCGCGCTAAAGACTGCTACTATTCGGGGCATGACATTCTTCGAAACACTCGTTGCACTGCTTGCTGTCGCAATCCTGCTATTGCAGGTAACCAGACGAATGCGGCTGCCGTATCCCGGCATCCTCGCCGCAGCCGGCGTTGCCGTCGCGGTGTTGCCGGGTGCGCCAGATATACCCATCGACCCTCCAACCGCCCTTGCATTGTTCATCGCCCCCGTACTTGTCGATTCCGCCTACGACTTCCCGCTCGGCGCGGCGCGGCGCATGCTGGTGCCGCTGTTCGTCTACGCGGTTGTGGCAGTGCTGTTCACGGTTGGAGTCGTGGTGTCGATCAGTGCACTTACCGTCGGGTTGCCCATCGCGGTGGCAGTGACTCTCGGTGCGATCGTCGCACCGCCGGATGCAGCTGCGGCCACCGCGGTCCTGTCCAATCTGCCGGTCGACCGCCGGGTCGACGCACTTCTCAAAGGCGAAAGCCTGTTCAACGATGCTACGGCGCTGCTGCTGTTCAGCGCGGCTTTGACCATCCAGGCGAGGGGTGGGTTCGATACTGAAACCGTAGCGCGGATGGCTTTTGCGGCGCCGGGCGGAGTTTTGTTCGGAATTGCCTTCGGGTTTCTGGTTTCACGACTTCGTCCCGTCACCGACAATACGGTTGGCGGCACGCTGCTTCAGTTCGTCTATGCATTCGCGACGTGGCTGATTGCCGAGCGTCTGCACCTCTCTGCCGTGCTGGCAACAGTGGCAAGTGCGATGACACTCGCTACCCTTGCCAAGGTCGACGATCCTCCGCGCATGCGGGTCCACTCGTTTGCCGTCTGGACGACCGTGGTCTTCTTGTTGAACGTGGTTGCCTTTCTGCTGATGGGACTGCAGGCCCGCCGCATTGTTGGCGCCATGTCGGCGGCCGAGCTGGAGAGGGCGATCGGGTTCGCTGCGATCGTCGTCGTAGGCGTTATTGCGTCGCGCTTGGCGATTGCATTCTTTTTTCACGCGGTTGTTGGCTATCGGCATCGGCGCGGTCATGAACTCGCACCCTTTGAACATGGTGAAACGCTGCTGGTTGGGTGGTCGGGTATGCGCGGACTGGTTACCCTTGCCACCGCGTTCGTGTTGCCCGCGGACTTCCCCGAACGAGACCTCGTGGTTTTGACGGCCTTCTCGGTCGTGCTCGCAACACTGGTCATCCAGGGCGCAACTCTCGCGCCCATGATCCGCCTCCTGAAGCTCGGGAGGGAGGACAAGTCGAGGCAGGAAATCCACATGGCACGCAAGTCTCTTGCCCAGGCTGCCCTTGGCCGCCTTGAAGGCGAGAAGGGCCCGGAGGTCGAGGCCATCAGACTAGCCTATCGAGAAATCTGCGAGAGTGGCCCTGGGTCTTTGCCAGCACGCCGTCGTGATCTGGCCCTTGCCGCTGTACTGGCGCAACGCAAACGCCTCGACGAACTGCGCGACGCGGATCGTGTCGGTCCTAGCCAGTATCTTGAACTGCAGGAGGATCTCGACTGGAAGCAGCTTGCCGTGGCTTTGGACGAGGAGCGGCGAATTACCGAGAGTTAGGTGCGCACCAAGAGCGGCTCGCGCCTGGATGAACTCCATTTCCTGGTCCTGATGAAGGACAAGATCCTCGAAATTCAGAGAGTTCTCAGGAGGGTCGAGGTTGGATCGTCAGTGGAATGTTTGTCTGGCTAGCCCAAGCGCCTCGCTCCTTGGGCAGCGTTTGCCTGGCGCTCGACTCCGATCATTTCAGGCTGCATTTGTGATCGACATCAAGGCTGGGGAATTCTTTCTGTTGATGCTTCCAACGGTCGTAGCCGTCACCTTTGGCATAAGCTTGACTTTCGACCGTCCGCCAATCCCGCGCATATCGGACGGCAAAACCCTCCACCCCCCATTCCCGGAATTGGTCGACATGCGTCAACTCATGGGCCCACGCACAGGGACTCGCGGCTACACGCGGGTCTCTGAACACAACGACATCGATTAGGGTAACTGCATCTGCAAAACCGCCATGCTCCAGCAAGTAGGCAAGGCTGAAGGAGCTGTCGTTATTGATTTTGTATCTGACGCGATTCATTGAGTCTTCGCTGGCATAGCCGGTCAACTGACGGCGAATGTGTGCAGGTATCGGCAAAGCCTTGTGGATGGCCTCATCGCGGCTCGCAGTGATTACGCTCGCGAGTATCGGGCCGCTCAGAGCATGTGCCTGAAGCTCGTTGAGAGCGTCGACCACACTTTCATTTGCGATGATGACGAAGCTATTGTCCCTGCGGTCAGCCTGATAATGAGCAACGGCGGATGGTCCGTCGAGCATCAGACTAACGGCAACGATGACAGACAGGACCCAGATAGTCGCGCGGCGTCGGTTCATCGCAGTAATTTCTTCTCATCGGTAAGACATGATAGTCCTGTGGATCATCCGCGGCTACTGCGTTGAATTCTCCTATGGATCGCCGAGCCTCGGTCACCCGTATGGGTTTCTCCTCTCATTCCCAGCATGGCGCAATCTAAGATAGCAAGCGAGAACGAGCTATCGATGAAACTCGTCTGATATCAGTGTTATGAATAAAAAACTTGGCGGAAGAGGTGGGATTCGAACCCACGGTACGGTCTCCCGCACGCCGGTTTTCAAGACCGGTTCCTTAAACCACTCGGACACTCTTCCATGCAGTTGATTTGAAGCGGGCTCGAAACCCGCGCACCTGCGGTTGCCTGACGCCATCAGCTCAGGCTATGCAGCGTTTAAAGCCGTTCGGCGGCAGCGTCAACTGGTTCTGTACGGTACCCGAAGGGCCGCGGAGGGGAGAAGCTCCCCGTTGCTGAAACGCCCAGCCGGGCTGAACCGACTGCGTTATTCAGAATCTTAAATTAGTGAATTATTAACCATATTAATTAGAATTGTCCCTATCTTGGCGAAATGCTTCGCAAATTTGCCATGAAGGCCGCATGATTAAAGTCTCGTTAGGTTGGTGGGATTAGGGGTGTCTTGCCCGGATCGGGCAGATTTCTTAACCATAACGGTCTTGAGCGGCGTGGGACATATGAAACGAGAGTACGGGGCGGCGTCATTCGCAACGGGAATGCGATGGGTAGGGCTGTCGCTGATCTGCGCAACGGTTACGGCTTGCGGTTCCTCGCCTACGCCCACAAAGCGCACTCACGGCAAGGAGTATTTCTCGGAGAAGGAATACGGCGTCAAGGCCAGCCCCCGTGTTGCCACCGGCAACAACATCCCGAAGGGCGGCGGCCGCTATATGGTCGGGGACCCCTACGTGGTGAAGGGGAGGTGGTACTACCCGAAGGAAGATTTCTCCTACAACAAGGTTGGTGTTGCGTCGTGGTACGGCTCGGCCTTTCATGGCCGTTTGACGGCGAACGGCGAAGTCTATGACCAGATGCACCTTTCCGCCGCGCATCCAACGTTTCCGCTGCCGAGCTATGCACGCGTGACGAATACGGAAAACGGCGCGTCCATTATCGTGCGTGTCAACGATCGTGGTCCGTATCACGAAGGGCGCATTATCGACCTGTCCAATAAGACGGCGGATATGCTTGACCTGCAGCACAGTGGTACCGGAAACGTCCGCGTCCAGTATGTGGGGCGTGCCCGGATGGATGGGCATGATATGCCTTATCTGATGGCCTCCTATGTGCCGAAGGGCAGCCGCATTCCGGGCATCAACCCGGGTGGCGGGCAGATTGCCACCGGTGTCATGGTCGCCTCCAACAGCAAGCGCATAACCGCAGACCAGCTCCAGAGCTTCGGCGGTTTCGCGCCCGAGCCGGAGAATGTTCCTGTGCCGGTCTCGGCGACGTCCTATGCCGGCTCGACTCCGAGCGCGCGCTACAATGCTGCGCCTGTCCCGACGCCGATGCCGTCACCGTCTTTTGGCCGCGTCGCGCCGCTGGCGGAGCCGGCGGCCGCTCAGATGATCGTCCTCCCGGAATTTGGTCCTTTCCCATATGAACGCCCCTATGGAGGGCAGCGCTCTCTCGCAATGGGGTATCAGGAAGAGGGCGCCAAAACTGTTACCGTCGAACTCGCTTTCGACGCCGTGATGGTTCGCAACAACGGCCTCACGCAGGACTCGATCCTGGCATCCGTCAAGCGTCAAAAGACAGCCGCCGCGCGCGGCGAGTAACGGCGGCCATTGCGTCGCTCCAGGTCCGTTGTTAGCATCGTCGAGCTCGACCGAGCTGTGGGGTTTTTCGGTGTTCAAGCGTTTCGTTGGCCTCTGTGTTTGCCTTCTGCCTTTCGCAACGGTTGCCGCTGCTGCGAGCGGTGATGCCAACGCTTCATTCGTGACCAAGGCGGCCCAAGCCTACATGGTCGAGGCATCTACCCGGACCGTGCTTCTTGCCAAGAACGAGAATCAGACCTTCTCGCCGGCGTCACTCGCGAAGCTGATGACGGTGGATCTCGTCTTCGACGCCCTTTCGAAGAACCAGATCACCCTCGACACGCAGTATCCGGTTTCGGAATACGCCTGGCGAACTGGGGGGGCGCCGTCGCGCACGGCAACGATGTTTGCCGCGCTCAAGTCGAACGTCCGCGTCGAGGATCTGATCAAAGGCATTGCCATTCAGGGCGCCAACGACAGCTGCATCGTTCTCGCTGAAGGCATGAGCGGCAGTGAGCCGGCCTTTGCGGCTGCCATGACGCGGCGTGCTAAAACGCTCGGTATGGAGCGGTCCATCTTCGGGAATTCGACCGGGCTGCCTGACGGCAAAAGCAGGACGACGGCGCTCGACATGGTGACGTTGGCGGCGGAACTGCAAATGTCCTATCCGAACCTCTATTCCTATTTTGCGCAGCCTGATTTCGAGTGGAACAGGATTTTCCAGCGCAACCGCAATCCTTTGCTTGGTTTCGGCATGGGTGTTGATGGCCTGGCGACCGGCTTTGCCGAGGGAGAGGGCTATTCCATCGTCGCCTCCGCCGAACGCGATGGCCGGCGGCTCTTCATGGCCCTGGGCGGCATTGCCTCCGACAAGGAGCGCACCGAAGAGGCCAAGCGCGTGCTCGAATGGGGGCTGACCGCCTTCGAAAGCCGTCAGATTTTCGCCGACGCCGAGGTGATCGGCGAAGCAAGCGTCTACGGTGGAACCTCGCGAAGCGTTGATCTCGTCGCAAAGACGCCCGTGAGTGTCTATGTACCGATCAGCAATCCCGAGCGACTGTCGGCGCGCATCGTCTACCATTGGCCGTTGATGGCTCCCGTGGAGGCCGGCCATGAAATAGGGACGCTGCGCATCTTCGCGGGCGGTCGCCTGTTGCGTGAGGTACCCCTTTATACGAAGGAGACCGTGGAGGTTGGCTCTTTGAGCAGCCGTGCCGTCGACGCGCTGATGGAACTCGGCGAGACGCTGTTGTTCTCCTGGCTGTGGGATAAGCCCGAACCCACCTGATCGCCGAATTCGCTATTCAGGGTGAGAGTTACCGTCGAGCGGTTTCGCTTTTCGCTGCCTTCCGTTAAATGTACGGCAGTGGTGCGGGTGACCGCCGTAATGCAGGAATTAGTCATTGCCATCCGGTACTGGGTTGTTTGTAACGTTTGAAGGCGGGGAGGGCGCGGGCAAGTCGACGCAGATCCGCCGCCTTGCTGAGTCTCTCCGTGCCCGCGGTCATGACGTGCTTTTGACACGGGAGCCGGGCGGTTCTCCGGGCGCCGAGGCTGTGCGTCACGTGCTTCTGTCGGGTGCTGCCGAAGCCTTTGGAACCCGCATGGAGGCAATCCTCTTCGCAGCGGCACGCAATGATCACGTCGAGGAAGT
The DNA here is from genome assembly GCF_014851575.1 of Rhizobium sp. RHZ02. Taxonomy (NCBI): domain Bacteria; kingdom Pseudomonadati; phylum Pseudomonadota; class Alphaproteobacteria; order Hyphomicrobiales; family Rhizobiaceae; genus Rhizobium; species Rhizobium sp. RHZ02. The sequence continues at coordinate 35,231 of NZ_JACUZX010000018.1, forward strand.
CATCCGGCCGGCTTTGATGACCGGCAAGGTGGTCCTTTGCGATCGCTTCATGGATTCGTCGCGGGTCTATCAAGGCGTGACCGGGAATCTTGAGTCGGAATTCATCGAGGCGCTGCAGCGCGTCGCGGTCAATGGTATCGTTCCCGACTGCACGCTTGTCTTCGATCTGCCGGCGCTGGCGGGTCTCGAGCGCGCCCGGAGGCGAGGCGCTGCTGGCGACGTCGCCCCGGACCGTTTCGAGAAGGAGGAGCTCGAAACCCACGAGAAGCGCCGAGAAGCGTTTCTCGATATCGCCGCCCGGGAGCCTGACCGTTGCCACGTCATCGATGCGACGCGGTCCGAAGAGGTCATTGCCGCCGAGGTTCTGGAGACCGTCTGGCGGCAACTGCCGCATGCGACAGCGACCAAGTTAGCGGAAGCAACTCATGAACGATGAACGACCGGGATTGCTTGACGGTGCCATCTGGCCAGCCGAAAACATGAAGCTATTCGGCCATGATGACGCCGAGGCCTTCCTCGCGCAGTCGTATCGGTCGGGCAAGGGCCACCATGCGATCCTGATCGAGGGACCGCCGGGCGTCGGCAAGGCAACGCTTGCCTTCCGCTTCGCCAATCATGTCCTGACGCATCCGGATCCGGCCAGCGCGCCGGATCGGTTGGAGGATCCGGATCCGGCCTCTCCTGTCAGCCGCCAGATCGCCTCGGGCGCCTCGCATAACCTGCTGCACCTGGCGCGGCCCGTCGATGAAAAGACGGGGAAGATGAAATCCGCAATCACGGTCGATGAGGTCAGGCGGGCAGGGCGCTTCTTCTCGCAGACGTCGGGCACCGGCAATTGGCGCATTGTCATCATCGATCCTGCCGATGACATGAACCGCAATGCCGCGAATGCGATCCTGAAAATCCTCGAGGAGCCGCCGAAACGCGCACTGTTCCTGCTTATCTCCCATGCGCCCGGCAAGCTGCTTCCAACCATTCGTTCGCGCTGCCTGCCGCTGAAGCTCGCGCCGCTTGACGACAGTGCTCTCGGTGCGGCGCTCGCCCATCTCGGTATCGAGGCCAACCGCGACTTGCTTGCGGCGGCAAATGGCAGCGTAGGCGAGGCGCTGAAGCTGGTGAACTACGGCGGCAGCGATATCATCGCTGCTTACAACGATGTATTGGGTGCGCAGGGGGCATCTGCCCGCAGGGCTATGCATCGGCTGGCGGATGCGCTTTCCGGGAAGGACAGTGACACAATCTTTGAATTTTTCACCGGCCACGTCGGCGAGGACTTGATGCAGAAGGCACGGGCTGCGGCGATGGCAGGGCAGGTGGCTGCCGCGGAGAGGCTGGCCCGCCTGCATTCAGACATTGGCGAGCGGCTGACCGTTTCGGATGCCTACAATCTGGATCGCAAGCAGACGATCCTCAGCATCCTTGGAGATATCAAGCAGCCCGGCCCCTGATCAGGTTGCCAGCAGCTTCCATGCGACGACGGCAAGCGTCAGCGCCAGCACGATGCGGATTGTCCGTTCGTGGAGCTTAGGTGCGATCAGGCTGCCCGCGATAATCCCGGGGATCGAGCCGACCAGCAGGGCAAACAGCATTCCCCAGTTGATCTCGCCTATCACCCAGTAGCCCATCCCGCCGATCAGTGTCAGCGGGACGGCGTGAACGATATCGGAGCCAACAATTTCGCGAACATCGAGGCGCGGGTAGAGGACCAGCAGTACCGTCACGCCGAGCGCCCCTGCGCCCACCGACGTCAGCGTCACGAGGGTGCCTAGCACCAGCCCGAGGACCATTGTCCAGATGGCGATCGTGAGCGGCTTGGGCGGAGAGCGCTCTCCAATCGAGCGAAGCGCGAGCGCGAGGACTTGCTTGCGAAAGACCAGCATAAACGCGGTCATGACAAGCAACCAACCAAGGGCCATTGTAATCGTGTGGGCGACCTCGACGCTCCTACGATCGACTCCCGCCATCAGCCAGAGCGTCAGCAGGGCGGCCGGGACGCTTCCGGCAGCCAGGCAGCCTACAATGCGCCAATTCACCCTGCCATGCATGCCGTGAACTGCTGTTCCGGCTGTCTTGGTCACAGCTGCGTAGAGCAGATCCGTTCCGACGGCTGTCGCTGGATGAACCCCGAAGAGAAGTACCAGCAACGGCGTCATCAGCGACCCGCCACCGACACCCGTAATGCCGACCAAGGCGCCGACAAGAAGCCCGGAGAGGGAATAGAGGGGATTGAAGCTGAAAAGGTCGGTCAAATAGGAGACCTCGAGCCCTGCGCGTGAATGGTGCTGCCGAGTGCTAAATATGTCACGTCGCTGATGCCCGCCCTTTGAATTTTCTTTGGGTAGAATGCGCCCAGAATCGAGTCAAGTGCAGCACGCCGGCGAACGGCAAATCGCCTGCTTTCGAAACTTGCTGTTTCGCTTCGCCATGACTTGCGCTAAGAGCGGCTGACAAATTTTATAGAGTAAGCCGGACACGAATGGCCGCCATGACAGAGAAGACACCGTTTTACATCACCACCGCGATTTCATACCCGAACGGCAAGCCGCACATCGGCCATGCCTATGAGCTGATTGCGACGGACGCAATGGCGCGCTACCAGCGCCTCGACGGCAAGGATGTCTTCTTCCTGACGGGTACCGACGAGCACGGCCAGAAGATGCAGCAGACGGCCCGAGCCGAGGGTATGTCGGCCCAGGAGCTTGCAGATCGCAATTCCAGTGCGTTCCAGTCGATGGGGCAGCTCCTCAACGCCTCGAACGACGACTTCATTCGCACGACGCAGGAGCGTCACCACGAGACGTCGCAGAACATCTGGAACCTGATGGCTGACAATGGCGACATCTACAAGGATTCTTATGCCGGCTGGTACTCGGTTCGCGACGAAGCCTACTATCAGGGAAGCGAGACGGAGCTGCGCGCCGATGGCGTGCGCTACGGACCGCAAGGCACGCCTGTCGAATGGGTGGAAGAGGCCAGCTACTTCTTCAAGCTTTCCGAATATCAGGACAAGCTGCTCGCGCACTACGAAGCCAACCCTGACTTCATCGGGCCTGCCGAGCGGCGCAACGAGGTCATCTCCTTCGTCAAGTCGGGACTGAAGGATCTCTCGATTTCACGCACGACCTTCGATTGGGGCATCAAGGTGCCGAACGACCCTGATCACGTCATGTATGTCTGGGTCGATGCCCTGACCAACTACATTACGGCGACCGGGTACATCGAGGATCGCAACGGTCCCCGCGCCAAGTACTGGCCGGCGGACGTTCATATCATCGGCAAGGACATCATCCGCTTCCACGCGGTCTACTGGCCGGCCTTCCTGATGTCCGCCAAGCTGCCGCTTCCCAAGCGCGTCTTCGCGCACGGCTTCCTGCTCAACAAGGGCGAGAAGATGTCGAAGTCGCTCGGCAACGTCGTCGATCCCGTCAATCTGGTGAACCATTTCGGCCTCGACCAGGTGCGTTATTTCTTCCTCCGCGAAGTCTCCTTCGGTCAGGACGGCAGCTACAGCGAAGAGGCGATCGGTACGCGCATCAACTCCGACCTTGCCAACGGCATCGGAAACCTTGCCAGCCGCTCGCTGTCGATGATCGTCAAGAACTGCGACGGCAAGGTCCCGGAATGCGGTCCGCTGACGGACGAAGACAAGACCATGCTGGCGCAGGCCGACGCGCTGCTCGCGTCGACGCGTGACGACATGAACAAGCAGCTGATCCATCGCGCGCTCGCGTCGATCATCGCTGTCGTTTCCGAGACCGACCGCTACTTCGCCGGCCAGGAGCCCTGGGCGCTGAAGAAGACCGATCCGGCACGCATGGGCACCGTGCTCTACGTCACGGCCGAGGTCGTCCGCCAGATTGCCATCCTGTTGCAGCCTTTCGTGCCTGAATCGGCCGGCAAGCTGCTTGATCTGGTTGCGGCTCCTGCCGACAAGCGCGACTTCGCGGCGCTCGGCGAAGCCGGCCGCCTCATCGCAGGCACGGCGCTCGAAGCGCCGAAGCCAGTGTTCCCGCGCTACGTCGCGCCGGAAGCGTGAGGACCTCATGCTGATCGATACGCATTGCCATCTGGATTTCGCCGACTTCGAGGAGCAGCGGGACGAGATCGTCAAGCGCGCCCACGACGCGGGTGTCAAGCAGATGGTGACGATCTCGACGCGGGTGCGCAAGCTGGACGCGCTGCTGGCCATCACCGAGAAATATCCGTCTGTTTTCTGTTCCGTCGGCACGCATCCGAATAATGCGGGCGATGAGCTCGATATCCAGACGGAAGATCTCGTGCGTCTGGCCAATGCCCACGAGAAGATTGTCGCGATCGGCGAGGCCGGCCTTGACTATTTCTACGATACGCAAAAGCCGGAGGACCAGCAGACCGGGCTGCGGCGCCACATTGACGCTTCGCGCGAGACGCAGCTGCCGCTCGTAATCCATAGCCGCAGCGCCGACGGAGACATGGCTGCGATCCTGACAGAGGAAATGGGGAAGGGGGCGTTTCCCTTTATCCTCCATTGCTTCTCGTCTGGCGCTGAACTCGCAAGGATCGGCGTCGACCTGGGCGGCTACGTGTCCTTCTCCGGTATCCTGACCTTCCCGAAGTCGGAGGAACTTCGTGATATCGCCAAAACGGTGCCGCAGGATCGGCTTCTTGTCGAGACCGACGCGCCCTACCTTGCGCCAAAGCGCTGGCGCGGCAAGCGCAACGAACCGTCCTATGTCGTGAACACGGCCGAGGTTCTGGCCGAGACGCTCGGCCTCAGCCATGCCGAGATGGCGCGGATCACCACCGAAAACGCATTCCGCATTTTCTCAAAGATGCCGAGGATCTGACAGCGTGGGCTACAGGCGGCGTTTCACCATTCTCGGCTGTTCGTCGTCGCCCGGCGTTCCACGCATCACTGGCGATTGGGGTGCCTGCGACCCGACCAATCCGAAGAATCGCCGCACCCGCGCGGCGTTCATGGTCCAGCAATATGATGACAACGGCGGCGTCACGACCGTTGTCATCGATACCGGGCCGGATTTTCGCGAGCAGATGATCGCGGCCCGCGTCACTCACATCGACGCCGTCCTCTATACTCATGCCCATGCCGACCACATCCATGGCCTCGACGATCTGCGTGGCTATTTCTATGGCGCGCAGCAGCGGGTTCCGATTCACGCCACGCGTGAGACGATGGACCGCATTCGACAAGGGTTCGGCTACTGCCTTGAAACGCCGCCCGGCAGCAACTATCCGCCGATCGTCGAAGCAAAGGTCATCGGAAGCCTCGACGTCCCGGTGCGGATCAGCGGCGGGGGCGGAACGATCTCGATCCGACCGCACCTGCAGCAGCATGGCGACATATACTCGCTTGGCATTCGCGTTGGCGACGTCGCTTATTGCAGTGATATCAGTGACTTTCCGCCTGAAACTGTCGAAAAACTTCAAGAGCTCGACGTCCTCATCATCGATGCCTTGCAATATCGCTATCATCCGAGCCATCTGTCGCTCGAGCAATCGCTCGACTGGATTAAGCGCCTGAAGCCGAAACGGGCGATCCTGACCCATATGCATACGCCGCTCGACTATGACACGGTCATGGCCGAAACGCCCGATCATGTGGTTCCGGCTTATGATCAGATGAGCTTCGATATCGAACTGGTCGAACTGGAAAGCGGCTGACGACCTGCATGATGTCGCGCGGCGTAATGATCGCAGTTTGCCTGTTGTTGAGGTGTCGCGGTTTTTGTTGTTTCGCTGGCGCTGAAAGCGCGAAGTGATTTAATCGGCACATCAGCATCCAGCGGTAAGCGCCGAAAGAAAAAGCGATTTGGCGATGTTGGCGTACGGCTGATAGTTATGAGCTCCTTCGCAGATCTAGATACGCAATGGTTCCATAATCTATCTTATCCGATCAATGTGTGTAAGAAGGGTACATTCTATCTCGAACTGCAACAAAGGCGTAAGCTGCCTGCTTTTCGGGAGCCATAGTTTGATCCGTACCTTTTCCCATTTGAGTTTTGACGAACGCCGATCGATTTCCAGGATGTTGGATCAGAAGTTTAGCCAGTCTGAGATCGCCAGACGCCTCGGCCGGGACCGTGCGACCATCTCCCGGGAGATCAAACGCAACTACTGGCACGATCAGGAATTCCCCGCGGAATAAAGATCGTCAGTGCACGCCGATGTCGCTTTGCGTATCCGATTCCAGCTGCAGGCATGCGGACCAAAGCGGTGTCTTGTGGAAGGATCCGTCCTGGAAGAGTGTGAGGCCCTCTCTTGCTTCATAGAGCAAGCCGAGCCAGCACAAGCGCTGTAAGACGCCGTATTTTAGATCGGATTTCAGCTTCCAGGCTTCCAGGGTCATTTCGGTTTCCGAAAGAGGCGCCAGATCTGGATAGAGGATTTTCACAACCTCCATTGGCGTGCAACCTTCTCTGGCCTTGATATTGAGAAGATTGAGGAACATGCGCCACCAGCGCAACCGCGCTTGCACCTCCTCTTCCCGTTCGGTGGCGTGGATGTAGGAATAGAGATAATCCGTGGCGACCAGATCGAAGAAGGCGTTAGGGTTCACCAGAAACTCGCGGCCGCGTCTGGTTGGCAGCAGCACATCCTTTTTCCGACGAAGCAGCTTCAGATGACGGGTCATGTCGCGCACGACCCAGAGCGGCGGCATGTCGCGTTCATTGAGCACCTTGTGCATGCTGTAGAGATCTTCGGCTGTAAAGTCGGGCCAGAGGAAGTTAACAGCGGCCCAATCCACGAACTTGCGGTTCATGGCGCCGGTTGCCGTCAATCCTATGCCCCCCTCACCGTCAGCATAGGCAACCGAAAGAAGCATGCCGCGAAGAAGTGGTGACAGCGCGGCGATGTCGACGTCACCTTGCAGGTTGATTTCCGGAAGCATCGTGCGGCTTTGATCCCCAACTGGGCCTTGCAAGTGCTAGCGAGTATCGAGCGGTAAAGGAACAATTGCCAGTGAGAAAGCTAAAGCCGAAGGGGAATGTTATCACCCACCCCCGCTCCGCCCTTTCAACCCGGCCCAGCCGGCCGGATCGGGGGCTGATTGTCAGAGCCAGTGTCGCATTTGTAACTGGCTAACAATGTCGCGCCTCTAGCCAGCTTTGACAATGGCTGTAGCCGGGTGGGTTCTAGGATGAAGAGCGACTTGCTAATGATCCCAATGGGTTATCAATTGCAAGGACGATGCAATGAAGCGCACCTACTCTCAGATTGGATTGGACGAACGCCGTAAGATTGCCCGTTGGAGGTTGGCTGGGCTCAGTATTGACGCCATTGCAGAGAAGCTCGGAAGGCATCGTTCGACGATCTTTCGCGAAGTCCGGCGCAACATAATCTCAGCGGCTACCACTGCGTGACCGCGCATCAGATGGCCTGTGATCGCCGGTTAAAGCTGCGCAAGCTCGCGCGCTTCTCGCATGTCCGGCAATCGGTGATCGAGCGGATCGTAGACGGCTGGTCACCGCAGCAGATTGCCGGTCGGATGCGCCTGGAGCACCATCCGATCTCGGTGAGCCACGAGACGATCTACAAATTCGCATACTCGGCCGACGGCCAGGCGATCAAGCTGTGGCGACATCTGCCGGAGCGTCGTGCCAGGCGCAGGCCAAGACATGCCAGATGCAAGCACGGTCAACGCTTTAGCTCGGATCTGAACATTTTGCGTCGTCCCGACACTGTCGCTGACCGCAAACAGTTTGGGCACTGGGAATGTGATCTTATCCAGTTCCGCAAGAAGTTTGGAAAGGCCAACGTCACGTCGCTCGTCGAGCGCGTTAGCCGATTTGCGATCTTCCTGCGTAACAACGACCGTCAGTCACGTCCGGTCATGGACGGCCTCATACAGGCCCTCAAGGCCCTACCCCATCTAGCCCGTCGCTCGATCACCTTCGACCGTGGCACGGAGTTTACGGATTGGCCGTATCTTCAGGCGAGCATCGGCACCCAAACCTGGTTCTGCGACCCGCAATCGCCGTGGCAGAAAGGCACCGTCGAGAATACCAATGGCCGCGTCCGGAAATGGCTTTCGAGAGAGGTCGATCCATTATCGGTCACAGATGCCGATCTGATCGAGATCTGCAACCGGCTGAACGCAACACCCCGCAAATGCCTTGGCTATCGAACCCCGGCCGAAGTCTTCCGAAAGAAACTGCTCGCGCAGATCAGACATGCCGGCTAGCTTGATGAGCCACAAAAGTCGCGGTTCAGCATGAACTCACAATCTACCGTAAGGAATAGCGCACGAAGGACGCCTACCAACACCCCGCCTGCTGATCTATGCTCTTTCCTTGTGCGTAGACTGCCCTAGAATTCCTAGGACAGCCGGAGCCGTTGCCATGCGCGCCTTTCTCGCAGTTTTCATTCTGTGTGCCGCGTCCTTCGTTTTGTTTGCGACCGCTCAAGCCGAAGATCCGATCGACGCGACGCGAGCGATGATCGAGGCGCAGATCAAGGCGTTCCTGAACGACGACGTCGACACGGCCTATTCCTTCGCCGCACCCGGGATCAAGGCGATCTACCCCGACAAGAACGTCTTCTTCGCCATGGTCAAGAAAAGCTACGAGCCGGTTTACCACCCTGGCAATTATGCCTTTGGGCGCAGCCGCTCGATCGACAATGGCGCGATGATCTATCACGAGGTGCTGATATCAGGCCGTGACGGCAAGGATTGGACTGCCGTCTACCAGCTGGCGCGTCAGCCTGACGGAAACTACAAGATCAACGGTGTGCAGATCGTGCCAAATACCGAAAGCAAAGGCATCTAAAGAAATGCCGCGGAAAGCCTCTCGCGATTTTTCGTTTGGAATTCAGATCAGGCTGGCTGGTTCCAAGGCATCAAGTTGAGCAGCTTCGCCATCCCGCACCAGCCGGATATGCCGGCAAAGGCAAGCGCCGCGCCAAACAGGCCGGCAACGACGAAGCCAGCTGGGCTGATGAAGAAGCCGGCAAGCACCGACAGCAGCACGAGGAAGCCGACGACGATCTGGACCTGACGGAAGATCGTTAGGCGCGGGGCGGCTGTGCCGACCACCGGCAGGCCTTCCGCTTTCCAAGCAGTGATGCCGCCCTCAAGATTGAAGACCGGATACTCGCTTCCCTCCTGGGCTACCAGCCGCTCGCAGGCTTGCTGGCCGCGACCGCCCTTCAGGCACTGGAATACGACTTTGCGTCCGGCCGGGACGGAAAGGACTCGGGTGAGGTTTCCGACCTCGGACAGAGGCAGGGAAAGGGCCGAAGCGATATGCTCGCTGCGGAACTCCTCCGGCTCGCGGACGTCGATAAGGACCGCCTCGCCCGCACCTATCCACTCTTTCGCCTGGCGCGGTGTCACCACCTTCATCGACTGCGTCATTGCTCAAACCTTCCTGCAGAAGCGGTTGTAGAGAATTTCCATGATCTCCAGAGCCGCCGGATCGTTTATAAAATAATAGAGCGTACGGTGGTCCCGCCGGAAATCGACGAGGCCTTCCTTCTTCAATTTCGCCAGATGCTGCGACATTGAGGTCTGGCCGATGCCTGTCTCCTCGACCAGCGTACCAACGCTCTTCTCGCCGGCGGCAAGAAGACAGAGGATCAGCAGCCTGTGCGGGCTTGCAAGTCCACTCAGGAACTCCGCAGCCCCTTCCGCCTTGCCGCTCATCTCCAGCGTGAAGTCCGTCATCGGCGCCTCTTTACATTTCGTATTTTACTGATATCACATTTTTACGAAATGAAAAGCAAGAAATACGGAAACAGAATGATGAACAAGGATTACAAGCAGATCACCCGTGATATCGCCGCCTATACCGGAGAACTGAGAAAGCTGGCGCCGGAGGCCATGCAAGGCTTCTACGCACTAGCGAAAGGCGCAAGCGCCGATGGCGCCCTCGACAAGAAGACGAAGGAACTGATCGCGTTGGCGATCGGCGTCACTCAGCGCTGCGACGGCTGCATCGGCTTTCACGCCAAGGCATTGAAAGAACTCGGCGCCACTCGTGAAGAGGTCGCCGAGGTCATGGCGATGAGTGTTTATATGGGCGGTGGCCCAGCGTTGATGTATGCCGCAGACGCGCTGCGCGCCTATGACCAGTTTGCCGAAGCTTAAGGCGGCTCAGACTGGATCGAGATCGCCCCTGGCCCATTCCTCCATGGTCTCGGCCATGAAATCGGCGAAACGGCCTTCGGCGATTGACTTGCGGATGCCCTGCATCAGCTCCTGGTAATAGGCGAGATTGTGCCAGGAGAGCAGCATGCCGCCGAGGGCCTCATTGGCACGCACGAGGTGGTGCAGGTAGGCACGGGAGTAGTCGCGCGATGCCGGGCAGTTCGATTGTTCGTCGAGCGGCCGCATATCCTCTGCGTGACGGGCATTGCGGATGTTGACCTTGCCGCGACGTGTAAAGGCAAGCCCGTGACGGCCAGAGCGGGTCGGCATCACGCAGTCGAACATGTCGATGCCGCGAGCGACGGACTTCAGGATATCGTCAGGCGTACCGACGCCCATGAGATAGCGCGGCTTCTCCGTTGGCAATACCGGAAGGGTCTCCTCGAGCATCTTCAGCATGACCTCCTGCGGCTCGCCAACGGCGAGACCGCCGACCGCGTAGCCCTTGAGATCGAGATCGGTCAGTGCCGCGGCCGACCGGACGCGCAGCGCGGGTACATCCCCGCCCTGCACGATGCCGAACATGGCTTTACCCGGCTGGTTGCCGAAGGCGACCTTGCAACGCTCCGCCCAGCGCAGCGACAGCTCCATGGCGCGCTCGATTTCCCGCGGTTCCGCCGGCAGCGCCACGCACTCGTCAAGCTGCATCTGGATGTCGGAATCGAGCAGTCCCTGGATCTCGATCGAGCGCTCCGGCGACATGTGATGCAGGCTGCCGTCGACATGCGACTTGAAGGTTACGCCCTGCTCATCGAGCTTGCGGAGACCCGAGAGCGACATCACCTGGAACCCGCCGGAATCGGTCAGGATCGGATGCTCCCAGCGGATCAGCTTGTGCAGACCACCGAGCCGGGCCACGCGTTCCGCTGTAGGGCGCAGCATGAGATGATAGGTGTTGCCGAGGATGATGTCGGCGCCCGTGTCGCGAACCTGGTCGAGATACACGGCCTTAACGGTACCGACGGTGCCGACGGGCATGAAGGCCGGCGTGCGGATCGTGCCCCGCGGCATCGAGACTTCGCCCAGGCGAGCACCGGCGTCAGTCTTCTTGAGGGTGAACTGAAAGTTCTCGGTCATTTAGTCTTTCCGGAAAAGAAGGCTGGAATCGCCATAGGAATAGAAGCGGTAGCCCGTCGAAATCGCGTGCTGATAGGCTGCATGCATGGTCTCGAAGCCGGCAAAGGCCGAAACGAGCATGAACAGGGTCGATCGGGGCAAATGGAAGTTCGTCATCAGCATGTCAACCGCCTTGAAGCGGTAGCCTGGCGTGATGAAGATACCCGTGGCGCCGGCCCAGGCCCGGATCTCGCCATTGTCCTCCGCAGCACTTTCGATCAGCCGTAGCGAAGTCGTGCCCACACAGATGATGCGCCCGCCCCTCGCCTTCACGGCATTGAGGCTCGCAGCCGTTTCGGCGCTGACATGGCCGCTTTCGAGATGCATCTTGTGGTCGTCGGTATCGTCCGCTTTGACTGGCAAGAAGGTGCCGGCGCCGACATGTAGCGTCACGAAATGGCGCTCGACCCCAGCCTTGTCGATCGCGTCGAAAAGCGCGGGCGTGAAGTGAAGTCCGGCCGTGGGAGCGGCGACGGCGCCTTCCTCGCGTGCATAGATGGTCTGGTAGTCGGCGCGGTCGCGTTCATCCTCGGCGCGTTTGGCGGCGATGTAGGGTGGCAGCGGAATATGTCCGACGGAATGGATGGCCTCGTCGAGCATCGGCCCAGACAGGTCGAAGGCAAGGGTGACTTCGCCGCCCTCGCCTTTTTCCTCGACCGTGCATTCGAGCTTGCCGAGCAGGCAGCTGGTGCCGTCATGGCCAAATGAGATGCGATCACCGATCTTGATGCGCTTACCGGGCTTGGCAAAAGCCTTCCAGCGGCTGGTGCCGGTGCGCATATGCAGCGTTGCCGAAACCTGCTGACCGCCGGCGCCCTCACGATAACGGATGCCCTCGAGCTGCGCCGGGATCACCTTGGTGTCGTTGAAGACGAGCGAGTCCCCTGCCCTTAGAAAGCTGAGCAAATCGCTAACCCGATGGTCCGACAGCTGCACTTCGCCCGCCGGGTCGACGACGAGCAGGCGCGCGCTATCGCGCGGCTCGGCGGGCCGCAGGGCGATCCGTTCATCCGGCAGGTCGAAATCAAAGAGGTCTACGCGCATCACTCAAATCCAGGCAAAGCGAAACCCGCCCCACGCTTTCGCGCAAGGGCGGGTTTCAGCAAAAATCACAATCAGACGTCAGCGGCAACCCGCATCGAGACGATCGAGTCCGGATCGACGACCGGCTCGCCCTTCTTGATCTTGTCGACGTTGTCCATGCCTTCGATGACCTGACCCCAGACGGAGTACTGCTTGTTCAGCCAAGGAGCATCGGTGAAGCAAATGAAGAACTGCGAATTGGCAGAGTTCGGGTTCTGGGAGCGGGCCATTGAGCACGTGCCTCTGACGTGGCTGACCGCCGAGAACTCAGCCTTGAGGTCGGGCTTCTCGGAACCGCCCATGCCCGCGCGGCTCGGGTTGAAGCTCTCGCCGCCCTTCTTGCCGAACTTCACGTCGCCGGTCTGCGCCATGAAATCGTTGATGACGCGATGGAAGACAACGTTGTCATAGGCCTTCTCGCGAGCGAGTTCCTTGATGCGGGCGACATGTTCCGGCGCTACTTCCGGCAGCAACTGGATGACAACCTTACCCTTAGTGGTTTCCAGGATGATGGTGTTTTCGGGATCCTTGATCTCGGCCATTTTTCTTCTCCTACTTGTCTTGAAACTTACTTGCTGCCGACAGTGACCTTGATCATCCGGTCGGGATTGCTGACTTCGCCGTTCTGGCCCTCGCCGCGCTTGATCTTGTCGACATTCTCCATGCCGGAGACGACCTTGCCAACAACCGTGTACTGGCCGTTGAGGAAGGAGCCATCAGCAAACATGATAAAGAACTGGGAGTTCGCCGAGTTCGGGTCCTGTGAGCGGGCCATACCGACCGTACCCCGCACGAAAGGCGTCTTCGAGAATTCGGCCGGCAGGTCAGGCAGGTCGGAGCCACCGGTACCGGCACGGCTCGCATCGAAGCCCTTTTCCATGTTGCCAAACTTCACGTCGCCAGTCTGGGCCATGAAGCCTTCGATGACGCGATGGAAGGCGACGTTGTCATACGCGCCCTTCTTGGCGAGCGCTTCGATCTGCGCGACGTGCTTCGGCGCGACGTCCGGCATAAGCTGGATCACGACCGGACCGTCTTTCAGCTGGATCGTCAGCGTGTTGCCGGACTGCGCGAATGCGGCGCCCGCGAACGAGGCAAGGGAAAGCACGGCTGCAAATGCGAAAGAGAAAAGTTTCATAATGGCTCCGTTGCGGCGAAAAGGTCGCCTAGGATTTGCGCTTGGATTGAAGAGCTTTCAAGACCGCAGCCGGCACAAAGGCGCTGACGTCGCCTCCCATGGCAGCGATTTGCCGGACCAATGTGGCGGTTATGGGCCGCGAGGCCGTTCCGGCTGGCAGAAAGATCGTTTGAATGTCGGGCGCCATCTGGCGGTTCATCCCGGCCATCTGCATTTCATAGTCGAGATCGGTGCCGTCCCTGAGGCCGCGGATCAGTAGGGTCGCGCTATGGGATCGCGCCGCGTCGACGACGAGATTGTCGAATGCAACGACTGAGATGTCGCCGGTCTTTTCAGGCATTGCTTCCGCGAGCGACTGGCGAATGAGATTCGCCCTCTCATCGAAGGAAAAGAGCGGTGCCTTGCCGGGATGAACGCCGATCGCGACGATAACCTTGGACGCAACGCTCAGCGCCTGGACAAGAACATCCAGATGTCCGTTGGTGATCGGGTCGAACGACCCCGGATAAAAAGCTGTCGTCATTGGCCTAGCCATTTGTTTCGACGCCCTTTTGTCATGGATGACGGTTGCCCGCAAGTCATTTGCCCATCGCTGAACGGCGGATGAATGCAGCATTCAAGGCGGCTTCAGACCGGCTCGCTATAGTTGAGACCGTCAACACCCGATGTCATTCCGGCATCGGTCAGCCCCGGAAAACGCCCATGCTGATCATCCTTGTTGTATTCGCTGTCATCGTCTCGCTGCTTGCCGAATTTTTCTACGGCTACGTGCGGGAAATGCAGGATGCAAGTTGGGTGCGGCCAAGCGTACGGGAACATTATGCAATCGTGCGTAAGACAGGAAATGTGGCGTTTAAACCGATTAAGGATTCTGAATGCCAGATGAACGGCGCATTCAAGGTCGCTTCAGAACGGCCTTGCTAAACGACCCGTCAATATCCCTGGAACCATTTTCGCACGCATGCGTTCACTCAACCAGCGTAACGCGATACGCGCCGCACAAGGAAGAAGATATGCCCAATAAAATTACCATGATTAATGCTGTCTGGATGGTAATGATGACTGGTATGCTTGCAGCGACTGTCGCGCTTTACGATCACAAAGTGGATGCGTCCAAGGTATATGGCCCTTATGCGTCGGCTCGTGCGGCGGTAATGAGCCAGTACTAAGGGACGTGAACGCAAAGCCCAGGAGGATTGCTCATGTTCACGATACTAGCTGTGCTCACCGCCCTTATCAGCATAATGTTTATCGTGTCCGTGGCTTCCACCATCTCTGCCCTTCGCCATGAAAGCGAAGAACTGAAGAAGACCGATGGAAAACACAGCTGGTTCTAGCCGCTATCGACATCTGGGATTGCATGTTTTCAATCGAAATAGGCCGGATGAACGAGGTTTGTCCGGCCTATTTCGTGCCTAGAGATGGCGTTCTCTCGCGCATAGCTTAACGTCGCTTCTAGCAGAGCCTTGGCATAGCCGCCGCCCATTTCACTTCGACGCACATAGACCATTGATGAGCGTTGGCCGATGCACCATCTTACTGGCACGCTGGCGGCTCAGCCCCATCATCCCGACGGGCTCACCCTGCTTAAGGGCCACGAGAACAGGCCCGTCGACCAATCGCCTACGCCATTCATCGTCTGAGAGCGCTTCCCAGTCGCCGACGGTACTGGCAAGGCTGCGGGCTCGGTCCGCAGCGCTTCCAGCCGAATGACTTTGAAGATGGCAACATCGTCAATACCGAGAATCCGGATCACTCTGCCCTCCATTTCGGCTGCAGCACCGCCAGCCGGTTCCCGCAGTCAAGGTGCCCAAAAAGAAAACCGGGCAGTCGCCCGGTTTTCAAGATCAAACGCTTAGAACATCACGCTTCCGTTTCAGGCTCACCTTCCGGAACCGAGGCAATGTCGTCGCCATTCTCGGCAACGTCTTCAGTCTCCTCCTCTGGCTCGCTAATGCGCTCGACGGATACGACCTTTTCATCCTTGGCAGTCGAGAAGATGGTGACGCCCTTCGTTGCTCGGCTCGCGATACGGATGCCGCCCACCGGAACGCGGATGAGCTGGCCGCCATCGGATACGAGCATGATCTGGTCGCCTTCGTTGACCGGGAAAGCGGCCACGAGTTCGCCGATCTCCCCCGTCTTCGACGTATCGGTGGCGCGAATGCCCTTGCCGCCACGGCCGGAAATGCGGAAGTCGTAGGAGGAGGATCGCTTGCCGAAGCCCTTCTCGGAAACCGTCAGGACGTACTGCTCGCGCGCCTTCAGTTCCTCATAGCGCTCGTCGCTCAGTTGACCTTCCTCGGTCACTTCCTCGCCAACCAGCGAGATTTCCTCGGCGTCACCCGTCGCGAGGCGGCGTTCGCTCGCGGCCCGCTTCAGGTAGGCTGCGCGTTCCCAAGGTTCGGCATCGACATGTCCAACAATCGTCATCGAGATGATGCGGTCGGCGTCACCGAGGTTGATGCCGCGAACGCCGATGGAGTTGCGGCCAGCAAAGACGCGGACGTCATCGACGGGGAAGCGAATGCACTGACCGAGCGCCGTGGTCAGAAGCACATCGTCATGCTCGGTGCAGGTCTCGACGGAGAGGATTTCGTCGCCTTCTTCCTCGAGCTTCATCGCGATCTTGCCGTTGCGGTTGACCTGAACGAAGTCGGAAAGCTTGTTGCGGCGAACTGTCCCGCGCGTCGTCGAGAACATGACGTCGAGCTTATCCCAGCTGTCCTCATCCTCCGGCAACGGCAGGATCGTGGTGATGCGTTCGCCGGGCTCCAGTGGCAGCATGTTGATGAGCGCCTTGCCGCGCGCAGTCGGCGTGCCGATCGGCAGGCGATAGACCTTTTCCTTGTAAACGATACCGCGCGAGGAGAAGAACAGAACCGGCGTATGCGTGTTGAGAACGAATAGCTGGCTAACAAAATCCTCGTCGCGCGTCGTCATGCCGGAGCGGCCCTTGCCGCCACGGCGCTGGGCGCGATAGGTCGTCAGCGGCACGCGCTTGATGTAGCCGAGATGGGAGACTGTCACGACCATGTCTTCGCGGGCGATGAGATCCTCATCGTCCATTTCAAGGCCGCCGTCCATGATCTCGGTGCGGCGCGGCGTGCCGAATTCGTCGCGAACGGCTGCAAGCTCTTCTTTGACGATCGTCTGGATGCGAACCCGCGACGACAGGATTTCAAGGTAATCCTTAATCTCTTCGCCTATCTTGTTGAGTTCGTCACCGATTTCGTCACGGCCGAGTGCGGTCAGACGGGCCAGACGCAGTTCGAGGATGGCGCGCGCCTGCTCTTCCGAGAGGTTGTATGTCAGGTCCTCATTGATGCGGTGACGCGGATCGTCGATCAGGCGGATCAGGCTTTCGACATCGGCGGCCGGCCAGCGGCGCGTCATCAACTGCTCGCGTGCGGTCTGCGGATCCGGCGCCTGCCGGATCGTGCGGATGATCTCGTCAATATTGGCGACAGCGATCGCCAGGCCGACCAAGACGTGAGCGCGCTCGCGGGCCTTGCGGAGAAGAAATTTCGTTCTCCGGCTAACGACTTCCTCACGGAAGGAAACGAAGGCGCGCAGCATATCGAGTAGCGTCAGCTGTTCCGGCTTGCCGCCGTTCAGCGCCACCATGTTGCAGCCAAAGGAGGTTTGCAGCGGCGTGTAGCGGTAGAGCTGGTTCAGGATGACATCGGCATTCGCATCGCGCTTCAACTCGACGACGACGCGATAGCCCTGACGGTCGGATTCATCGCGTAGGTCGGAGATCCCTTCGATACGCTTGTCGCGCACCAGTTCGGCCATCTTCTCGATCATCGTCGACTTGTTCACCTGATACGGGATCTCGGTGATGATGATCTGTTCGCGATCGCCACGCATCGGCTCGATGGTGGCAACGCCGCGCATGATCACCGAGCCGCGACCGGTCTCGTAGGCCGAGCGAATGCCGGCGCGACCAAGGATCTTGGCGCCGGTCGGGAAGTCCGGACCCGGAATAATCTGCATGATGTCAGGCAGTTCGATCGCCGGGTTGTCGATCAGCGCAATGCAGCCGTCGATGACTTCGGACAGATTGTGCGGCGGAATATTCGTCGCCATACCCACGGCGATGCCGCCTGCCCCGTTCACTAGGAGGTTCGGGAACTTTGCGGGAACAACGACGGGCTCGGACAGCGTGCCGTCATAGTTATCGCGGAAGTCGACCGTTTCCTTGTCGAGATCGTCGAGCAGCGAATGCGCGGCCTTTTGCAGGCGGCACTCTGTGTAGCGTTCGGCCGCCGGCGGATCGCCGTCGACGGAGCCGAAGTTGCCCTGGCCGTCGATCAGCGGAAGGCGGAGCGACCAGTCCTGCGCCATACGCGCTAGCGCGTCGTAGATCGCTGCGTTGCCGTGCGGATGGTATTTACCCATCACATCCCCGGTAACGCGGGCGCATTTGACGTATTTCTTGTTCCAGTCGATGCCGAGTTCGGACATGCCGTAAAGGATGCGCCGGTGCACGGGCTTCAGGCCGTCGCGGACATCAGGCAGGGCGCGGCTGACGATAACGCTCATGGCGTAATCGAGATACGACCGCTGCATTTCCTCCATGATGGAGATGGGCTCGATGCCTGGCGGGAGCTTCCCGCCGCCGGGGGGTGTTTGCTCAGTCAAAACAGATCACGATCTCTTCTAGAATCACTTGAAGATTTATAGCGGAAAGCCTGTTCCTACGCTAATTTTGGCACGGGTTTTGAACAGACTTTTGCGGTCTTATGAGGGCAATGGGAGCCTCTGGGACGGTTATTTGCACCGCCCTAATAACACCATTTGCCAAAATGGTCTCTCCGCATCACAATCGCGCAAAAACCAAGTGTTTATATGGGCTCACGGAGAGACAATGGCAAGCGTCGACCAACTGATCAACGCCTTCACGACGCTGCTTGTCACGATCGACCCGCCTGGTCTTGCTCCACTCTTTCTCGGGCTCACGACCGGCATGAGCCGCAGCCAGCGAAAACAGGTGGCACTGCGCGGCTCGATCATCGCCTTTGTCATTCTTGCCGCTTTCGCCCTGTTCGGGGCCAGCGTGCTCGGGGTGCTCGGAATCTCGATCGGCGCCTTCCGCATTGCCGGTGGTCTTCTGTTGTTCTGGATCGCCTTTGAAATGGTATTCGAGAAGCGGCAGGACCGTAAGGAGAAGACGAGCACAGCCGCAATCACCGTCGATCATATCCATAATATCTCGGTCTTTCCGTTGGCGATCCCTCTGATCGCCGGTCCCGGTGCCATTTCGGCGACGATCCTAATTGCCGGATCGATGCAGGCTTCGCTCGAGCGGGCGCAATTGATCATTGTCATCGCATTGAGCCTGCTGCTGCTGTTTCTCTCGCTGCTCATCGCCGAAAGACTTGATCGCTTCCTCGGCGTAACGGGGCGCGCAATTCTGACACGCCTTCTCGGTGTCATCCTGGCGGCGCTTGCCACGCAGTTCGTCGTCGACGGTTTGAGATCTACCCTCATCACGACGCCAGCCGGCTAGGTCAAAAAGCCGGTTACCTGCACGGCTTCCATCGCGGCAAGCTCGGGGGACGTCCAATCCCGGAGATTGAAAAGCAGACGGCGCACCTTGCGGCGCGCCGTCCAACTTATGCCACGAATACTCTGCGATCAGAACGGGATATCGTCGTCGAGATCGCGCGAGAAGTTTCCACCGCCGCCGCCACCGCTGCTGCGGCCAGATGATTGCGACGGCGCGCCGTAATCGTCGCCGTAGCCACCGCCGCCACCGAAATCGTTGCCGCCGGCATTACTGCCGCGACCACCGCCGAAGCCGGAGCTTGCGCCGCCACCCTCGCCGCGACCGTCCAGCATCGTCAGCGTCGAGCCGAAGCCCTGCAGAACGACTTCCGTCGAATAGCGGTCCTGGCCGTTCTGGTCTTGCCACTTACGCGTCTGCAGCGCGCCTTCGATGTAGAGCTTGGCGCCCTTCTTCACATACTGCTCGACGACCTTGCAGAGGCCTTCGTTGAAGACTACGACCGTATGCCATTCCGTCTTTTCGCGGCGTTCGCCGGAGGTGCGATCACGCCAGGTCTCGGACGTCGCGATGCGAAGGTTGGCGATCGGCCGGCCATCCTGGGTCCGCCGGATTTCGGGGTCAGCGCCCACGTTCCCGATCAGAATTACCTTGTTTACGCTGCCAGCCATACTTTCACCTTACCTGCCGCCCTGCCCGGCGGCGCTTGAAACAATCGGTGCACCTTAAACCATAGAGCGCCGGCGATGGGTGTCCATCGCCGGTTCATCCACAAGGAATTTTGTTCTTTATTTGTTCTAGTTTATCCCTATGATCCTGTCAACCGAATCGAAAACCTTGCAGCAGACGGACATTCAGCCTCGACTCGCCAGCCGGCATCACTAAATAAGGGGCTTGTTCCAGCACAGAAGCAGAAGACGATGAGCGAACTGAAGACGATTTCCATCCGCGGCGCGCGCGAGCACAATTTGAAGGGCATCGATCTCGATCTGCCGCGAAACAAACTCATCGTCATGACCGGCCTTTCGGGATCCGGCAAGTCGTCGCTTGCGTTTGACACGATCTATGCCGAAGGACAGCGACGCTATGTCGAAAGCCTTTCGGCCTATGCGCGCCAGTTCCTTGAAATGATGCAGAAGCCTGACGTCGATCAGATCGACGGCCTGTCGCCAGCGATTTCGATCGAGCAAAAGACGACCTCGCGCAACCCACGCTCGACGGTCGGTACGGTGACCGAGATCTATGACTACATGCGCCTGCTCTTTGCCCGCGTCGGCGTACCCTATTCGCCCTCGACCGGGCTGCCGATCGAGAGCCAGACGGTCAGCCAGATGGTCGATCGCGTGCTGGAATTCGGAGAAGGCACGCGTCTCTATATTCTCGCCCCGCTCGTGCGCGGGCGTAAGGGGGAGTACAAGAAGGAACTGGCAGACCTGATGAAAAAGGGTTTCCAGCGCGTCAAGGTCGACGGCCAATTCTACGAGATCGCCGACGTGCCAGCCCTGGACAAGAAGTACAAGCACGATATCGACGTCGTGGTCGACCGTATTGTGGTGCGGCCGGATATGGCGTCGCGCCTTGCCGACAGCTTCGAGACTTCGCTCAAGCTCGCCGATGGCCTCGCCGTTGCGGAATTCGCCGACAAGCCGCTGCCGCCGGAAGAAACTGCCGCCGGCGGCTCCGCCAACAAGTCGCTTAACGAAACGCATGAACGCGTTCTCTTCTCCGAGAAGTTCGCCTGCCCGGTATCGGGCTTCACCATTCCCGAGATCGAGCCGCGGCTTTTTTCCTTCAACAATCCAGCCGGCGCCTGCCCGACCTGCGACGGTCTCGGAGCGCAGCAGAAGATCGACGCCAACCTGATCGTGCCGGAGCCCGAGCGCACGCTGCGCGATGGCGCCATTGCGCCGTGGGCGAAGTCGACCTCTCCCTATTACAATCAGACGCTCGAAGCTCTCGGTAAGCACTATGGCTTCAAGCTCGGCGCCCGTTGGAACGATCTTTCGGACCAGGCGAAGGATGTCATCTTGAATGGTACCGACGAAAAGATCGAGTTCCACTATGCCGATGGCGCGCGGTCCTATACCACGCACAAGAATTTCGAGGGCATCATCACCAATCTCGAGCGTCGCTGGAAGGAGACGGATTCCGCCTGGGCGCGAGAGGAAATTGAGCGCTATATGTCGGCAGCCCCCTGCCCGTCTTGTGGCGGTTTCCGCCTGAAGCCGGAGGCGCTTGCCGTCAAGATCAATACGCTGCATATCGGCCAGGTGACCGACATGTCGATCCGCGTCGCCCGAGACTGGTTCGAGGTCCTGCCGCAGTCGCTGAGCGCCAAGCAGAACGAGATTGCCGTTCGCATTCTCAAGGAGATCCGCGACCGCCTGCGCTTCCTCAATGACGTGGGCCTGGATTATCTCAGCCTGTCGCGAAACTCCGGCACCTTGTCGGGCGGCGAGAGCCAGCGCATCCGGTTGGCGTCGCAGATCGGTTCCGGCTTGACCGGCGTATTGTATGTCCTCGACGAGCCATCGATCGGTTTGCATCAGCGCGACAACGCCCGGCTGCTTGATACGCTGAAGCACCTTCGCGATATCGGCAACACCGTGATCGTGGTCGAGCATGACGAGGACGCGATCTTGACCGCCGACGATGTCGTCGACATCGGTCCCGCCGCCGGCATCCATGGTGGCCAGGTGATTGCCCATGGCACGCCACAGGAGATCATGGCGAACCCTAAGTCGCTGACCGGCAAATATCTGTCCGGTGAACTCGGCGTTCCGGTTCCCGACGAGCGCCGTAAGCCCAAGAAGGGCAAGGAAATCAAGGTCGTCGGCGCCCGCGGCAACAATCTGAAGAATGTCACCGCCTCCATCCCGCTCGGCGTCTTTACGGCGGTCACTGGCGTATCAGGGGGCGGTAAGTCCACGTTCCTGATCGAGACGCTGTATAAATCGGCTGCCCGGCGCATCATGGGCGCCCGCGAAATCCCGGCTGATCACGATCGCATCGACGGCTTCGAACACATCGACAAGGTCATCGATATCGACCAGTCGCCGATCGGCCGCACGCCGCGTTCCAACCCAGCGACCTACACGGGCGCGTTTACCCCGATCCGTGATTGGTTTGCCGGTCTGCCGGAAGCGAAGGCGCGCGGCTACCAACCGGGACGCTTCTCGTTCAACGTCAAGGGCGGACGCTGCGAAGCCTGCCAAGGCGACGGCGTCATCAAGATCGAGATGCACTTCCTGCCTGATGTGTACGTCACCTGCGACGTCTGCCATGGCAAGCGCTACAACAGGGAGACGCTCGACGTTACGTTCAAGCACAAGTCGATTGCCGACGTGCTCGACATGACCGTCGAGGAAGGCGTCGATTTCTTCGCTGCCGTCCCGGCTGTGCGCGACAAGTTGCAGGCCCTGAAGGACGTCGGCCTCGGCTACATCAAGGTCGGACAGCAGGCGAATACGCTGTCCGGTGGTGAGGCGCAGCGCGTCAAGCTGGCAAAGGAACTGTCGAAGCGATCGACGGGCCGCACCCTCTACATCCTCGACGAGCCTACGACCGGCCTGCATTTCCACGACGTCGCCAAGCTCCTGGAGATGCTGCAGGAGCTGGTCAACCAGGGGAATTCGGTCGTCGTCATCGAGCACAATCTCGAAGTCATCAAGACGGCGGACTGGATGCTCGATTTCGGTCCGGAAGGTGGCGATGGCGGTGGGGAGATCGTCGCCGTCGGCACGCCGGAAGCGATCGTCAAGGAGAAGCGGTCCTATACCGGGCAGTTCCTGAAGGAGCTGCTTGAGCGGCGCCCCACACGAAAAACTGTTGTGGCAGCCGAGTGATGCTGAGAGCGGCGTCGCTCGATGACCTGCAGGCGGTCGAGGCGCTGACCGCCGAAGCCTATGCTCCATACACGCGTCTCCTTGGCCGCCCGCCGATTCCCGTTACCGAAGACTACACACCGCGCATCGGTCGCGGTGAGGTCTGGTTGCGGGAGGTGCAAGGAGAGCTTGCCGGCCTGGCCGTCGTTGAACGGCACCCAGACCATGTGATGCTCTTCAGCATTGCTGTCTCCCCGAAATTTCAGGGCGCCCAGTACGGCCTTGCCATTCTGAGATGGGTGGAAGAGACGACGCGGGAATGGGGGCTTCCGGAAGTTCGTCTCTACACGAATGCTCGCATGAAACGGAATATTGCGCTCTACCGGGCGTTTGGCTTTCAGGAAACGGGTCGCCGCGAGAATCCGCATAGGCCAGGATGGGTGATTGTCGATATGGCAAAGCAAGTCGGCGGACTGAGATAATCAGAGGAGGAAGGAATGACGAAATCCGGCAACATTCGCGTCGGCATCGGCGGCTGGACCTTCGAGGCATGGCGGGACCACTTCTACCCCGGGGATCTGAAGCAGAAGGACGAACTGAACTATGCAAGCCGCAAGCTGAAGGTCATTGAGATCAACGGCACCTATTACAGTTCGCAGAAGCCGGAAACCTTCGCCAAATGGGCGGCGGATGTGCCTGATGGCTTCATCTTTTCGCTCAAGGCCAGCCGTTTTGTCACCAATCGTCGTGTGCTCGCGGAGGCTGGCGAGTCGATGGAGCGCTTTCTCACTCAGGGCCTGACGGAGCTCGGCCCGCACCTGGGCCCAATCCTCTGGCAGTTCGCCCCGACGAAGAAGTTCGATCCGGATGATTTCGAAGCCTTCCTCAAGCTGCTGCCGAACAAGCAGGATGGCTTGCCTCTGAAGCACGTCGTCGAGGTACGCCATGACTCGTTCAAGGTGCCGGAATTCGTGGCGTTGCTTTCGAAATACGGCGTTGCGCCTGTCTGCGCGGAACACTTCGATTACCCGATGATCGCGGATGTAACTGCCGACTTCGTCTATGCGCGCCTTCAGAAAGGTTCGGACGATATCAGGACCTGCTACTCGCCGGGCGACTTGAAAAACTGGGCTACGCGCCTCGAAACCTGGGCGGATGGCAAGGTACCCGGCGATCTGCCTCTCATCGATGGCGATCGCAAGGTTGCAACCGAACCGCGGGATGTCTTTGCCTTCATGATCCATGAAGGCAAGGTCAATGCGCCCTTTGGGGCGATGGCGCTACAGGAAGCGGTGTTGCGATAGGCTTGTCGTCAGAGCGGACGAACCTCAGTCGCCAGCTCTTCCGCGGTCAGTCCTTTGCCAGCGCGCATGCCGGCCTCTCCATGCATGTAGACGCCGGCCGCGGCCGCCTCGAACGCAGGAACGCCCTGGGCCATCAGCGCTCCAATGACGCCTGCGAGAACATCGCCGGAGCCGGCGGTTGCGAGCCAAACCGGTGCGTTGGTGTTGATGCAGGCTCTCCCGTCAGGCGAGGCGATGACGGTATCGGCGCCCTTGTAGACGATGGCGGCATTCGCCCGTGCCGCGGCAGCCTGCGCTTTTTCGACCTTTCCCATGGCTGTGTCAGCGGCGATATCGGGAAACAGCCGGCCGAACTCCCCCTCATGTGGCGTTAGCACCAGCCGCGGCTCGCCGGAGAACTGTGAAAATAGTTCATCCGGGGCATCCTTAAACGACGAAAGCCCGTCTGCGTCGAGCACGAGATGGCGGTCGGAAAGTGCGGCGACGAAGCGCCGCGCCTTGTCACCGACTCCGAAGCCTGGGCCGAGAACGAACGTCTGCAGCCGCTCGT
This sequence comes from Rhizobium sp. RHZ02, assembly GCF_014851575.1. Lineage (NCBI taxonomy): Bacteria > Pseudomonadati > Pseudomonadota > Alphaproteobacteria > Hyphomicrobiales > Rhizobiaceae > Rhizobium > Rhizobium sp. RHZ02. Next base: position 59,905 of record NZ_JACUZX010000018.1, read on the forward strand.
CGTGCAGCCAGTTGCCGAGTGCGGCTTCCTCTTCGATCGGATGCAGCATGATCGCCGTAAGGTGCGCCGCATTCTCTGCGACTGCATCTCCCGGCGCGGCGATTGTCACGAGTCCTGCCCCGGCCTTCAGCCCCGCCATCGCCGACATTCGGGCGGCGCCGGTCTTGCCTGCTTCGCCAGAGAAGACGACGAGGTGACCGCGTTTGTATTTATGTGTTTCCAGTCCGCTTGAAGGCAGCACCTGGCGCCAACATTCCGGCTGGTTCTCGGCGATTTGCAGTTTTTTCTCGGCGCGAACGATACGGGCGGGTATGCCAATGTCGAAGACTTCCAGTTCGCCGCAGAGTTCGCGCCCGGGCATCAGGAGATGGCCGGGTTTCCGCGTCATGAAAGTAACGGTCCGAACGGCCGTAAAGGCCGCCCCTCGGACGGTTCCCGTACGACCGTCCACGCCCGATGGCAGGTCGACGGCAATTACAGGCACCTGCGCCTGCTTCACTCGCTCAATCACGTCAGCGACGCTCTTCGGAACATCGCGGGCAAGGCCAGCACCGAACAAGGCATCGATGATTACGTCGCCATTCCGTGGCTGATACGTCTCAAGCGGCTGTACTGCGTTCGGAAAATTGTCCCTGGCCCGGGCGGCATCGCCCTTGAGCTTCTCCGGTTCGCCCATCTGGAACACGACGACGGCAAAGCCGCTATCAGCTAGCAGGCATGCGGCAACATAGCCGTCGCCGCCGTTGTTGCCCGGCCCACAAAGAACGACGGCGCGAAGAACCGCGGGAAAATCACGCAACAAACTGGCGGCGACGGCGGCACCTGCTCGTTGCATAAGGGCATAGCTATCGATGCCGGACGCGGCGGCTGCCGTATCGACTGCTGTCATTTCTTCCGGCGTGAGGAGTAGATTGGAGATTCCCGCGGTCATCGCCGCATTCAAACAGAAATCGCCTAAATAACAACCTGTCGAATGATCGGCAAAAAGATCGAAAAATGTGCAAACGCACAAAGGTTAGGCGAGTGGCGAGTTTTGTCATCGATTATTAGCGCGGGGGAATATTCCGAAAAATGAGCCGGATTTGCCGCTTGCATGTCGATTTTCGAAGAATTTCAGCCCAAAACCAGTGAGAATCTGCCCGATTATGGGTTCCTGCGCCTGATCTGCGTCAATTTCTGAAAAATCCGCTTCCCAACTGGCACGATAACTGCATCATGACGGAAAGCAGGTCTGAGCCTGCCATTAACGGGAGAAGCGGAGAGTCATTTTCTCATGAAAAAGATCGAAGCGATCATCAAGCCCTTCAAGCTCGACGAAGTGAAGGAAGCCCTTCAGGAAGTTGGCCTGCAGGGTATTACAGTTACGGAAGCGAAGGGCTTCGGTCGCCAGAAAGGCCATACGGAACTCTACCGGGGCGCGGAGTATGTCGTCGATTTCCTGCCGAAGGTGAAGGTGGAGGTTGTCCTCGCGGACGAAAACGCGGAGGCCGTCATTGACGCGATCCGCAAGGCCGCCCAGACCGGCCGCATCGGCGACGGCAAGATTTTCGTCTCCAACGTCGAAGAGGTTATCCGCATCCGTACCGGTGAAACCGGCATCGATGCCATCTAATCTTTATCGCCTTCGGGCGAACCAAAGTATCGTCATCTCAAATAAAGGAACTATTTAATGGCGACCGCAAGCGAAATTCTTAAGCAAATCAAGGAAAACGACGTCAAGTTCGTAGACCTTCGCTTCACCGACCCGAAGGGCAAGCTGCAGCACCTCACGATGGATGTGGTCTGTGTCGACGAGGACATGTTCGCTGACGGCGTCATGTTCGACGGCTCTTCGATCGTCGGTTGGAAGGCCATTAACGAATCCGACATGGTGTTGATGCCAGACCCCGAAACGGTTCACATGGACCCGTTCTTCGCGCAGTCCACCATGGTCATTCTGTGCGATATTCTCGATCCGGTCTCCGGCGAAGCCTACAATCGCGATCCGCGCGGCACCGCCAAGAAGGCTGAAGCCTACCTCAAGGCATCCGGCATCGGCGACACGGTCTTCGTTGGTCCAGAAGCTGAATTCTTCGTCTTCGACGACGTCCGCTACAAGGCAGATCCCTACAACACCGGCTTCAAGCTCGATTCCACGGAACTGCCGTCCAACGACGACACCGAATATGAAACCGGCAACCTCGGCCACCGTCCGCGTGTCAAGGGCGGCTATTTTCCGGTTCCGCCGATCGACAGCTGCCAGGACATGCGTTCGGAAATGCTGACGGTTCTGTCGGAAATGGGCGTGGTCGTCGAAAAGCACCACCACGAAGTGGCGGCTGCCCAGCACGAGCTCGGCATCAAGTTCGACACGCTCGTCCGCAACGCCGACAAGATGCAGATCTACAAGTACGTCGTGCACCAGGTCGCCAACGCTTACGGCAAGACGGCAACCTTCATGCCGAAGCCGATCTTCGGCGACAACGGCTCGGGCATGCACGTGCACCAGTCGATCTGGAAGGGCGGCAAGCCGACCTTCGCCGGCGACGAATACGCAGGCCTGTCCGAAAGCTGCCTCTACTACATCGGCGGCATCATCAAGCACGCAAAGGCGCTGAACGCCTTCACCAACCCGTCGACGAACTCCTACAAGCGTCTCGTTCCGGGCTATGAAGCTCCGGTCCTGCTCGCCTACTCGGCCCGCAACCGTTCGGCATCGTGCCGCATTCCGTTCGGCACCAACCCGAAGGCCAAGCGCGTCGAAGTCCGCTTCCCCGATCCGATGGCAAACCCATACCTCGCTTTTGCCGCCATGCTGATGGCCGGTCTCGATGGCATCAAGAACAAGATCCATCCTGGCAAGGCCATGGACAAGGACCTTTATGACCTGCCGCCGAAGGAACTGAAGAAGATCCCGACGGTCTGCGGCTCGCTGCGCGAAGCGCTGGAAAGCCTCGACAAGGACCGCAAGTTCCTAACCGCCGGCGGTGTATTCGACGACGACCAGATCGATAGCTTCATCGAGGTGAAGATGGCGGAAGTCATGCGCTTCGACATGACGCCGCATCCGGTCGAATACGACATGTACTATTCCTCCTAAGAAGAGAGAAAGCCCCGGTTCGCCGGGGCTTTCGCCTGACCGGATGTCACAGTTATTTGATAGCGGATGTGACACTCATGTGACGAGATCCCGCAAAAATCTTGATTTGAGCGGGGCCAATCACCAAATCAGGTGATGAAAGGAAGTCGTACCATGAAAGAAAGAGTAGCAAAGTTCAGTATCGGTGAAGTGGTTCGGCACAAGGTATTTCCGTTTCGCGGCGTGATCTTCGATGTCGATCCGGAATTCGCGAATACGGAAGAATGGTGGAACTCCATTCCCGCCGAAGTGCGCCCCAGCAAGGATCAACCCTTCTACCATCTGCTGGCCGAGAATGATGAAAACGAATACGTTGCCTACGTATCCGAGCAGAACCTGATCAACGATGAAAGCGGTGTACCGCTCCGTAACGAACAGGTCTATCAGATTTTCGATATGGCACCGACGGGGCAGTTCAAACCCAAGATGAACTTGGCCCACTAACGTCCGCTAATATCATTCAAAACCCCGCTCCTCCCGCGGGGTTTTTCTTTGCTTGGGTCGTGTAACAGAAAACCCGGCGCAAGGCCGGGTTCTTTGCGAATCCGATGGCTCAGAATTACTGAGCCTTGGCAGCCTTCTGGGCCTCTTCAAGCTTCTTGCGGGCTTCGTCAGCCTTCTTCTGCATGCTGTCCTGCAGGCTCTTCTGGCTCTCAGCAAGCTTGGAAGCGGAAACCGGTTCGCCATCAAAGGCGCCGGTGAAGCCTTCGAGCGAGATCTTGATCGGGTTCGGCGCGCGGCGGAAGTTGATCGAGGTGAGAACCAGATCGGTGCCCTTCTTCAGGCTGGCGACCATGGCGTCAGTCAGCGGGATCTGGGCGACACAACGGTCGGGCATGCACATCAGGTAGTCGATCTTCTGGGCCTTGCCGCCGTCGATCTGCATCGCGACACCTGGCGGGATCAGACGAGCCGGCGGAACCGAAACCTGAAGGCTCTTGTTGTTGATCTTGCCGGAAACGCTGATGAGGCCAACGCCCGTGACGAGCTGGCCGCCGCCTGCGAGAACAACGTTCTGAACGACGCAGACATCATTGTCTTCCTGCTTGCTACAGGTCTTGTACCAGCCGAGACGCGGGGCGCCGGCAGCAGTAGCCGGGTCGGCGGAGGCCGCTGCATCCTGCGCGAAGGACGATACGGGAGCTGCTGCAGCACCGAGCATCACTGCCAGAACGGACAGGGCTGCCCGCGTTTTGTTTTCAGCCTTGAACATCATAACGAATTCCGTCTCCTGAAATCCCTTAGGGACGACAACGTGCCATCCTCACCAACAGGGTTGTTCGCAATTCACCTCTTAGAACAATGAGGCAAATGCATGACCCCCCAACTTCGGGTTCCCCTGTTACATTGCGTCGGGCCAGATATCCAGTATTTCTTTGACCTTTTCGGGGTCATCCGAAAGAATTCGGCGCGGATGGTGAACTGCGGTGGCTGCATGATAGTCTTGCGCCGAATCGTGCGTTCCCTGAAAGGACCTCAACGATGCTTCGGATCGTTCTTCCCGTCATTTTTACACTCGTTGGCAGCGCGGCTCTCGCTGAGCCGGTGCATGGCATCGCGATGCATGGCGTGCCGGCCCTGCCCGCCGATTTCAGGCACCTTCCTTACGTCAATCCCGATGTGAAAAAGGGTGGGAAGATCAGTTATGGCGTCGTCGGGACCTTCGACAGCCTCAATCCCTTCATCTTGAAAAGCATGCGCACGACGGCGCGCGGCATGTGGGATCCGGAGTACGGAAATCTCGTTTTCGAGACGCTGATGCTGCGCTCGCGCGATGAACCCTTCACCCTCTACGGCCTGCTGGCAGAGTCCGTCGAATGGGACGAAGACCGGACGTTTATCCAGTTCAATCTCAATCCAGCCGCCAAATGGTCGGACGGGCAGCCGGTGACCCCCGATGATGTGATTTTCACTCTCAATCTGCTCAAGGAAAAGGGGCGCGTTCCCTTCAGCACGCGATTGAATGCGGTCGAGAAGATGGAGAAGGTGGGCGACCACAGCGTTCGTTTCACCTTCAACGACAAGGCTGATCGCGAATTCCCGATGATTTTGGCCGGCTCCACGCCGATCCTGCCGAAACATGCCATCGATCCAGAGACATTCGATCGTTCGACGCTCACACCTCCCGTGGGATCTGGTCCTTACAAGATCAAGTCTTTGAAGCCCGGCGAGAGCATCACCTTCGAACGCGATCCCAATTACTGGGGCAAGGACATTCCGGCCAAGGTTGGGCTCGACAACTACGATCAGATAACGGTGCAGTATTTCCTGCAGGACACCACCCTGTTCGAGTCTTTCAAGAAGGGTGACATCGATATCTATCCGGACGGAAGTCCCGGCCATTGGGCAAGTGCTTACAATTTCCCGGCAGTGACCTCAGGCAACGTCGTCAAGGATACGTTCGAACCCAAGCTGCCGAGCGGCATGTTCGGCTTCGTCTTCAACACCCGGCGGCCGGTCTTTGCCAACGCGAAGCTTCGCGAGGGGCTGTCGCTGGTCTTCGATTTCGAATGGGCGAACAAGAACCTCTTCTCGAACGCTTATATCCGCACTGCGAGTTTCTGGCAGAACTCGGATCTGTCGAGTTTCGGGGTGCCGGCGGACGAACGCGAGCTGAAGCTTCTCGGCCCGATCAAGGATCGAATCGATCCAGCGATCCTGGATGGCACCTACAAGCTCCCAGTCACCGACGGATCGGGCCGCGATCGCAATGTCCTGAAGCAGGCAGCCGCGCTCCTCAAGGAAGCAGGGTATACGATCAAGAATGGCAAGATGAGCGACACCGACGGACGTCTGCTTGCTTTCGAGATCATGACGCAGAACACCGACCAGGAGAAGCTCGCAGTCTCCTATCAGCGTTCACTGCAACTGCTCGGCATTGTCGCGACCATCCGCACGGTGGACGATTCCCAATATCAGAGCCGCACGAGCAGCTTCGACTATGACGTGATCATCAAGTCCTATACGTCGTCCCTCTCGCCGGGCATCGAACAGCTCGGACGTTGGTCTTCCGCGGCCAAGGAGCGCGAAGGCACAGACAATTTCGCCGGAGTTTCCGACCCTGACATCGATACGCTGATCCAGCACATCCTTATGGCCCGGTCGGCTGAAGACTTTACCGCGGCGGTGCGTTCTCATGATCGGATGTTGCTGTCGGGGCACTATGTCCTGCCGCTTTACCATGTTGATCAGCAGTGGGTTGCGCGCAGCAAGCGCATCGCTCATCCGGACTCCGTGCCGCTCTATGGCTACCAGTTGCCGGCATGGTGGGATCAGAGCGTCCAATAGCAGGTTCCTTTTTTCTGCCTGGTTGAAGTCGCCCGCCGCAGGGACTAGATGGCGGGAAGGTTTCGATTTGAGAAAGAAGGAAAAGCCCATGGAACGCATTACCATCGACGTTGTCTCCGACGTCGTCTGCCCGTGGTGCTATCTCGGTAAGGCCCGGCTCGAGCTTGCGATCGCTGAAGTTCAGGACGAGGTCGGCGTGGATATCAACTGGCGCCCCTACCGCCTCAACCCCGATTATCCGCCTGATGGCGTCGACCAGAAGAAGGCGCTGGAGGAGAAGCTTGGCGGTGCCGAGCGCGTTGCCCAAGGACACAAGATGCTGACTGAGCTTGGTCGTGAAGTCGGCATCAAGTTCGATTTTGACGCGATCAAGATCGGCCCGAATACGCTGGATGCGCATCGCCTGATCCATTGGGCAATGGTTGAGGACCGCGACAAGGCGGACAAGGTCGTCAACGGCCTGTTCAAGGCGAACTTCGAGGAAGGCCGCAATGTCGGCGATCATGCCGTGCTGCTCGACGTTGCCGAGAAGGCAGGCCTTGACCGCACGGTCACTGCGTCGCTGCTCGCCTCCGATGCCGATAAGGTCCTGGTGGTCGAAGAGATCGAGGCGGCGCAGAAGATGGGCGTGAACGGTGTGCCGTTCTTTATCTTCGATCAGCAATACGCCGTCAGCGGCGCTCAGACGCCGGACGTTCTGGCAGGCGCGCTTCGCGACATCGCCAAGGCGAAGGCGGAAGCGCGCGCCGGCATGAACTGAGCCCTTACCCCTTCGCCATTTCCGCAAGCTGCGTCATGATAACGGCTGCGCCCTGCAGCCGCTTTTCCGGCGTCGGCAGATCGCGTGTGAGGAAGACGCTCTGGTCCGGCCGAATCTTTGCCATGGTCCCCTGCTTGGCGATGTAGCCAACCAGGTTCGCTGGATGCGGAAACTCCTTATTGCGGAACTGGATGACCACCCCCTTGGGACCTGCATCCAGCTTCTCCACGTTGGCGACCCGGCAGAGCGATTTCACATACACGATCTTTAGAAGGTGCTGGACCTCGATCGGCATGGGGCCGAAGCGATCGATCATTTCTGCGCCGAAGGCATCGATTTCCTTCAGTTCCGTGATCTCGCCGAGGCGGCGATAGAGTGCCATGCGCAGATGCAGGTCCGGCACGTAACCGTCGGGGATCATCACCGACGTGCCCACAGAGATCTGCGGCGACCAGCCGGTATCCTGGATTTCGTCGACGCCCTTCACCTCGGCCACCGCCTCTTCCAGCATCTGCTGGTAGAGCTCGAAGCCGACCTCCTTAATGTGGCCGGACTGCTCTTCGCCGAGCAGGTTTCCTGCGCCGCGGATGTCGAGATCGTGGCTGGCCAACTGGAAGCCGGCGCCGAGCGTGTCGAGCGACTGCAGCACCTTGAGGCGCCGTTCCGCCGTCGCCGTCAGCACCTTGTTGACCGGCAGCGTGAAGAGCGCAAAGGCGCGCACCTTCGAACGTCCGACGCGACCACGCAGCTGGTAGAGCTGCGCCAGGCCGAACATGTCGGCGCGGTGCACGATCAGCGTATTGGCCGTTGGCACGTCGAGTCCCGATTCCACGATCGTCGTCGACAACAGCACGTCATAGCGGCCCTCGTAGAAGGCGTTCATGATGTCCTCAAGCTCGCCGGCGGGCATCTGGCCGTGCGCGACCGCGACCTTCAGCTCCGGTACATCCGACCGCAGGAAGGCATGCACATCCTCCAGATCGGCAAGCCGCGGGCAGACATAGAAGCTTTGGCCACCGCGATAGTGCTCGCGCATCAGCGTTTCGCGGATGACAAGCGAATCGAAGGGCGAAATGAAGGTGCGAACCGCCATGCGGTCGACCGGCGGCGTCGTGATCAGCGACAGCTCGCGCACCCCAGTCATCGCGAGCTGCAGCGTGCGCGGGATCGGTGTCGCCGAGAGCGTCAGCACATGGACATCGCTTTTCAGCTCCTTCAAGCGTTCCTTGTGCTTGACGCCGAAATGCTGCTCTTCGTCGATGATCAGCAGCCCGAGATTGGCAAACTTGATCCCGGCACCAAGAAGCGCATGGGTGCCGACGACGATATCCGTCTTGCCCTCTGCTACTTCCTTCTTCGTTAACGCCAATTCCTTCGACCCGACGAGGCGTGAGGCTTGCTGGATGCGAACCGGCAGGCCGCGGAACCGCTCGGCGAAGGTCTTGAAGTGCTGGCGCGCTAGCAGTGTGGTCGGCACGACGACGGCAACCTGTATGCCGTTCATCGCCGCAACGAAGGCAGCACGAAGCGCCACCTCAGTCTTGCCGAAACCGACGTCGCCGCAAACGAGGCGATCCATCGGCCGACCGGCTCCAAGGTCGGAGCGCACAGCCTCGATGGCATTATCCTGATCCTCCGTCTCGTCGTAAGGGAAGCGCGCGGCAAACTCGTCGTAAAGCCCTTCCGGCGTCGTTAGCACGGGCGCATGCCGCGTCAGTCGCTCAGCTGCGATACGGATCAGCCCATCCGCCATATCGAGCAGCCGCTTCTTGAGCTTGGCCTTGCGCATCTGCCATGCGCCGCCGCCGAGCTTGTCGAGTTGCGCTTCCGTCCCCTCTCCGCCATAGCGCGACAGAAGGTCGATGTTCTCGACCGGCAGGAACAGCTTCGCGTCGTCTGCGTATTGCAGTTCGAGGCAGGCATGCGGTGCGCCCGCCGCTTCGATCGTTCTCAGGCCGACAAACCGACCGATACCGTGCTGTGCGTGGACGACGACCGAACCTTCGTCGAGCCCGGCAACTTCGGAGATGAAATCGGCGGCGCGCTTGCGTCGCTTCGAACGCCGCACCATGCGGTCGCCGAGAATGTCCTGTTCGCCGATGACGACGAGATTGCCGACTTCAAATCCGGATTCGAGGCTGAGCACGCCGGCAGCCGCCTCGCCTTTGGCAAGGCCATCCATCTCCTTCAGCGCGCCGACCGGCTTCACGCGCTCGAGCCCGTGTTCGCTCAGCACCTGCAGCAGACGCTCCAGCGAACCTTCCGACCAGGCGGAAATCAGGACCTTCGCGCCAGCCGAGCGCTTGTCGGCAATATGCTTCACGACAGCGTCGAACACATTGATCCGCTCGGCATTGCCGCCACCCTCGGCATTCGAGCGTGCCCAGCGCTCGCCTTGCCGCGCGTCGAGATTGATCACACGCCGCGCCTCTCCCTCATGCTCGTTAAAGGGCGAGATTCGCATCGCGTTGAACGCGTCGAGCGTGCTGGCGAACGTCTTTCCGTCCAGGTAGAGTTGGCTGGGCGTCACGGGCTTGTAGGGTGTCCCTTGCGCCATCTGTCCCTTGCTGGGCTGCCCGGAACTGAGGCGGGCGTCATAGTAGTCGAAGACGAGCTTGGACCGTTCCTCGGCGGCCTGGCGCACAGTATGATCGGTGACCATCCGGAAGTCTTTGAGATAGTCGAATACCGTCTCCAGCTTCTCGTAGAAAAGCGGCAGCCAATGCTCCATGCCTGGGTAGCGTCGGCCCTCCGATATGGCGAGATAAAGCGCATCGTCGCGTGTCGCCGCGCCGAAGGAAGAGAGGTAATTCTTCCGGAAACGGCTGATCGTATCGGGCGTCAGTGTGACCTCGCTCATCGGGTTGAGGTCGAGGGAGCGCACCTGCCCTGTGGTGCGCTGACTTGCCGGGTCAAAGCTTCGGATGCTTTCCAGCGTGTCGCCGAAGAAATCGAGGCGAACAGGCTCCTCGGAGCCCGGCACGAAGACGTCGAGAATACCGCCGCGCACCGCATATTCGCCGACCTCGCGAACCGTTGCGACGCGGTCGAAGCCGTTGCGTTCAAGGCGCCCGGCAACATCGTCCATGCGCACCGTATTTCCGGGGCGAGCTGAGAAGGCAAGGCTTTCGATAATCTCTTGTGGGGCGACTTTCTGCAGCATTGCATTGACTGTCACCAGCACGATCGCGGCATGTGGCTTCTTGTGATGCGCGATCAGGCCGCCCAGCGCAGCGAGACGGCGTGCCGACGTATCGGCGCTCGGGGAAACGCGGTCGTAAGGAAGACAGTCCCAGGCCGGCAAGGTCAGAACCGGGATCTCCGGCACAACGAAGCCCAGCATCTGCTCAAGGTCCACCATCCGCTGGCCGTCGGAAAGCACGTAAGCGACCGGCTCTCCGGCGCGCGCCAGGTCGGCCAGCAACAAAGCTTCCATACCTGTCGGCACATTGCCGATTGTCAGCGGCTCGGCGACGGCTGACAGCTTCCTTACGTCAAAACCTGAGGTCATTAGGCATTCCTGGGCAGGGCGTCGGCTGGATATTCGAAATCGGGCTTGTAAGCGGCAAGGCGCGCAAACATCGGCGTCTGGAAACGCTCAGGCACCGGCCATGTTCCCATGATCCAGCGCACGAGATCGTTGTCCTCTTCGGCCATGATGGTTTCGAACTCGTCGAGTTCGGTCTCGGACAGGGTGGCGATCTCCTTCTCGGCGAACTGCCCGAAGACCAGATCCATTTCGCGGATGCCGCGATGCCAGCAGCGAAAGAGGATTCGGCGGCGGCGCGGATCAAGATCGGCGCTCGAGAGTGACACACCCGTCATGGCTTTACCTTCCTGTTGATGCGCCTCTATAGACCCTCGAAAGCAGCTTGTCAGCCTTGCCAAGGCCGCATTGTTCATCGCATTTTGCGGCCATGCGCCCAGCCATTCTCGATCCGCTGTTTTCGCCCGTTTCCGCCCTGCCCGGCGTCGGCCCAAAGATCGCCGAATTGCTGGTGAAGCTGCTTGGGCGCGAGACGCCCGAAGATACGCGCGTCGTCGATCTGCTGTTTCATGCGCCGCACTCGCTGATCGACCGTCGAAACCAACCGGGTATCGCCCGCGCCCCGCAAGGTGCAATCGTCACCGTCACGGCGCGGGTCGATCGTCACCAGGCGCCGCCGCGCGGCAAGAGCAACATTCCGTATCGCGTCACGCTGCACGACGAAACCGGCGAACTGACCCTTGTCTTCTTTCGCGGCCAGGCGGCTTGGCTGGAAAAGCAGCTGCCGTTGGACGAGGAGGTAACCGTCAGCGGCAAGATCGACTGGTTCAACGGTCGCGCGTCGATGGTCCATCCCGACTACATTGTGAAGGCCAGCGAAGCCGAGAACCTGCCCCTCGTCGAGCCGATCTATCCGCTCACAGCTGGTCTTTCGCCGAAGACATTGCGCAAGATCATCGAAGCGGCGCTGCCGCGCGCGCCGGAAATGCCGGAATGGATCGACTTCGCTCTTGCGCAGAAGCAGGGTCTGCCCTCGATATCAGACGCTTTCCATGGACTACACGAACCGCGCGATCCCTCGGATATCGATGCACAAGCCCCTGCCCGCCGCCGGCTTGCCTATGACGAGTTTCTCGCGGGCCAACTATCGCTGAGCCTCGTTCGCCAACGATTGCGCAAGGTTGCCGGCCAGCCCGTACACGCCACCGGTCAAGTCAGCAGGCAGATCCTGCAGGCTCTGCCGTTTTCGCCGACGAACAGCCAGAATGCGGCGGTCGCCGACATCCTGAAGGATATGGCCGGCGAGGACCGCATGCTCCGCCTTCTTCAAGGCGACGTTGGCTCCGGTAAGACCCTGGTTGCCCTCATGTCGATGGCAGCCGTGATTGAAAGTGGCGGTCAGGCCGTCCTCATGGCGCCGACGGAAATTCTAGCCCGCCAGCACCATGCGACGATCTCCAAATTTGCCGCTTCCGCAGGCCTCGGAATCGAGGTTCTTACCGGCCGCACCAAGGGCCGCGAACGTGAAGATATTCTCGAGAGGATCGCATCCGGAGAGGCGCAGATCGTCATCGGCACCCACGCCCTCTTCCAGGACAGCGTCAACTACCGCAACCTCATGTTGGCTGTCGTCGACGAGCAGCACCGCTTCGGCGTCCACCAGCGCCTGCGGCTGACTGCGAAGGGCATCACACCTCATATGCTCGTCATGACCGCGACGCCGATACCGCGCACACTGGTGTTGGCTGCCTTCGGCGACATGGACGTCTCCAAGCTGACGGAGAAGCCGGCCGGACGGAAGCCGATCCAGACGATCACAGTGCCGACCGAACGTATCGGCGAGATCGTCGGGCGCCTTAAGAGCGCCTTGGCGGAGGGCAAGAAAGCTTATTGGATATGCCCGCTTGTAGAGGAGTCCGAGGAGAGCGACCTGATGTCGGTCGAGGAGCGTCATGCAACGCTCGTTTCGTCGCTCGGCGGCGCCATCGGCCTGATCCACGGCCGCATGAGCGGCCCGGAGAAGGATGCCGTAATGATGGCGTTCAAGAACAGCGAAATCCGCCTCCTAGTCGCAACAACAGTGGTGGAAGTCGGCGTCGATGTTCCCGATGCGACGATCATGGTGATCGAGCATGCCGAGCGCTTCGGCTTGGCGCAGCTTCACCAGCTTCGCGGACGCGTAGGGCGCGGTGACGAGGCTTCGACCTGCATCCTGCTCTACAAGGGGCCACTGGGCGAAACTGGTCATGCGCGCCTGTCGATCATGCGTGAAACGGAAGACGGTTTTCGCATCGCTGAGGAAGACCTGAAACTGCGCGGCGAAGGCGAATTGCTCGGCACGCGCCAGTCGGGAACCCCAGGCTTTCGCATCGCGAGCCTCGAGGCACATGCCGACCTGCTGGAAATCGCCCGCCGCGATGCGGCCTACCTGATCGAGCGCGACCCCGATCTCACCAGCGAGCGTGGCAAGGCAGTACGCTCCCTGCTCTACCTTTTCCGCCGCGACGAGGCGATCCGCTTCCTGCATGCAGGGTGAGCCGAGCCCGGCCCACAGCGCGCCGAAGCCGTCTTACAGCGTCCGGAACATCACGAGAGCGTCAACGTAGCCTTTTGTCGGGTGCTCGAAGGCGCCGGGCAAGCGGCCGACCGTCTCAAAGCCCAATGTTTCCCAGAGACGAACGGCGCGTTCGTTGGCGCTGACGACGAAGTTGAACTGCATCGCCCGGAAACCACGCTCGCGGGCGCGGACGAGCGAGTGCTCGTGCATCTGTCGCGCCACGCCCTTGCCTGCCGCGGCAGCAGCGGTCATGTAGCCACAATTGCAGACATGTGCACCACCGCCCGCCTGGTTGGCGCGGAGGTAATAAGTACCGAGGATCTCGCCACTTTCGTCTTCGGCGACGAAGGTCTCTTTGTCCGGCCCCAGCCAGTAAGTGAGGGCATCGGTCTGGCTCATGTCGCGATCGAGCGTGTAGGTCTCCCCCGCGCGGATCGTCGGCTCGATGATGGTCCATATGGAGGAACGGTCTTCCGCGGTGGCTGGTCTGATCAGCATTGCGTATGTCATCCTTCAACCGCCATCGCATGGCAACATGGCGGAACCAACAGACGTGATCTCGCGTACGGGCCAAGCAGGAGCGGAAGTTACATTTCGATCGGCGCCGGCAGCGGCTTGCGTGTCCGCTCCTGTTTTTTCATGCGCCCGGCAAGCTCTTCGGGCGTGACGAGACCACCGGAGATCAGGAGCTTCGCCGCGTCCTCCGGTGACATGTCGAGCGGCACAATCTTTTCGCGCGGCGTGAAGATCAGAAATCCGGCCGTCGGCACCGGGGTCGGCGGCAGGAACACGCAGACCATGTCCTGACCCATCGCCTTGAACTTTGTCGCGATCTCGCCTTTGGCATCCGTCGAAATGAAAACGAGCGCCCAGAGGCCGGGGCTGGGATATTCGATGAGGCCGACCTTCTTGAAGGAGTTCGTCTTGTCCTTCAGCACCGTCTCGAAAATCTGCTTCACGCTCTGATAGATGCTCCGCACCAGCGGCACGCGGCGAACAAGCGATTCGCTGAACTGAACGATGCTCTGGCCGATGAGGTTCTTGCCGAGGAATCCGATAAGCGTGATCGCGACGAGTGCTATCAGCAGGCCGGACCCTGGCACCGCAAAGTTAAGGTAGTTATCCGGGTCATAGCGCGCCGGTAGGTAGGGTTTGACCCAGCTATCCGCCCACCGCACGACCGACCACGTCAGCCAAAGCGTAATCGCGACCGGCGCACAAATAATCAGCCCCGCCAGGAAGTCGTTCCTAAGGCGAGTGGCTATAGGCAATCGGGGCAGTTTTTCCTTCATCGCGTACTGATAACTCCGTTGAGCAGGCCGGCTATCAGAAATCAGCTCCCCCGTGCTTTCCTATCAGAAAGCTGCCAGAAACTACCAAGCCATACAAGCCTCCTGGAGGCGAACAAGCGGTCACTCCACCGTGACCGACTTCGCCAGATTGCGCGGCTGATCGACGTCCGTGCCCATGAAAACGGCCGTATGGTAGGCAAGCAGCTGGATCGGCAGGGAGAAGATCATCGGCGCGATGATCTCGTTGACATCGGGAAGCACGATCGTCGCCATAGTCGGCAACTTCGATGCCGCCGCGCCCGCCTCGTCGGTAATGAAGATGATGCGTCCGCCGCGTGCGGCAACTTCCTGCATGTTCGAGACAGTCTTGTCGAAGAAGCGGTCAAACGGCGCAATCACGATAACAGGCATGTTTTCGTCGATCAGCGCAATCGGTCCGTGCTTGAGTTCGCCTGCGGCGTAACCTTCAGCATGGATATAGGAGATTTCCTTGAGCTTAAGCGCCCCTTCCATCGCAAGCGGGAAGCTCGTGCCGCGACCGAGATAGAGGACATCCCGGCACTTCGAAAGTTCGCGCGACAGGCTCTCCATCTGCGGCTGGATGAGGTTCAGCACGCGGCTCATGATGCGCGGCATTTCGGCGAGATGGCGGACCAGCTCCCTTTCCTGCTCTGCGCCGATCGTTCCCCTCGCCTTGCCTGCGCCGAGTGCGAGCGTGGCAAGGACGGCCAACTGGCAGGTGAAGGCTTTGGTCGAGGCAACGCCGATCTCCGGGCCCGCCATGATCGGGAAGACTGCATCCGACTCACGGGCAATGGTCGATTCCTTGACGTTGACCACTGCGCCAATCTTCAGCCCGCTCTCCTTGCAGTAACGAAGCGACGCCAGCGTGTCCGCCGTCTCGCCTGACTGCGAGATGAAAAGCGCAGCCTGCGAAGGCGACAGAGGCATCTCGCGATAACGAAACTCGGAGGCGACGTCGATCTCGACGGGCAGACGGGCGTAACGCTCGAACCAGTATTTGCCTACAAGCCCCGCGAGATATGCGGTTCCGCACGCGGAGATCGCCAGGCTGGTGGTAGCCTTGAAATCGATCGCGTTGATGCTGTCGCTGATCGTGTTGCTGGAAAAATCTACGTAGTGGCTGAGGGCATGCGAGATGACCTCGGGCTGCTCATAGATTTCCTTTTCCATGAAGTGGCGGTGATTGCCCTTGTCCACCACATAGGCGGTCGTCTGTGATATCTGACGGGCGCGCTTTACCTCGTTACCTGCGAAGTCGAGGATTGTCGCGCCGTTTCGCGTAAGCACGGCCCAATCGCCATCGACGAGATAGGTGATCTCGTTGGTGAAGGGGGAAAGCGCAATCGCATCCGAGCCGAGGAACATTTCGCCGGAGCCATAACCCACGGCAAGCGGCGGGCCGGACCGTGCCGCCATGAGCGTGCCCGGATCGCTTTGGAGCATGATCGCAAGAGCATATGCGCCTGTTACCCGGTTCAGCATCTTTAGCATCGCGGCGCGCGGCTCGAGGCCGTCACGGAGGTACTTCGCAATAAGATGGGCGACGACTTCCGTGTCGGTCTGCGTCCCGAAGACGGCCCCTTCGGCGATCAGCTCTTCACGCAGTTCGGAGAAGTTCTCGATGATGCCGTTATGGACGACCGCGACGCCCTCGACGAAATGCGGGTGAGCGTTGGTCTCGTTGGGAATGCCATGCGTAGCCCAGCGCGTGTGCGCAATGCCGATCGTTCCCGGCAGAGGGTCACCGTCCAGGCGCTTCTCGAGATTGAAGAGTTTACCCTCGGCGCGACGACGAGCCATCTCGCCGTTATGTATCGTCGCAACGCCCGCAGAGTCATAGCCGCGGTACTCGAGCCGCTTCAGCGCATCCACGAGACGCCCCGCAACCGGGCTGCTGCCAACGATTCCAACAATACCGCACATAAACACCCCCAAAGCCTTCTGTTCAGAGGCCACTCGTAACGATTCCGTCTTTTTTCTCAATGGCCTCGGCGGTCACTTTCGGTTTCCACGCGTTACGCGGAAGCCTATGGTTTGGCCTTCTTTGCAGCCTTAATCGCGAATGCGCGTTCGCGGAGCACGGCAGCCCTGCCCGGCTTCAGCTCCTGGTGCGCCCGGCCAAGGGCCAGCGCATCGGCAGGAACATCCGCAGTGATGACACTGCCAGCGGCTATGTAGGCACCGTCGCCAATGCTGACCGGCGCCACAAGCGAGGAGTTTGATCCAATGAAGGTGTTCGCGCCGATCAGCGTCTGATGTTTGTTTAGGCCATCATAGTTGCAGGTGATCGTGCCTGCACCGATATTCGCGCCAGCTCCGACCTTCGCGTCGCCGATGTAGGTCAGGTGATTGACCTTGGCGCCCTCACCGATCTTCCCATTCTTGACTTCGCAGAAGTTGCCGACCTTCGAGCCGTTGGCGAGGTCGGCGCCGGGCCGCAAGCGGGCGAAGGGACCAACGATTGCGCCGGCACTGACATGCGCGCCTTCGATATGTGAGAAGGCATGAATGATTGCGCCGCCGTCGATCGTCGCGCCGGGACCGAATACCACATTCGGCTCGATCAGCGCGTCCTGCCCGATGGTTGTATCGTAGGAAAGAAACACAGTCTCCGGCGCGATCATCGTCACGCCTGATATCATCATCTCGTCGCGTCGGCGTTCTTGCCAGAGCCGCTCAATCACGGCGAGCTCCGCGCGATTGTTGCAGCCAGTCATCTCAATTTCAGGAGCATCGACAGCCGTAACGCGGCCCCCAATGGAGTGAGCGATTTCCACCAAGTCGGTCAGATAGTATTCGCCCTTGGCATTGGCGTTGCCGATGCGAGACAGGAGCTCGAGCGCCTTACGGCCGTTGATCGCCATCAGGCCGCTGTTGCACCATTTCACGGCACGCTCGGCATCGGCGGCATCTCGTTCCTCACGGATGGCGATCAGTTCGCCGTCCTTGACGAGCAGCCGGCCGTAGCCGGTCGGCTTGTCGGTGTGGAAACCGATGACTACGACATCGCTGCCCTCGGCAAGGCCCTGACGTGCTGCCTTGAGTGGCCCTTCGGTCTGCAACGGCACATCGCCGTAGGTCACGATGATATCGTCATATCCGCGAGCAATAGCATCGTGCGCTGCCAACACCGCATGACCAGTGCCGAGCCGCTCCTTTTGCAGATAGGTCTCGATTTTGACACCTTCGACCTGGGCCGCCTTCGCCACTTCGTCGGCATCACGCCCAACGACCAGCGCGACCGATGAGATGTCGCTTTTTGCCACGGCATCCAAGACATGGGCGATCATCGGGCGGTTCGCGATTGGATGCAGCACTTTCGATTTCGACGACTTCATTCGCGTGCTGTCACCCGCAGCGAGAATGATGGCGAGGCAAGTGCGTTCCATGATGTGCTCCGAGAATCCGTTATGTGCGGCCTTTGCTGCCTCATAGCAGCAAGACAAAGGCAGGACAAAGATCAAAAATGGATCAGGCGGATTCTCTGCTCATCGCCGCATAGGCCTCGCGGACGTGATCCCGGCCGTCGACAATCACGGCCTCCATCGCTTTTCGAGCGCCATCGATGTCGCCGGCAACGATCGCCTCCACGATGCGCATATGCGTGTCCGCAATATCTGAGAAGCCGTTCTGCGAGGGGGGCGTACTGATACGAAACATCCCAACCAACGCAGCTTCGATCAAGCTCCCTAGTGTTCGCATGAACGGGTTGTGAGAGGCATCGGCTATGGCGAGGTGGAAATGCAGATCGGCCAAGGCGAGGCTTTCGCTGGTATGACCCGGGGCTGCCATCTCCGTCGCTAGCGCGCGCAGATTTTCAATATCCTCCTTGCTCGCCCGCTCCGCTACGAGACCCGCGGCAAATGGCTCGAAGGCCATCCGAATGTCGTAAAGCTGCAACAGGAATTCTTCCGTCACGCCACAGTCGAAATGCCAAGCTATGATCTCGCTGTCGAACATGTTCCAGAAGTTTTTCTTCGTCACGCGTGTTCCGACACGGGCCTTGGCGATGATCATGCCTTTTGCGGCAAGCGTCTTCATCGTTTCCCGAAGGACCGTCCGCGAGACCTTGAAGTGTTGCGCGAGTTCGGCATCGCCCGGCAGAATGCTTCCGACAGGATAGGTTCCGGCAACAATCGCCCTGCCAAGGCCATCCACGACCTGGGCGTGGCTCGTTCGCGATTTGCGCGCTGTTCTTCCGGTCTCAAGCAATCTGTTACGCAACGAATACCTCCCCGTTCAGGCATACCTCTTATTCATACTGGAAAGGAAGAGAATAACCTTCTGCATTAGAATAAATGCAAAAAGCAATAGGCCGATCAAGATCTTCGTCCACCAGCTCGACAGCGTCCCGTCGAAGGTGATGTAGGTCTGAATGAGGCCTTGTATCAGGATACCGATGAAGGTACCCGCTACGAATCCCGCCCCTCCGGTCAACAGCGTCCCCCCAATGACAACTGCTGCGATCGCATCCAGCTCAACGCCGACTGCTGCCAGAGAATAACCGGCTGACGTATAGAGCGAAAAAACGATTCCGGATAGGCCAGCAAGAAAACCGGATAATGCGTAGATCTGTATCGTGGTGCGGCCCACGGCGACGCCCATGAGTTGCGCTGTTTGCGAACCGCCGCCTAGTGCGTAGACATTGGTCCCGAAGCGGGTGCGGTGCGCCAGGAATATGCCGCCGACAAAGACCAGAAGCATGATGCCGCCGATCAGCGTCAAACGCCCCCCACCTGGCAGCTTGTAATAGAGGCTCGTCAACGTGGTGTAATAGTCGTGATTGATCGGAATGCTGTCGATCGACAGAACGAAAGCCATGCCACGCGCAAGAAACATGCCTGCGAGCGTCACGATAAAGGCCGGCATTTCCAGATAGTGAATGATAGCACCCATTACGGCGCCGAACACGGTCGTGATGATCAGGACCAATGCGAACGCGACGAGCGGATGGATGGTCGTGTTCTGGAGGACGACTGCCAGGAACACACCGGTAAACGCAATGACAGAGCCAATCGACAGGTCGATGCCGCCGGAGATAATGACAAAGGTCATGCCGACTGCTGCAATCCCGAGAAAGGCGTTGTCGGTCAAAAGATTGCCGATTACGCGGGTCGACAGAATATTGGGATACTGCAGCGTGCAGATCGCATAAGAGAGAACGAAGATCACGACCGTTGCCAGAAGCGGCAGATATTTCGAGTTCATTGAACCTGCCCTTCCGTGACGCGGCTCGATCGCCGGCTCAGGACCACGGCGGCCGATTGGACCGCAGGCGACTGAATGACGAGGATCACGATGACGATCACCGCCTTGATGATCAGGTTGAACTCAGGCGGGAAGCCCGAGAGAAGAATGCCAGTATTGACCGCCTGAATGATCATTGCACCGATCAGAGAACCCAGAATGCTGAAACGCCCTCCAAGCAACGAGTTGCCTCCGACCACGACCGCCAGGATCGCGTCGAGTTCAAGCCAGAGACCGGCATTGTTCGCATCTGCGCCCTTGATATCGGCTGCGACAATGATCCCGGCAATCGAGGCGCAAAGGCCGCTCAACATATAAACGGCCATCAGCAGCACAGGCGTGCGCACACCCGACAACGTGCTTGCACGTCGATTGATACCGGTTGCTTCAATCAGCATGCCAAGCGCTGTGCGTCTCACGAGGAGGATCACCAGGGCCCCCACGACCAGCCAGATGATAACGGGCATGGGTAGGAAAGCAAATGCGCCGCTGCCGAGTGCGATCAGCCCTTCATCGTTGAAGGTCATGATTACACCCTCGGTGACGAGCTGCGCGATCCCGCGTCCAGCGACCATCAGCACAAGCGTGGCGATGATCGGCTGGATGTTGAGCAACGCGACCAGGAATCCGTTCCATACACCGCAAAGCAGTCCGACGCCGATCGTTACCAGCAGCGTCGAAGCAAGCGAATGGCCGGACACGATGGATGATGCGGCAACCGCGCCGCAGATCGCGATCACGGCACCGACCGAGAGGTCAATCCCCTTCGTAGCGATCACGAGGGTCATGCCGATTGCCAACAAAGCGACCGGCGCGCCGCGGTTCAGTACGTCGATCAGGCTGCCGTAAAGCCGGCCATTCTGAATAACAACATTAAAAAACTGAGGGAACATAATGAAATTCAATAGGAGAATGACCGCAAGCGCGATAATTTGCGGCGCAAGCCGGGTCAACAAGGCATTGAGTGACGACTTCATGCGTCCTCCGTCTCTTTCTGGGCTGCGGCGATTGCGTCGACGATGCGCGCGGTGCTGACATTGTCACCTGTCAGCTCAGCGACATGTTCGCGGTCACGAAGCACCAAAATACGTGAGCTATAGGCGATAAGCTCTTCCAATTCCGAAGAAATCACGATCAGCGACATGCCATTCGCGCACAGTTCTTCGATCAAGCGGATGATCTCGGCATGCGCTCCGACGTCGATGCCGCGGGTCGGCTCGTCGAGAATGAGAAAGTCGGGATTGGTGGCCAACCAGCGTGCAAGGATCGCTTTCTGCTGATTGCCGCCTGACAGCAGACGGATGGGCTTTTCCCTGTCCGTCGTACGGATGTCGAGTGCGCTGATGTAGCGGTCGGCCAAGGCGTTCTGATCGGCGCGAGAAATCGGTCGGGCCCAGCCTCTACGCGCCTGCAGCGCCAACGCAATGTTCTCGCGAATGGACAGGTCGCCGATGATCCCGTCCGTCTTACGATCCTCCGGACAAAAGCCGAAGCCGTTGCGGATCGCAGCACGCGGGTTCGACAGACTAACCTGCCTACCGTCGACCTTAGCGGTTCCGCTGTCGGCATGCTCGATCCCGAACAGCAATTCGGCGGTCTCCGTGCGTCCCGACCCGAGCAAGCCGGCAACGCCCACCACCTCGCCGACACGGACCTCGAGATCGAACGGCTTCACCTTGCCGCGCTTGCCATAACCCTCGAAGCTGTATTTCACGGGACCGGCAGCAACGGAGTGCGCCCGGGCGGTGGCCTCGGCCTTTGCCAGTTCACGGCCGAGCATCATTGAAATCAGGCTCTGGCGAGACAGCTCGGATGTCTCACGGGTGCCGACGAGCTTGCCGTTTCGAAGGACCGTGATGCGGTCACTGACCTCGTAAACCTGTTCGAGAAAATGTGTAATGAAGACAATTCCAAGGCCGCGGTCTTTCAAGTCACGCATGATGCGAAAGAGCATCGCGACTTCTTGCGTGTCGAGGCTTGCGGTTGGCTCGTCGAGGATGAGAACTTTGCCGGATAAATCGACAGCCCGCGCGATCGCCACGACCTGCTGCACGGCGACCGAAAACCGATCGAGTTGCGCGGTCACATCGATGTCCATCCCATACTGATCAAGCAGCAACCGTGCCTGTCGGTTCATCGCACGCACATCGATCATGCCGAAACGCTTCGGCTGGCGGCCAAGATAGAGGTTCTCAGCGACGCTCAGATTGGAGAGGAGATTGACCTCCTGATACACAGTCCCGATGCCCAGTTTCTGAGCCGCGAGCGTATCGGACGGACTGATTTCAGCGCCGTCGAGAACGAGCCGGCCTTGGTCGCGGTGGTAGGCACCGGTGATGCATTTGATCAGCGTCGACTTTCCTGCGCCGTTTTCGCCGAGAAGCGCATGCACCTCGCCCTTACGCAGCGAGAAGTCGACCTTATCGAGCGCAATGGCACCCGGGAAGAATTTCGAAATACCGGAAGCGGCTAGAACGGTCTCAAAATCGTGAATCATGAGTGCGGCTTTTCCTGATACAGGCCTTGCGGTGCCGCGGCATTGAAGGACATGAGGTCCTGATTGGCAGGCGGCAGTTCCGCACCGGTCCATGATGGACCGGTGCGGTTCGAGCGTCAAAAATCAGTAGCCGAGGTTCTTCTTCGACTCGTAGACCTTCGTCGGGTCGTCAGCCGGCGTGTAGAGCTTGGATTCCGTCTGGATCCACTTCGCCGGAGCCTTCTTGTCCTTCAGGTATGCGTCGAGGACGTCGAATGCGGGACCAGCCATGTTCGGCGTGAGTTCCACGGTCGCATTTGCTTCGCCGGCTGCCATGGCCTTGAAGATATCTGGCACGGCGTCGATCGAGACGACCAGAATGTCCTTGCCCGGCTTCAGACCGGCTTCCTTGATCGCCTGGATGCCGCCCACGGCCATGTCGTCGTTGTGAGCGTAGAGGGCGCAGATATCCTTGCCGCCGTTTTCGGCCTTCAGGAAGCTTTCCATGACTTCCTTGCCCTTGGTGCGGGTGAAGTCACCGGTCTGGCTGCGAGCGATCTTGAAGTTTGCCTTGCCGGCGATGGCTTCTTCGAAGCCCTTCTTACGAGCGATGGCGGGGGAAGAGCCGGTCGTTCCCTGGAGTTCGACGATCTTGCAAGCCTTGTCGCCGACGGTCTTTACCAGCCAGTCGCCGGCAACCTTGCCCTCATGAACCTGATCCGAAGTGACAGCGGTCAGGTAGAGGTCTTCAGGCGCCTTGATCGTCCGGTCGAGCAGTATTACGGGGATTTCAGCTTCCTTTGCTTCCTTCAGAACAGCGTCCCAGCCGGTCTCGACGACGGGCGCCAGGAAGATAGCGTTGACGCCCTGGGCGATGAAGGAGCGGATCGCCTTGATCTGGTTTTCCTGCTTCTGCTGAGCGTCAGCAAATTTCAGGTCAACGCCACGCTTCTTGGCTTCTTCCTTCGTGACGGTGGTTTCAGCAGCGCGCCAACCCGATTCAGAACCGATCTGCGAAAAGCCGACGACCAGTTCCGCAGCCGATGCAGAACCGAACATGCAGGCAGCCAGAATCGTAGCACTCAAGAGTGCAGTCTTCAATTTCATTATATCCTCCCAAAGCCGCCTCCACGCGGCACACCGAGAAAAAATCATATAGTATTACTTTTGTAAATGCACTTTCTGGTATGCGGTGCAAATAAAAAAAGGCGCTCAAAACGAGCGCCTTTTCGCACGTGCTAATTGCCTGACGAAATCACTTCGGCAGCTTGTCGTCGACGCCTTCGACGTAGAAGTTCATGCCGAGCAGCGTGCCGTCGTCAGCCTTTTCGCCAGCCTTCAGCCACGGGGTGCCGTCCTGCTTGTTGATCGGGCCGGTGAAGGGGTGAAGCTCGCCCGACTTGATCTTGGCTTCGGTATCCTGAGCCATCTTCTTCACGTCGTCAGGCATGTTGGTGTAGTCGGCCATCTTGAGGATGCCGTCTTTCAGGCCGTCCCAGCTCTGCTCGGACTTCCAGGTGCCGTCGAGCAGCGCGTGAACGCGCTTGGAGTAGTAGTTACCCCAGGTGTCGACGATCGCCGTCAGCTGAGCCTTCGGGCCGGCTGCGATCATGTCGGAGGCTTGGCCGAACGCATGAATGCCGCGTTCCTCGGCAACCTGCATCGGAGCGGTGGTATCCGTGTGCTGCGTCAGCACGTCGACGCCCTGGTCGACCATGGCCTTTGCTGCATCGGCTTCCTTGCCCGGGTCGAACCAGGTGTTCACCCAGATGACCTTCAGCTTGAAGTCCGGATCGATGGAGCGGGCACCCTGTTCGAAGGCGTTGATGCCCATGACCACTTCCGGGATCGGGAATGAGGCGATGTAAGCAGCACCGTGGTTCTTCGACGTCTTGGCTGCGATCTGGCCGAGGATGTAGCGCCCTTCGTAGAAGCGCGAGTTATAGGTCGCGAGGTTCGGGCCGGACTTGTAGCCGGTGCCGTGTTCGAACTTCACGTTCGGGAACTTGGCGGCGACCTTCACGGTGGCATCCATGAAGCCGAAGGACGTCGTGAAGATCAGCTTGCAGCCCGAACGCGCCAGACGCTCGATCGCACGCTCGGCGTCGGGGCCTTCCGGTACGTTTTCGAGGTAGGGCGTGTCGATCTTATCGCCGAATTCCTTCTGGATCTGCTGGCGACCGAGATCGTGAGCCTGGGAATAACCACCGTCCGTGTGTGACCCAACGTAGACGAAGCAGACCTTGGTCTTGTCAGCGGCCTGCGCGGACGAACCGACGCTCAGGACCGCGGCAGCTGATGCGGCAAATGCAAATGCGAGTTTTTTCATGATAACCCCTGTTAGTTTGTAATTTCCGGAAGCGCGTCTCATTCTTCTGTTTAGCGCTCCGGCACGAACGGTTTTCCCAGCGACGCAGGCGTGTTGATCAACGTCGTACGGCGATTATGAGAAATGATGACAAGGACCACAATAGTGGCAGCATAAGGGAGCATCGACAGAAATTGGGCCGGAATTCCAACGCCAAAAGCCTGTGCATGAAGCTGCAGGATCGTGACCGCGCCGAAGAGGTAGCCACCCGCAAAAACCCGCCATGGACGCCAGGATGCGAAGACGACGAGGGCGAGTGTGATCCAGCCACGGCCGGAAGACATGTTCTCCACCCATTGCGGCGTATAAACGAGGGAAAGCTGCGCTCCGGCGAGCCCCGCGCAGGCACCACCGAACATCACGGCGAGGTAGCGCGTGCGGATGACCCTGATGCCGAGAGCGTGCGCTGAACCGTGACTGTCGCCGATCGCGCGCAGCTTCAGGCCGGTGCGGCTGCGGAACAGGAACCAGCTCACGCCGAAGAGCAAAGCCAGCGACAGGTAGAATGTCAGATCCTGCCTGAACAGGACGGATCCGATGAGCGGAATGTCGGAGAGGTAGGGAATGACGATCGGCGCGAGGCGAACGCCCGGTACGCCAACATAGCCCTCACCCAGCATTCCCGACACCCCAAGGCCGAGGATCGTCAACGCCAGGCCAGTCGCCACCTGGTTTGCGACCAGCGTGAGGGTAAGGAAACCGAACAGCAGTGAAAACAGTGCGCCGGCGACAATGCCGCCCAGCAGCCCGATATAGGGAGACCCCGAAATCTGAGCGCTGGCGAAGGCAGCGACGGCCCCCATGATCATCATGCCCTCGACGCCGAGGTTTAGAACACCGGATCGTTCGGCGACGAGTTCGCCCAAGGCTGCAATAACGAGAGGTGTGGACGCTGTGATGACGGTCAGCAGAATAGCTTCGAAGATGCTCACGCGACGCCTCCCCGGACCCGCAACCAGACGATACGGATCTTGTAGTAGATGAGCGTGTCGCAGGAGAGCACGAAGAAGAGCAGCAAGCCCTGGAAGACGCGGGTGACCTTGTCGGATACGCCGAGCGAAAGCTGCGCCGCCTCGCCGCCGAGGTAAGTCAGCGCGAGCACAAGGCCGGATGCGATGATGCCGAGTGGGTTCAGGCGTCCGAGAAACGCGACAATGATCGCCGTGAAGCCGTAGCCTGGAGAAATCGCAGGCTGCAGGTGTCCGATCGATCCCGATACTTCGGAGATGCCGGCAAGTCCTGCAAGTGCCCCCGAGAACAGAAAGCTGAACCAGATCATCTTCTTGGACGAAAAGCCGGCGAAGCGCCCTGCCCGCTCGGACTGGCCGAGCACCACGATCTCGAATCCTCTCAGCGTGTATTTCAGCATGAACCAGACGAGAAGCGCTGCAACAATCGCGAACACGAATGCCCAATGGGCGCGGCCGGACTCTTCCCAGATCGCCGGCAGTGTGGCTTCGGGTGGAAACGGCACGCTTTCGGGAAAGTTGAAGCCTTGCGGATTGCGCCAGGCGCCGCGGATCAGCCAATCCAGAAACAGCTGCGCAATATAGACAAGCATTAGGCTCGTCAGGATTTCGTTGGTATTGAAATGCGCCTTCAGCAGCGCTGGAATGGCCGCAAACAACGCACCGCCGATCGCACCCATGACAAGCATCAAGGGCAGCACGAGAGGCGAATGCCATTCTGTAAATACGATCGGCAGGATCGAGCCAGTAATCGCGCCGATCGTAAATTGACCCTCGGCGCCGATATTCCAGTTATTGGAACGATAGCAGACCGCCAACCCGACGCCGATCATGATCAGGGGCGCTGCCTTAACGGCAAGCTCATGCAGCGACCAGACTTCCAGCAAGGGTTCGAGGAAGAAGGCATCCAGCGCTTCGACGGGGTTCTTGCCCAAAATGGCGAACATGATCCCGCCGGCAATCAGCGTCAGCACCAATGCCAGTAACGGTGAGACGAAACCATAGAGCTTCGACGCTTGCGGCCGCTTCTCGAGCTCAATGCGCATTGGCCGTCTCCGACGCGGTCTTGCCTTCGTGCAGGCCGCCCATCAGAAGGCCAATCTTCTCTCGAGACAGTTCTCCCGCCGGGAAGGGTTGCGAAAGTCGCCCCTCAGAAATCACGGCAATCTCCGTTGCGACTTCAAATATTTCGTCAAGATCCTGGCTGATGACGACGACTGCCGAGCCGTTGCGCGCCAGATCGACGAGGGCCTGACGAATGCGACTCGCGGCTCCCGCGTCGACGCCCCACGTCGGCTGATTAACAACGAGAACCGCCGGTTGTCGGTCGAGTTCACGCCCAACGATGAACTTTTGCAGGTTTCCGCCAGAAAGCGATCCTGCCGCAGGGTCCTCTCCGCTCTTGCGCACGTCCATCGCGTCGGCAATCCGCTTTGTCGCGGTCTTGACGGCACCGCGACGGATCACCTTGAGAAAAGAACCACCGAGGAAGCCCCTGCGGTCGGATTGGCTTCGCGCCAGCACAAGGTTGTCGGAAAGCTTCATGGCTGAGACGGCCGCATGGCCATGGCGTTCTTCCGGCACGAACCCGGCGCCAAGCAGACGCCGTGCCGTGATACCCTGGGTGCCCACCGCCTTCTTGCGGATGGTGATCGCATCCGGCGAGCTCACGGGATACTCTCCAGAGAGCGCATCGAAAAGTTCGCCCTGGCCGTTGCCGGCGACACCCGCAATCGCCAGGATCTCGCCCGACCGAACCGTCAGGGATACGTCCTTGAGGGGCATGGCAAAGGGCGTGCGGGCGGAGACGGAAAGATTGCTGACGGAAAGCTGCACGTCGCCCTTGTTGCCACGATCGGGATGAGTGACGGTTGCGACGTCGCTGCCAACCATCATGCGGGCAAGCGAGGCAGGCGTTTCCTGGCGTGGATCACAGGCGCCGGTGACGCTTCCGTTGCGCAACACGGTCGCCCGGTCGCAGATGCGCTGAACCTCCTCGAGCCGATGACTGATGTAGAGGACCGATTTGCCCTCCGCCTTCAGCTTGAAGAGTGTTTCGAAAAGCTTGTCGGCCTCCTGCGGCGTCAGCACCGAAGTCGGCTCATCGAGGATAATGAGTTTGGGGTTTTGCAGCAGCGCACGCACGATCTCGATGCGCTGGCGTTCGCCGACGGAAAGATCGGCGACGTGGGCATGAGGGTCGAGCGGCAATCCATAGGCGCGCGAGAGCGCCCTTGCTTCTTCCGCAATCCTGCCGATCGGAATGCTGTCATCAAGGGAAAGCGCGATGTTTTCAGCAACCGTCAACGCCTCGAAGAGCGAGAAGTGTTGAAAGACCATGCCGATGCCGAGCTTGCGGGCATCACCCGGCGAACCGATCGAAACCGGCTGGCCCTCCCACAGGATATGGCCCTCGGTCGGTTCGAGTACGCCGAACAGCATCTTGACGAGCGTCGATTTGCCGGCGCCGTTTTCACCAAGGAGAGCATGGATTTCGCCGTGGGCGATATCGAGGTCGATGTGGTTGCAGGCAGCAAAGCTGCCGAAGAGTTTCGTCAGTTGCTGGACAGACAATAACGCGCCGGAACCCGGCACATCAGATAACGACACGTTCCCCTCATTTCTCTCTGCCGACCCTGCCCATTCGGGTCATTATGGGATCAGCAGCGTAGTTCCGGTAGTTCTTCTGGACTCCAGATCCATGTGAGCCCGTCCGACTTCACGCAATGGATAGGTTTGGTTGATATTGATACGCACTTTGTTGCTCAAAACAACATCAAATAACGCGTTTGCACAATTGGTTAGCTCTTCGCGTGTTGCGATGTAGGCGAAAAGCGTGGGCCGTGTTGCAAAGAGCGATCCCTTCTGCGCGAGCATGGCAAGGGTGAAGTTCTCGATCGGTCCTGAGGATTGGCCGAACGAGACGAACATGCCGAACCGTCGCAGGCAGTCGAGCGATTGCGGAAACGTGTCGCGGCCAATCGAGTCGTAGGCGATGTGGACCCCTGCCTCACCGGTGATCTCGCGCACGCGCTCTACAAAATTCTCGGTGTTATAGTTGATAACGTAGTCGTAGCCATGCTCGAGTGCCAAACGCACCTTGCTATCTGACCCCGCGGTGCCGATCACCGTTGCCCCGAGCGCCTTGGCCCATTGGCCTGCGATGAGGCCGACGCCACCGGCGGCGGCGTGAAACAGGATCGTCGTATCCGGGCCAACCTTGTATGTCCGGTTGAGCAGGTATTCCGCAGTCATTCCCTTCAACATCATCGAGGCTGCAGTTTCCAGGGGAATTCCATCCGGCACCTTGACGAGGTGCTTGGTCTCGACGTTCCGCTCGACGCTGTATGCGCCATCCGCACCGGCATAGGCGACCCGATCGCCAATTTTGAAATCCTCTACATCAGGCCCGACAGCGATGACAGTGCCAGCCGCTTCCTTGCCCGTCACGAAAGGCGTATGCGGCGCCTTGTAGAGACCTGTCCGGAAGTAGACGTCTATGAAGTTAAGGCCGATGGCTGCATGCTTGATCTGCACTTCGCCTGCGCCGGGCGGCGGCAGGTCGATATCGACATATTCAAGAACCTCGGGTCCACCGGTCCTGCTGAATGAGACCGCCTGCGTCTTTGCCATCGTCTTCTCCTAGGCTCTACGTCCAAGCGCCGGGAAGAACTGCAGCACGGCGCCGACGCAGTAGAGGTAGATACCGCTAAGGATAAAGAGGACAAGCGCCCACTGCGGGATCACGAAATGCGTCAGAAGCGCATACATTCCGAGCGCCGACCATAGGAAGAAAACACCGAGGTTGAGCGGACGCAGGCGCTGGACGCGGACAGGATGGAGAAAATTGATCGGCAGGAAGGTCAGGATGACGGAAACGATGACGACGACAAGTGCTGTGATCGCGCTGGCATCGATGACGAAAAGCGTAAAGACGATCATGTTCCAGACTACTGGGAAGCCGGAGAAGAAGTACTCGTCCGTCTTCATTCCGGTATCCGCGTAGTAGATTGCACTCGATACGACGATCATGCCTGCCGCCACGAAGGACCATGGTTCGCCGATCATGCCACTCTGGTAGAGGGCAAAGGCCGGCAATAGAACGTAGGTGACATAGTCAATGATATTGTCGAGCGTATCGCCCGACCAGTTTG
This sequence comes from Rhizobium sp. RHZ02, assembly GCF_014851575.1. Taxonomy (NCBI): domain Bacteria; kingdom Pseudomonadati; phylum Pseudomonadota; class Alphaproteobacteria; order Hyphomicrobiales; family Rhizobiaceae; genus Rhizobium; species Rhizobium sp. RHZ02. The sequence goes on from NZ_JACUZX010000018.1 coordinate 89,644, forward strand.
GCAGCACCTCCTTGACGCTCACCTTGCGGGCAATCGGTCCGTCGATACCGTCAACTAGAAGCGCAAGGCCGAGCCACCAGAACATGTCGATGAACCGGTGCTCGGCAGCAGCGACCACGCCGAGGAACGCGAGAAAAGATCCGGATGCCGTCAGAATATGGACGGAAAATGCGCGCATCTCCGCGTAAGGTACGCGCTTGTAATTGAAAATCTTCATGTTTCCCCGAGCAGCCTATGGCGTCCGCGCATGGCAGACGCGGTTTTTGGCTTAATATGCATCCTTTGCTTCGCTTCGCCAGCGCAAAAGCGACGAAGCGACGCAAGGGGCAGGAATCCTGACGATGACACGCATATTTCGTGCAAGTCGCATGAGAAAGAATGGATTACCTTTAATCCCGACACTATTTGTAATATCTCGCTGGCATCGATAACATTGTGCGATGAATACGGGATCCGATACCGAAATGAACGCCCCTGCAAAAACCGAAGACTTCGCCTCCCCGATTCCGGCCGGAGTCTATGCCGAAACCGTGCTTAGCGTGACGCATTATACGGACCGCTTGTTCCGGTTCACGATGACGCGCCCGCAGGGTTTCCGTTTCCGGTCCGGCGAATTCGCGATGATCGGGCTGATGGTCGAAGGCAAGCCGATTTTCCGCGCCTATTCGATCGCAAGCCCCGCTTGGGCGGAGGAGCTGGAGTTTTTCTCGATCAAGGTCCCGGATGGTCCGCTGACCTCGCATCTGCAGGCGATCAAGCCAGGCGACCAGGTTCTGATGCGCAAGAAGCCGACGGGCACGCTGGTGCTTGACGCGCTGACGCCCGGCCGTCGTCTCTATATGTTTTCGACCGGCACCGGTATCGCCCCCTTCGCGAGCCTGATCCGCGATCCAGAAACCTACGAGAAGTACGAGGAAGTCATCCTCACGCACACGACCCGCGACGTAGCGGAACTGAAGTACGGCTTCGATCTCGTCGAGGAAATCAAGAACGACGAACTTCTGCAGGAGATAGTCGGCGACAAGCTGCGCCACTACGCGACGGTCACCCGCGAAGACTTCGCCTATCGCGGCCGCATCACGGATTTGATCTCGGCGGGCAAGCTTTTCACCGATCTCGGCGTTCCGCCGCTCGATCCATCAATCGATCGCGGTATGATCTGCGGGTCCTCGGCGATGCTGAAAGATACCAAGGAACTGCTGGAAAAGGCTGGCCTCAACGAGGGCGCAAACAGCAAGCCGGCGGAGTTCGTTATCGAGCGGGCATTCGTCGGCTAAATCAGCCAAGATAGAAGCGTTCACGGCCCCGAAATGGGGCCGTTTTCAATTGTGGCCACTGAGATACTCGATGAGGGCGCCCATCGTCCGGTTGGCGTCCTGGGATCTGCCCTGCTGAATGGCCCGTATGACCTCGACGTGCAGAGAGATGGATTGATCCATCCTGTCGGGACTGCTGGATGCAGACCAGAGCCGACGGGAATGGGTCTGAACCGGTCCGAGCGCCGATGTTATGAAACTGTTCGGGCAGGCTTCTTCCAGGATTTCGTCAAAGGTCTTGTCCGCGGCGAAGAATGCTGCCAAGTCGCCGGTCGTGGCGGACATTTCCATCGTCTGGGCACATTCACCCAGTTCCCTGCGCTGCTCTGATGTCGCAAAGTCGGCTGCCAGGGCGGCAGCGATCGGCTCGAGCTCGCGGCGAACCTGCATGACGTTCTCATGGTCCGTCGGCTTGATTTCGGCCACCTGCAGCCCGACACGCGGCTTCACCACGATGAGCCCTTGCCACGCCAGCTTCTGGATCGCTTCGCGCACCGGCGTGCGTCCGTGACCGGCAAGGTCGATCAGATGCTTCTCGGTAACCAAGGCGCCCGGCTGCAACGTCAGCGTCACGATCGCATGTTCCAGGGTGAGATAGGCACGGTGGCTGAGTGAGTTCTGCATCCGCGTATTCGGCTCCAGAAAGTGTATGCGTGTTGCGAAGCGACTGTAACGTTAATGATATATCAGCGTTCTTTCGAACGGCAAGCCGCGGGAGCGCCTGGATCTTCCGGCGATGCGTCTTCTCAATCACGGTGAAATGGCAAATGGCCTTGCAGCGAGTGGTGACGCAAGAGCGCTGGCCAGCGCCGAGCGCCTAACCCTATGAGGCATGCAGAGCAGCGGCCCGGCCGAAACCAGGCGCCTCCGCTCACTCGTGCCTCAACGCGTCGATCGGGTTGAGCTGCGCCGCACTGCGAGCGGGGAAGTAACCGAAGACCATCCCTATCGCGGCGGAGAACGCGAACGCCACAGCGATCATCGTGGGGCTGACCACGAACGGCACCTTCAGCACGGTCACTGCTCCATAACCAAGGCTGACCCCCAGCAAAATCCCTGCGATCCCACCAAACACGGAGAGTGCCACCGCCTCGACAAGGAACTGCAGCAGCACCTGGTTTTCCAGTGCGCCGATCGCCAGGCGTATGCCGATCTCGCGGGTGCGCTCGGTCACTGACACCAGCATGATGTTCATGATCCCGATCCCGCCGACAAGCAGGCTGATCGCGGCGACCGCTCCGAGCAAGCTGGTCAACAGTGTCGTGGTACCGGTCATTGCGTCAGCAATCTGCGTCATGTCATTGACGCTGAAGTCATCGTCACGTCCCGGTACGATCTTGCGCCGCTCCCGAAGCAGGTTTTCGGTTTCGGTCTGAACTTTCGATGTCGACACCCCGTCGCGCGCCGAGATCACGATCATCTGGACATTGGCGTTCGCTTTGCCGCCGACCCGGCGTTGATAGACCTTAACGGGCATGACGACGACATCGTCCTGATCGTTGCCCATGCCGGACTGGCCGCGCTTGGCAAGGACGCCGATGATGCTGCACGAAACCTTGCCGACGCGAATCTGCTGTCCCGTGGGATCGGCGGCGCCGAAGAGTTGCGAGCGTACCGTTTCTCCGAGGATGCAGCGCGGGCGTCCGCGTTCTTCCGCCGCGTCAAAGGTGCGGCCGATCGCCATGTCCCAGTCCTGCGCGATGAAGTAGTCGTTGTTCGTCCCCATCACGGTCGTCGAGTGGCTCTGCCCGCCGTAGATGACGGTCGCGGTCGTCTGATTGAGCGGCGCCGCGGCGCGCAGGCCATTGACCTGATCGCGAATGGCGTCGACGTCCTTGATCGTGAAGCGGCGTGCTTCCGAGCTTGGGCGACCAGGACCGAACTGACCCGGGCGCGCAAACAGCATGTTGGTGCCGAGCCGTGAAAGCTCGGCCGAAACCTGGGCGGTCGTACCGTTGCCGATCGTCACCAACGCGATGACGGCCGCCACCCCGATGACCACGCCGAGCACCGTGAGGAAGGAACGAAGCATGTTCCGGCTGATCGCACGCAGCGCAAGTTTCAGCGTCTCAAAGAACATGATCCGCCCTCCCGCGATGCTCGACCTCGGTCTCGAGCTTGCCGTCTATGAAACGCAGCAGGCGCTGAGCGTAGGCAGCAATATCGGGCTCGTGCGTGACCATGACGATCGTGATGCCCTGTTCGCGGTTCAGTCGCGTCATCAGGTCCATGATCTCGACGCTGGTCTTCGTGTCCAGATTGCCGGTTGGCTCATCCGCGAGAAGCAGCGAGGGCTCGGTCACGATCGCCCGGGCAATCGCGACACGTTGCTGCTGGCCGCCGGACAGTTCCTGCGTCTTGTGATGCTCACGCCCGGAAAGCCCCACAAGCCCGAGCGCCTCCTTGGCCTTGCGGTGGCGCTCGCTTGCATGCATGCCGCGATAGATCAGCGGCAACTCGACATTCTCCAACGCCGAGGTGCGCGGCAGCAGGTTGAACCCCTGGAATACGAAGCCGAGCATATGACGGCGCAGCAATGTCAGTTGGCTGCGGTCGAAGCCCTGTGTTGAGACGCCTTGGAAAATGTAGTCGCCGTCGGTGGGCACATCGAGACAACCAAGAATGTTCATGGCCGTCGACTTGCCCGAGCCGGAAGGTCCCATGATGGCGACGAATTCGTGTTCGCGGATCGACAGATCCACCCGGTCGAGGGCGCGGATGGCCGCCTCTCCCTGACCATAGATCTTCGAGACCTGCTTGAATTCGATAAGTGCCGGGCTCTGCATCGTGAGCCTCGCCTACTTCGCCTGCGTAGCGTCGGTAATCACCGCATCGCTTTCCTTCAGGTCACCGGAAACGATCTGAGTGAATTGCCCGTCGGAAGACCCCACCTGGATGATCACTGGTGCCGGCTTGCCTGCTTTCAGCAGCCATACGCGCCGCTTTGCTCCGGTCAGGGCTTCGCCTTGGTTGCCGCTCCGTGGCCCCATGCGCGGTGGTCGGAGCAGGCCGAAGATGCCGCGGCCGCGGGGAGACTCTGCAGCCGGGGGGGCATAGCGAAGGGCCGAATTTGGGATCATCAGGGTATTCTCGACTGCCTCAACGGTGACATCAGCCGTCGCGGTCATGCCAGGACGCAGCAACAGGTCAGCATTGTCGACCGACAGGATCGCCTTGTAGGTCACGACGTTGTTCGTGGTCTCGGATGCAAATCGAATCTGCTTGATCTCGGCCGGAAAGGTCCGGTTGGGATAGGCATCAACCGTGAACGTCGCCTTCTGGCCGACGGCAATCTGACCGACATCGGCCTCGTCGACATCGACCTGCAGTTCCATCTTCCGCAGATCGCCGGCGATGACGAACAGCACCGGCGCGGACAAGGACGCTGCGACCGTTGCGCCGGGATCGACCGAACGCGTGAGAATCACACCGTTGATCGGCGAGACGATCGTCGCCTTGGCGAGGTTGACTTCGGCCAGCCGCAGATCGGCCTCCGCAGAGAGCACGGCAGCGACGTTGATGTCCTTTGCGGCAACCGCGGAATCGAACTTGTAGCGCGCATCTTCGAGGCTCTGCTGCGTAGAAACGTTGCTCTGAACGAGGTTGCGGGCTCGCTGGAACGAGCTCTGGGCCGACTCGAGGTCGGCGGTCGCCTTCACGACATTCGCTTTGGCCGAATCGAGTTTCGCCCGCGAACTCTTGACGTCCGCCTCAAGCTTGTTCGTATCGAGAGCGGCAAGAACCTCGCCGGCCTTGACCTCGCTGTTATAGTCGACGTTCACCTCGCGAACCGTTCCCGACAGCTCGCTTGATATATCCACTTGCTCTGTCGGCTGCACGGATCCGGTTGCCGTAACCAGCACGGTCAGGTCGCCGCGTTTGATAGGTTGAGTGGCGTAGCTGTATTGGTTGCCTTCTTGCCGCGCATAGAAATAACCCACCCCGCCGGCCGCAAGAATCAGCAGAAGCAATACCAATAGGCGACCACGCCAACGGCCCTTCGACTGTTTGCGTGAAGCCGCAAGGACGGTCGCCAGGTCGGCGCTCGCCTTGGTCGGCTTGGTTTCGTGCATAGTCTTGACGTCGTTCATTCCGGCCTCGATCAACATGCTGCCAACGCAGCCGCCAGCAAGATGATCATGTCGAAGCTGAACGGCAGATTAGCATCGGCCCGGATTGGCACGAAATGACGGTCGAATGAAATGAAATCTTGGTAATGAAAGTTCAGTTTCCGTAGGCTGAAATGGGACCGAGAGGATTCGCTTTGTATTGGCCGTCGCTCTTAAGCTGGCCTTCGACCTCTTCGATCTGCAGCCGCTGAAACTGCAGAACCGTCGTGGAGAGCTGCAGCCCCTCGCCGGACTGACCGAGTGATGGCCACACCGCAACGGCGACAAAAGCGAATCAACTCGATTTGCTGCAGTCCTTATGCGTTTGATAGAACCATCGATAGAACCATCAATGAACCGGTAGACGCCGCTTGGCGGCCATGAGCAGATCGAGTTCCGTGGCCGATGGCCCGAACTTCTCATAGAGCCGCTTTGCCTCGGTTTCCTCTAGTCTATACTTCCTGGCAAACTCACCGAGGCTGTAAGGTCGCCCGCGCAACACTTTTCGGGTGGTCGTTGTGGGTGTGGTCACGCTGGTCATCGCAGTCTCCTTGTCTGTACAAGGAGCTAGCTAGAGCGTCATGTGACTTTGTGAAGGTATCGACCAGCCTCGGAAAGGATTGATTCGATTAAATCTTTTTCGGTGGAACCTTCTGATCCGTCGCGCATTTATATGCTGAGATTGTGAGCCGAGCCAAGCGGACTCGGCGGCGCGAAAGTATACCCGGATTTTTCCGCTTTCTCCGGGTCGTCAACACTATATTCGAACTTTCGTCCGCCCGGTTCATGACCTCGTTTCCCCCAACTTTTACAAAGCGCCTTCGGGCGCTTTTCTTTTTGGCCGTTTCCAGGGGGCCGCCTTTTCAGGCCCAGTCGCAAGAAATGTGCCTAATGCACAGGGAACGGTGATTTTTTGGTTGACCGCAATGGGGCACCTGCATATGTTCCGCGCACTTCCAGCCGGACGCACCGCTCGGCTTCAGGGAGAGCGTAGCTCAGCCGGTAGAGCAACTGACTTTTAATCAGTAGGTCTCGGGTTCGAACCCCGACGCTCTCACCATGAAATCAAAGACTTAGTATAGTTTGGGACGGCGACTGCCTTGCGTCCTCGCACCACGTTCGTGTCTAATAGCTGCACGGGCGGCCGTTACTAGGTCTGAACCCATCTGCACAGGCTGGATTTACAGAGCGATCGCGTAGATAGGCCGATGACGACCCGATTGATGAGGTCTGATCAGGGTTTGTGGTGCAGGCTGAGGTGATTGTGGAAAGGCCGATCAGCGCCACGGCCGCCAGAAATGTGAGAAATATGTGCGTCCGCGCTCCTCCGGGAGGGCCATTGCTCACCGCCGCGCGCGCAATCTAGCGTGTCATCGCAAGCCCGGGCGAGAATTACGGCGCCCTTTGCCAGGCACAGTTCACGAATCCGCTACCGCCGGCGAGTTCCAGATCCTCTGCGGCATCGCTATGCGGCGTGAGGCACGATGAAGCGAAACTCACCTGATTTTATCCGACAGGTCGCAGATTTTCGTCCTGTAGGTAGTGGGTTGAACTCCACTCCGTGATGTCATCACTCTACTGGCGTGCTGAAACGCTATTCACTACCCCGGTGCCGCGATGCCTGGATGTGCGGAGATCTTTCCTGCGGGCAAATGCTGCTGCCTTGCCCGCAGATCCGGTGTCCTCGTCCTCGCCCCATTAGCAATGTGACGCCTATCAATGCGACGTCGCCTTCCTGCTGGCCAACAACAGAATGTAGTCATCCGCTGCATCCGCTATTGCCATCGCCACTTCCGCCGGCGCCCACCCCTTTAGTTGCGCATCGCGGATGATCTGATGGAGCGCGGGTTCAACATCGGCGCGGCAATCGAGCAGGCGTTGATCATGAGTAGTGTCATTACGAACCGATTGAAGATTAATCATAGCTAGAACCCCTCTCATGTGAGGAAGCTACCATGACATAGATTGCAGGTTGAGCAAGCAAATGCTTAAGGAAACGCGCGATTTCGTTGAGAATGAGCTTTTTCGATGACACAAGGGGGGTCGGCAAAGCGATTCACGGTATAATCAGCCATCTGAAACCATCACGGAAGTGTGATGGATTTTGCGGGCGCCATCCGACGAGAGAGCTCCGGACTCGTCTTCCGGAACAAAACTGATCGCATATTGGTATTATTCCTACGCGACTGATATACCGGAAAGTACGACGATTGGTATGCATTTCCGACGTTGTCGTCAAAACGTGATGACCCCGTGATATGGTGTTTTGTTCGCGACTTGCCAGCTGATGAATTTGTGCCTGCCTGGCGGAACCATTCAGCATCTCTCAAGGCGCACTCGACACCACGTCGAGTGTTTTGCAAAAGGACGTCCAGTGGTTGTGGCTGGGTTAAGGGGGGCCGTCGAAGATTGTTCGGAAAGTGTGTTTGAAGGGATGTGAGGTCGATCGCACGGACTTTGCCGCCGTTGTCCTCGTTTTAGGGCGAACACATTTGCGTTGCGCAACCAAACGGATCGCCTATCTTTTCTCTCGGGGGAATTGAGTCTGACTGCCGGCATTGGACATTTGCGCAGCCTTTGCGTTTGACCTGCCTTACGCTGCCAAAAGCATACCTCTTCTGCCATGCACTGCCCCGGCCGTTACAAAGGCCTCAATTTCCGCCTCGAGCGTTGACTTCGTAGTTTCTCTGGAAGGAAAATCATATGGAAGACGCAGGCGTAGGTTGGGTAGCAGCTATCATTATCGGCGGCATTGCCGGGTGGCTGGCGGAAAAGTTCATGAACAGCAACATGGGCCTGTTGATGAACATCATTCTTGGCATTGTGGGCGCGATCGTTGCGAACGCCATCCTCTCTGGGCTAGGCATCGCGCTTGCCGGCTGGCTCGGGTATTTGATTGCTGGCTTCGTCGGCGCGTGCCTGCTCATTGCCGTTGGGCGAGTCATTCGTCGCTAGTTAAAAACCAAAAGCCGGGCGCCAACACGCCCGGCCCTTGCCTGGTCAAACGCCGTTCGATCTATCGACGGCTCATCAATCCGAAAAGGTAAGCGACGCCGGCTGTCACGGCGAGCGCGAAGATAGGTTCCTCCCTTACCTTGTCGCGCAGCCGCTCCGTCATGACCGATGCCTCGTCGGCGACGGCGGTCTTGGCGCCGTGTCCAAGCGCCACAACGCTTTCGGACAGGCGTGCAAGGTCTTCGCGCAATGCGGCGACCTGTGCGGAAAGATCGTCTGCCGCGATCTCCGCCTTCACACGCGCGGTTGCGGACTGGGCGGAGGCGGTTTTCATATCGGCCATGGTCTGCTCCTCTTTTTCCGGATGCTCTTCAACGAATTAGTGCTGGGAAAGGTTCCGATGTCCGGTCTCTTTTGCGGCGCCAGGCGCTCCAGTATGACTGCACATATAGCGCAGATGTTTTCGTGCGATAACCCTTCATTTCCTGCTGGCTTTGTTCTAAGGAACGTCAAAAGCTTTGCCCGCGAACGGGCGAATATAATGCGAGGTTTGCGTTTCGATGTTCGATCTTCTGCGAAGAGCTGCTCACACCTGGGTTGCCAAGCTCCTCATGCTGCTACTTGTCGCCTCTTTTGGTATTTGGGGCGTGTCGCGCTCACTGATATCGGGCGGCACGAGCACGACGGTTGTCAGCGTCGGAGACCAGCACGTCGACGTCAACGAGTTTCGCCTGGCCTACCAGCGGCAGGTCGCAAATCTCAGCCAGCAGTTCGGCATGCGCCTGACACCCGAGCAGGCCCGGGCCTTCGGTGTGGAGCAGCAGGTTCTGGCACAGTTGGTCGCCGGCGCATCGCTCGATCAGTTGGCGGAAGACATGAACCTTGGCCTGTCGCAGGATCGGCTTGCGCAGCTGATCGGCGACGATCCAGCCTTCAAGGCGGTGAATGGCCAGTTCGACCGTACCCTCTTTACGTCGCGCCTGCGCAATGCCGGCATCCGCGAAGATGATTACATCAAGGAGCGCAGCAAGGTCGCCGTTCGGAGCCAGATCGTCGATGCAGTATCGAACGGCTTCACGGCGCCGAAAACGCTCGTCGATGCGCTCAAGCTTTACCGCCAGGAAAGTCGCGGTATCGATTACCTGCTGCTGACCAACGCCAATATCGAGCCGATCAAGGCGCCTGCCGAGGATGTCCTCGCCAAGTGGTTCGAAGGCGCCAAGACGCGCTTCCGCGCGCCGGAATACCGCAAGATCGCGTTCCTGAAGCTGCAACCGGAAGACATCGCCGATGCCGCCTCCGTTACGGACGACCAGATCCGCGAGGATTTCGAAAAGCGAAAGGAGAGCTTCCGCACGCCAGAGGCCCGTACGATCGAGCAGTTGACCTTCCAGAACAAGGATCTTGCCAATGCCGCGCTGGCCGCGCTGAAGACCGGCACGACGTTCGATCAACTGGTGACCGATCAGGGCAAGACGGCAGCGGACGTGTTCCTGGGCGAGTTCTCCAAGGACAAGGTGCCGGATCAGGCGATCGCGGATGCGGCCTTCGCCGTCTCGAAGGATGGCGGAACGACGCCCGTTGTCGATGGCACCTTCGGCCCGGTCATCGTCCGTGTCAGCAACATCAAGCCCGAGAGCGTCAAGACCCTTGACGAGGTCAAGGAAGAGATCCGCAAGCAATTGGCCGTTTCCAACGCCTCGCAGGAACTCATCAACGTTCACGATCAGATCGAGGATCTGCGCGGGTCGGGCTCGACGCTGGAACAGATTGCAGAGCAGCTCAAGCTCAAGGCGGTCGTGATCGACGCCGTCGATGCGACCGGTCTCGATAGGGACGGCAACGAGGTCAAGGATATTCCGGCCAAGCAGCAGGTTCTTGGGGCTGCCTTCAAGACTGAGGCTGGGGCAGACGCTCCTTCCCTCTCGATCGGCACCGACGGCTATCTTTGGTTCGACGTCCGCGACATCACGCCGGAGCGTGATCGGCCGCTCAGCGAAGTGAAGGATAAGGCAATCGCCGACTGGACCGCCGAACAGCAGAAGCTCGAACTCGCCAAAAAAGCCGAAGAGCTGAAGCAGCAGGCGCAGAAGGGAACGTCGCTGGCCGATATCGCTGCACCGCTCGGCATTACGGTCGAAAGCAAGAGTGGTATCACCCGCGGCACCGACGACGCCGTTCTCGGCAGGGCCGGTGTCATTGCCGCGTTCTCCGGCCCGATCGACACCATTGCCAGCGCCGTTGGTGGCGACCCGACGACGCAGATTCTGCTCAAGGTCACTGAAGTCAACACGGAACCGACGGGTGACGTTCTCAACAACCAGGACCAACAGATCACGTCAACTGCAAACGCTGCCGGCGACGACATTCTCGATCAGATGGTCAACTTGCTGCAGACGCAGTACGGCGCATCGGTCAATCAACCTCTCGCCGAACAGGCGGCAGTCCGCTAAGGGGAACATTAAGCGCATGACCGATCTGAAGCCGCTTTTGGCGAAGGCTGCAAGCCGCGAGCCTCTGACACGTGAGGAGGCCCGCGAGGCCTTCGACATACTGATGTCCGGTCAGGCAACCCCTTCGCAGATCGGGGGCTTCCTGATGGCATTGCGCGTCCGCGGTGAGACGGTCGACGAGATTGTCGGCGCTGTGACGACGATGCGCTCCAAGATGCTGACCGTCGATGCCCCGGCGGATGCAATCGACATCGTCGGGACCGGCGGTGACGCAAGCGGGACCTACAATATCTCGACGCTGGCTGCCCTTATCGTGGCCGGTGCGGGTGTCCCTGTTGCAAAGCATGGCAATCGGGCACTGAGCTCGAAATCGGGCGCCGCCGACAGCCTCGCTGCCCTCGGCGTCAAGCTGGATGTAACGCCCGAGGTGATCTCGCGCTGCATTCGCGAAGCTGGCGTGGGCTTCATGTTTGCCCAGCAGCATCACTCTGCGATGCGTCACGTTGGACCCACGCGTGTCGAACTTGGCACGCGCACCATCTTCAATCTGCTTGGCCCTCTCTCCAATCCGGCCGGTGTCCGCCGCCAGTTGCTTGGCGTTTACGCGCCGCAGTGGGTCGTTCCGATTGCCGAGGTCATGCGCGATCTCGGCTCGGAAAGCGTGTGGGTTGTCCACGGCAACGGCCTCGACGAAATCACCACGACGGGACAGACGAGCGTCGCGGCACTCGAGGGCGGCAAGATCCGCACCTTCGAACTGTCGCCCGCGGATTTCGGCGTAGAACCTTGCCGGCTGGAAGCCATCAAGGGTGGCGACGGCGTGGTGAATGCGGCGGCGCTGCGCGACGTCCTGAGCGGCGCAAAGAACGCGTACCGCGATATCGCGCTCGCCAACGCAGCGGCCTCGCTGGTGATCTCCGGCAAGGCTGAGATGCTGAAGGATGGCATGCGGCTTGCTGCGCAATCGCTGGATAGCGGTGCGACGGCGGCAGCCCTCGATAAACTCGTCGCCGTGTCGAACGACATCGACTAGGATAGAGCCATGACCGACATCCTGAAGAAAATCGAACTATACAAGCGGGAAGAGATCGCCGCCGCAAAGACGAAAGTGTCGCTGGCCGACCTGAAGGCGATGCAGGCGGATCAATCGGCGCCGCGCGGCTTCCACCGCTCGCTCGTTGCAAAACGTGAGGCCGGCCAGTACGGTCTGATCGCCGAGATCAAGAAGGCCAGTCCTTCCAAAGGACTGATCAGACCCGACTTCGACCCGCCGTCGCTGGCCAAGGCCTATGAACTCGGAGGCGCGGCATGTCTTTCGGTGTTGACGGACACGCCAAGTTTCCAGGGCGCGCCGGAATTTCTGATGGCGGCACGTGCCGCCTGTTCGCTGCCGGCGCTGCGCAAGGACTTCATGTTCGAGACCTATCAGGTGCAAGAAGCCCGCGCCTGGGGTGCCGATTGCATTCTCCTGATCATGGCGTCGCTTTCCGATGACGATGCAAACCGTCTCGAGGACGAGGCCTTCGGCCTCGGCATGGATGTACTGGTGGAAGTTCACGATGCCGAGGAAATGGAGCGTGCGCTGAAGCTCTCCTCCCCGCTCGTTGGCATCAACAATCGCAATCTGCGGACATTCGAAGTCAGCCTCGAAGTCAGCGAAAAGCTGGCGCCGATGGTTCCAGAGGATCGCCTGTTGGTTGGCGAAAGCGGCATATTCACGAACGCGGATTGCAAGCGCCTACAGGCGGTAGGCATCAACACGTTCCTGGTTGGCGAGAGCCTGATGCGCAAAGAAGATGTTACGGCGGCGACGCGCGCGCTCCTATTCGCCGAAGCCGCTCAGGCGGCCGAGTGATATGAGCGGCCAATCCGGTCTCACGCACATTGATGCCTCCGGCGAGGCGCATATGGTCGATGTCGGCGATAAGGCCGAAACCACAAGGATCGCGACCGCCGAGGGGCACGTGCGGATGGCGACGGCAACGCTCGATCTCATTCGCGCGGGCAACGCGAAAAAGGGCGACGTGATCGGCACGGCGCGCCTTGCCGGCATCATGGCGGCCAAGCAGACGAGCAACCTCATCCCGCTCTGCCACCCCCTGATGTTGACGAAAGTCTCGGTCGACATCACGGAGGATGCCGATCTCCCTGGCTTGCGCGTCACCGCAACGGCAAAGCTGACGGGCAAGACGGGCGTCGAAATGGAAGCCCTGACAGCCGTTTCCGTCGCCTGCCTGACGATCTACGACATGGCCAAGGCCGCCGATAAGGCCATGGAAATCGGAGGCATCCGGCTACTCGAAAAATCTGGCGGCAAGTCTGGAGACTTTCGTCATCCGGAGTACGGCAAATGAGCTTGCTGCCGGTTGCTGAGGCGCAGGATCGCCTGCTGTCGCGTGCTGAGCCAATCGAGACCCTTGAAACAGTCCCCTTGCCGGAGGCCGACGGTCGTGTGCTCGCGACCGATGTTGCAGCCCGGTTGACCCAGCCGCCTTTCGACGCGTCAGCGATGGATGGGTACGCCTTGCGCGGTGACGACGCCCCTCAGCCCGGCAGTCAGTTGAAGCTCATAGGGATGTCGTCCGCCGGGCACGGGTTTGAGGGCGTTGTCGGCAAGGGCGAGACCGTCCGTATATTCACCGGCGCCCCGGTTCCGTCCGGTGCGGATAGCGTCTTGCTGCAGGAGGATGCGGAAAAAATCGAGGGTGGCATCCGCACGACCTTTGCAGTTCGTCCCGGCCAGCACGTCCGGCCTCGCGGCCAGGACTTTCTCGAAGGCGAAGCGGTGCTGAAGGCCGGCACTGTATTGGACTTCTCTCGCCTGACCGTGGCGGCCGGAATGAACCACGCGACCCTTGAGGTCCGGCGCAAGCCGGTGGTTGCGTTGCTTGCGACCGGCGACGAATTGTTGCCACCTGGAAGCTCGCCCGCTCCCGCGCAGATCATTGCGTCTAGCACCTTTGGCATCGCTGCCATGGCCCGCAAGGCGGGCGCCGAGGTTCTTGACCTCGGAATCGTCCCCGACGACAAAGCCGCGATTTCGGCGGCGGTCGAGCGCGCAAGGCGGGCCGAGGTCGATGTCATCGTGACGCTCGGCGGAGCGTCGGTGGGCGACCATGATCTGGTGCAGGCAACGCTGCTCGCATCGGGCATGAAGCTCGATTTCTGGCGGATTGCCATGCGCCCGGGCAAACCCTTGATGGTCGGCAGCCTCGGCGAAACCCATGTCATTGGCCTGCCTGGTAATCCGGTGTCGAGCCTAGTCTGCGGGATCCTGTTCCTTGAACCGTTGATCCGGAAACTGGCCTCGCTGCCACCAGTCAGACGCGAGGCGACCGTAGAGGCGGCTGCGACGCTTCGTGCCAACGACCAGCGGCAGGACTACGTCCGAGCCACGCTGTCGCGATCGTCATCCGGCGCGCTGGCGACAAAGCCGTTCACCAAGCAGGACTCGTCCATGATGAAGATCTTCGCCGAGTCCGACTGCTTGATCGTTCGTCCACCGCATGCACCGGAACTGCCCGCCGGAAGTCCCTGCCCGGTGATAATGCTGAGGCCTGATCTTCTGGGCTGAGTCGTCGAGCCTGCCCTGATTGTTTCCTGGGAACAGAAAGCAGGATTGAGATGACGAAGGAGGCTGTCAAAGACACACAGGCCATGCTTTCGCGCATGACGCCTGCGCTCATGGATGGCGAGTTCGTATTCTGCGTGACCTCAGACGAGGATGTGGCACAGCTTGCTGTTCCCGATGCTCTTGCATGGTTTCGCGAGCACGAAGGGACCTCCCTGATCCTCTCGAGAGGCCGAGCTGCGGAACTCGGCTTTAATTGCGATGCGCCGATGCGGCGTATCGTTCTTGAAGTCTTTTCGTCGCTGGAAGGTGTCGGCCTGACGGCCGCGGTTGCTTCTGCGTTGGCAGCCCGCTCAATCCCGTGCAACATGGTAGCGGCCTACCATCACGATCATGTCTTCGTTCCAGTCGCCATGGCGGATTTGGCGCTCGAGATCTTGCTTAAACTACAAGAAACGTCGTCGGCCTAAACGCCGTCTTTGATCAGCGGGCGTCCGCCAGAGTGAACACCCCGCCGATCGCCCCCTGCCCGGTCGAACCGTCGCCGAAATCGGGGACAGCGTATTCAGCGACTAGGTTTAGGGCTGCGAGTGGCAGCGACTGCCTGCGTGGATCTCCGATGAGCACATCGACGCCTGCCTTGCGACTGGCCGCAAGGAACGGCAAAACCCTCCCGGCAAGCTGGGGATTGTAGAAGACGTCCCCAGCGAGGATGACATCGACATCCGGCGGTGGGCCGGCAAGCACGTCAGCGCTCGTCACTTCGATCGCGACGCCGTTCGCTGCCGCGTTGAGGCCGATCGCCGCGATAGCGTTCGTGTCGATCTCGGCTGCGATCACGAGGGATGCTCCGCATTTTCGGGCCACGATCCCGACGATGCCGGACCCTGCGCCGAGATCGAGGACGCGGCGGCCACTAACGATGTCCGGATAATTCAGAATATGCCGAGCGAGCAGCGTTCCACCAGCCCAGTTGTAGGCCCAGTACGGCGGCGCATCCTCCGCGTCGCTGGTTCTGAGGCGCGACAGCCCACTGCCGGGATGAGCCGTGTAGAGAACTATCTCCTGCAGGCCGGGTGCGGGTTTCAGGTGAAGGTTTTCGACGATAAAGGCGCGGACATCCCGCGGAAATAAAGCATCGCGATTTGGTTCAGCCTCAGGATGGCGGTGTCCGCTCATTCCGCTCGGCCGGATCAATAATTCTTCATCGCCAGATGCGGTATGCCGCCATCAGGGAATTCGTCGCCGAAGGCGGCAAATCCGAAGCGTTCGTAGAGTGCTATTTTATCGCTTTGTGCCGTCAGATAAAACCGGTTCTCACGGGCAGATCGGTGCTCGTTCATCGCATAGGTCAACATCGCGCTTGCGACACCATGTCCGCGCCATGCCTTGCCGACGGCGACGCGGCCTATCTTCACATGCTCGTTCGCATGGATGATCCGGAGCGTCCCGCAGACCTCACCGCCTGCAACCGCGACGACATGATGCGCAGTAAGATCAAGCGCATCGAATTCTTCATCGGCGGGTACATTCTGTTCGGCTACAAAGACCGCGCGCCGGAGCTTGAACGCCTCATTGCAAAGGGTACTGAAAACAGGAACCGTTAAAACGATGGTATCTGCCATTGTCCTCTCCGCGGGTTCAAGCGGCGACGCAAGGCTGCGCCGCCGGTGGGATCATTATGCCTTCTTTTTCGAGAACTTGGGCTTAGGGCCGCTGCCGCCCTTGCCCTCGAACTTCGGCTTGCCCGGCTTCTTGCCCCAAGGCTTCGAGTCGCGTCGCTCGTCGCTCCCGCCCTCGCCGCGGGCTTCCTTGCGGAAATTGCCTTTGGGGCGCTCATCCGTGAATTCACGACGCTCGCCAAAGGCCTTCTTGCCGGCATAGGGTTTTGCGGCGGCAGGTTTGCTGAAATCAGGCGTGCCGTTCAGCGGCGTCACGCGGATGCCGCGCTCCATCGTCTTGTTTGGACCGATCGACTGCAGGAAGCTGTCGGCGCTGGCCGCGGAAATCTCGACGTAGGTTTCCTCGGGCTGCATCTTGATCGCGCCGATCTCGCGCTTGGTCAGATTGCCGTTCCGACAAAGCATCGGGATCAACCATCGCGGCTCTGCATTCTGCTTGCGACCGACCGAAATCGAAAACCAGACGCTCGCGCCGAAGTCGTCGCGCGGACCTTTCTGATAAGGCTCCCGTAAACTCTCGGCATGCTCGCGGCGCTTGCCGCCACGGCTGTCCTGGACCGAGACCTCGATCAGATCCTCCGGCGCGGACTGGTTCGAACGATAGAGGTTGACGAAGGCAGCAGCGAGCTTTTCGGCGCCATGCGTATCGAGAAGCCGCTTGACCAGGTCCTGGGCTTCCTCGCTCGAGGCTTCATCAAAGATGGGGTCGGCAAGCAGACGGACTTCGTCACGTGCTGTGACCTCCTCTGCTGACGGTGGACGAGCCCAGGCGGCCGAGATGCCGGCGTTGTCGAGAAGACGCTCTGCCTTGCGGCGGAGGTTCAGCGGCACGATCAGCGCGCTGACGCCCTTGCGGCCGGCGCGACCGGTGCGGCCGCTGCGATGAAGCAGGGTTTCGGGATTGGTCGGCAGGTCGGCATGAATAACAAGGTCAAGACCCGGCAGGTCGATACCGCGGGCGGCGACATCCGTTGCGATGCAGACCCGGGCGCGTCCATCCCGCATTGCCTGCAGCGCATGGCTGCGCTCGTTCTGCGTCAGCTCGCCCGACAAGGCGACGACGTTGAAGTTGCGATTGTGAAAGCGGGCCGTCAGATGGTTCACCGCCGCGCGCGTCGAACAGAATACGATGGCGTTGGTCGCTTCGTAGTAGCGCAGGACATTGATGATCGCGTTCTCGCGGTCGCTCGGCGACACGACAAGAGCCCGGTATTCGATGTCGCCGTGCTGCTTTTCCTCGGTGGCCGTTGCGATCCGGACAGCGTTCTTCTGATAGCTCTTCGCGAGTTTCGCGATGGCTGCCGGAACCGTCGCCGAGAACATCAGCGTGCGACGGTCATCGGGGGAGGAATCCAGAATGAACTCCAGATCTTCGCGGAAGCCGAGATCGAGCATTTCATCGGCTTCATCAAGTACAACAGCCTTGAGGCCGGAAATGTCGAGCGCATTGCGCCTGATATGATCGCAGAGGCGACCGGGAGTGCCGACAACGATATGGGAGCCACGCTCCAGCGCACGGCGCTCGCTGCGGATGTCCATGCCGCCGACGCAGCTGACAATCAGCGCGCCCGTCGCTTCATAAAGCCATTCGAGTTCGCGCTTGACCTGCAGCGCGAGTTCGCGCGTCGGTGCGATCACAAGAGCCAGCGGTTCGGCTGCAGGGCCAAAGCGTTCCGCGTCCTGGAGCAGCGTCGGCGCCAGCGCGAGGCCGAAGGCTACGGTCTTGCCGGAGCCGGTCTGGGCCGAAACGAGGGCGTCCGACGCGGCGAGCGCCGGGTCGAGCATGGACTTTTGAACCGGCGTCAGCTCGGTGTAACCGCGCTTCACCAACGCCTTGGCGATCGCCGGAACGACGCCGTTAAAATCTGTCATGTTGTCTATCTTTCGGAAGTCTCACGCGCATGTTGCGCCCTGGCCGGCAATTGCCGGTGGAGAAGTTGGCCGTTCCTACTTGGTCAGGCGGCAAATGTCAAAGCGGATGTCCCTGCCATAGCCACACGTCGATGCCTTCGCTTCTGCCACGAATGCGTGCTTTTGCAGGGCCCTCGAGCTGGCCGGCGCGAAGCGGCGCGCTATCGGCGCCTGCCGCCTTCATCAGTGCGGCGCTCAACGCCAGTTCGACACCACACTCTGCCGCGACCTCCATCAGGCGGCTGGCGACATTCACGGTGTCACCGGTTGCGGTAATCTGCTGGCGGCTGCCGGTTCCTAGGCGCGAGGCAACGACCGGACCGCAATGAGCTCCAACCTTGAAACCAGTCTTTCGGCCGCTCAGCGCGGGATGTATTGCAAGCCAGGGACGCATTCGCCCGCACAGGCGAACGGCGCACGCGGCGGCTCGCGCGGCATCGTCATCGGCCGGTTGCGGCAAGCCGAAAAGAATCATCGCTCCATCGCCCATGAAGCTGGTGACCGCGCCGCCGTGCGAGCGCGCCTCTTCGTCGACCAGTTCAAAAAAGTCGCTGAGAACTTCGCGGACATTCGTCGCGCCGATTGCTTCGCTCAAGCCGGTGAAGCCGGAGAGGTCGATGAAGACGACTGCGGCGTCTTGCCGGACCGGCTTTGCGAGAAAGTTGGGATCGCGGGCGAGCCACTCTCCCAGGCCCGGGGCCTCGATGCGCTGCAGGAGGTCGCTTTGCGCCGCAAAGTGTGCGGCCTGGCGACGATCCATCCAGATCTCGGCGGCGCCGAAAAGCAGCACGGGCGGCAGCGCCGCTGCGATTGGCAATGCCGCACTGAACCAATAGCCGTGCGCGAAGGCGACAACGTTCAGGGCGGCCCATGCAAGCGCCGCCGACGCAATGATAGCGTAGCCGATGGCGCTGCGTCGCCACGCAAGCAGGCTGATCAACAGCACCGGCAGACCCACCGCGATCAGCGAATCGAGCAGGCGCACATTGCGGTCCCTGATGATGCCGTCGCCAGCAATCAGATGCGTCGCTGCCGTCGCCATCACCTCGACGCCCGGCAATACCGGATCGAATGGGGTTGGGAAGACGTCGCCACCGCCCGTCACCGTGGAGCCGATCACGACGATCTTGTCCTCTATTGCCTTGGCGGGGAGGTTGCCGGCCAGCACATCCGCCGCGCTGAATGTCGGAATGGTGCCGCGTGGACCATAGAAGGTGATCGGCAGGCGCTGCCCGTTGTCGGTCGGCAGATGCCGATCGCCGAGCGCAAGCCCGCCAGGCGAGAATGCCGGATTGATACCCAGTGCCAGTGACGCCACCCGCAACGGAAATGAGGCATCGACTCGTGCGCCGCCACGCGAGATCAGCGGAATGAAACGCGGTGTGCCTGACTCGTCGGTGGCGACGTTGACGACGCCAATAGCAGCAACGTCGGAAAAGCGACTTAGAGGCAACAGCATCTGGCTGGCTGCCGGTATCGCTGCCAGCGGATCATTGGCGTCGTGATCGACCGCCTGTGTGTCTTTCGGGAAGACGCCTGCGGCGGCGATCACGCTGGGGCTCTGATGGAGCGCCACGGCAAGCGCCGCATCTCCCTCTTCTGGTCCGGGATCAACCAGCAAAAGATCAAGTGCGATGACCTTTGGCTTGAAGGCGCCGACGGCGGCAACCACGCGGGCAAGCGTTGCCCGATTGAGAGGATAGCCGTTGTCGACGGCAGTCTGGTCGTCAATCGCAACAATACTGGTAACCGGCGGAGGCTCCTTTGCGCCGATCACCGTGCTTCGCACGTCAGTAAGGGAAGCTTCGAGGCGGTCGAGGAAACTCATGCTTCCCGAAAGATGCATATAGCCGAGGAGGCCGCCCCAGAGCGCGGATAGCAGCAGAGCAATCGTGACCAGGAGCCGTCTGCCCTGCATCGGCGTTATTGGCCGAGGCGGGCGAGCAGGGCCGCGCTACGGGCCGGCGGCCAGCGGCGGACGGTGAGCGGTGCGCTGCCCGGCGCGACATCAACACCCTCGCCTTCATTCAGCACGACGCGTGCTGCTGCTCCTGCCGAAGGACGGCCGACCGCTACGCGTCCGCGTACGACTAAGACAGAGGTCGTGCCGTTCTTGACATCGACAACCCAACGTGTGCCGCGGACGGCGGCAATTGCCTGTGGTGTGACGACCTCGAATCCGTCCGGGTGCCGCGCCCGGTCGACATCGACGAGCACGGCCTTGTTGCGCAACGAGACCGTGTCCGGTCGCCCGTCGTGATTGCGGTCGACGACGTTGAAGCGAGCCCCCGCCTCGGCGGTGATCGTCACGCCATCCGCGCACCGCATGATCTGTCGCGCCGTTCCCGCCACGCGCGCCATCGTGCATCCGTTCGCTTGCGCAAGTGCCGGATCTGAGTTGAATAGACAGGCAGCGCTTGCCCACGCGGCCAGCGCCAGGAGCATTCTGGAGTTCACAAGCATATTCGTCCCCTACCTGAATGCATGGCCGGACAGCCCGGGCGTGCGACGGCATCATACGCTGATAGCTGCAGCACGCATGTCAAAACGTCAACGCCTATCCGACATTGTCTATGTCTTAAGCGGTCTTTCGATTGCCGGTCCAGTATAGCGCGCCCTCGGGCGAATAAGGTGGCCGCTCTCGATCTGCTCCATGGCATGAGCGAGCCACCCGACGGTTCGCGCGAGCGCGAAAATCACGAGGGGCGCATCATCGGGAAGATCGAAGGCGGCGCTCATGGCTGTCAGCGCGAAATCGATGTTGACGCCTTCCCCGACGATCTCTTGTCCCGCGGTCGCCAGTTCGGCGTAGCTCGGCGGCAAGTCGAACTGAGCCATCAGCGCCTTTGCCCTGATGTCTCCATCCGGATACAGAGGATGGCCGAACGCCGGCAGCGGTCTTCCCTGTGTCAACGCCTGCCGTATTGCTTGACTGGCATCGAGCGCGTCGACCTCTGCGATCAACGAGGCGACGCCATGCCAGGCGCCACCGTGGAGCGGTCCGCTCAAAGTCGATAGGCCCGACAGGACCGCGGCCGATAGCGTTGCGCCTGAAGAAGCAGCCACTCGCGAGGCAAAGGTCGACGCGTTGAGCTCGTGATCGGCAAGGAGCACAAGCGCGCGCCTGATGCAATCGGCGGCTTCTGGCCTGGACCAGCTGGTGGCGAGGCGCAGATGCAATGGTGAAGCTGCCGCATCTGGAGCAAGGACACTGGCCACGATCGAAAGAATACTTTCTGCTTCGGCTTGCAGTACGATTGGCGCTCTGCCGAGAGTCGGTAAGTCGCGGGTCACGCGCTGTGCGAGCAAAACAAATGCCCGCTCTAACGACGGTGCAGTTTCAGAAGACTCGCTTGCTGCGGCTGTAATCGGTCCGGACTTCCACAGAAGTGCCGCGGTCTCCTCGAGCGTCGCATGTTCCGCCCATGTCGCCACATCACGGCCGCGATAGTAGAGTCGGCCATCCAGAATGGTGGAAATGGCAGATGGCAACACGGGATCGCCCCATTGGATGGCGTCTGCCGCAACTGTCTCGGTCTTTCGTCGGCCAGCGTGACGTGCGGCAAGCCGCATGACGTCGACCGCATTGTAAAGACTTCGCCGTGGATCGCTGGCATCTGCTTTGGCCCGGATACGGCCGCGACTCACATTGGCGTACAGCGTTTGTGGCTTGGTTCCGAGTTTCTCGAGCGCCTGCTCGGCTGTCAGCCAAAGCATTTTGTCCTCTTTACATTGATCATTTGCATCAAGATTGACGTCAATCAATCTAAGCTTGATCCTGTTGCACGTAAAGGAGAAAACACCATGAAAAACGGTTTGGAAGATGTTATCGCAGCGGAAACGCAGCTCTCCGATGTCGACGGCGAAGCGGGCCGCCTGATCATCCGTGGCGTGTCGCTCGATCATCTCGTATCGACAGCAACCTATGAAAGTGTTGCCGCGCTGTTGCTCGACGGCCTGACGGAACGGCATTTTGGTCCTGCAGAACTCGGCGATTGGTTGGGTGAAATGCGGGTGCGCATATTTGCCCATGTGGCGGCCCTCCAATCGGACCTGCTGGCCTTGCCGCCAGTGGACGCGATGCGCGCTCTCATCGCTCGCCTGCCAGATGGCGAGGACTTCGAAGCGGCGCTTCGATTGCTGGCAGCGCCCGCAGTTTTCCTGCCGGCGATACTCCGTCTGCAGGCCGGCAACGAACCCGTGGCCCCGGACGCTTCGCTACCCCAGGCAGCCGACATCCTGCGCATGCTCACAGGCAGGATGCCGAGTGCGGAGCAGAAGGCTGCTCTCGACGCCTATCTTGTGACCATTTCCGACCATGGCTTGAACGCCTCGACCTTCGCTTCGCGCGTCATCGCCTCGACGCGGGCCGGCCTCACTTCATCAGTGCTCGCGGCGATAAGTGCGCTTAAAGGACCTTTGCATGGCGGCGCGCCGGGGCCTGTGCTCGATATGTTCGATGAGATCGGAGCCAGCGAGAATGCACGCGGGTGGCTCGGTGGAGCATTGGATCGCGGCGAACGCCTGATGGGCTTCGGTCACCGCATTTACCGGGTGCGTGATCCGCGCGCCGATGCATTGAAGAAGGCGCTGCGACCGCTCGTCTTGGCTGGGCAGGTCGATCGCCAGCGCGTGGAGCTCTCGGAAGCCGTCGAACGTGCGGCGCTTGCTGTCCTGAGGGAGCGCAAGCCAGACCGGCCGCTGGACGTCAACGTCGAGTTCTACACCGCCTTATTGCTCGATGCGCTGGGCTTTCCGCGCGAATCATTCACCGGCGTATTCGCGATCGGCCGGACCGTGGGGTGGATCGCGCATGCGCGCGAGCAGGCGCTGGAAGGCAGATTGATCCGTCCTCGGTCGATCTATGTCGGGCCGGTGCCGCAGGCGGCGTGAGCATCGACAATAAGAAGAACCGGCGGTCCCAGCCGCCGGCATATCGTTTATAGTGGGTCTCGGTGCGGGGAAGCCTCTAACCGCTGAGATAGGCCGCAAATTGCTAAGTGTCTCTCGGCAATTAAAAAGCAACGGTGTTAGGCGTCAATCACCGTTGCTCGATAGTCTCTCATTTTGGCATTGAGGATTATGATCATCCTTCGCATGACCGCGACGAGAGCGACCTTTCCGGGCTTTCCTTTCGCTTTCA